>JAZSME010000040.1:0-44027 GCA_045535715.1 Ruminococcus sp. | reverse complement strand
TATCTGTAACGTACTTCTTGGAAGAGTTGCTTAAGAATCTCTGGTCTGTGGAGTTAAGGCATGTTGAGGGAACCTTGCCGCCTGCAACAATAACTCTGCCCCAGCCGTTGTTGCAATAGGCAAAGCCTGAGCTGTCGCTGTCCTTTGTTATGTAAAAATTACCGCCCAGAATATAAACGCTGGGGAAAAGGCAACCGTAGCTCAGGTAATTGTTAAAGGGTGCAACTTCAATATTTGAGTACTTTCCGTAGAACTCGCCATCAAAAACAAACACACGGGGAACCTCATACATATATGCATGATGGCCGACGGATATTGTGTCGCCGCCCCAGGAGGAGCTTGAATCAAAGGTACCACCGTAAATATTAGTGTAACCGCTTACTGTGCGAAGGATACTGCAGTCGCCCTGCTCAAAGGGAGAGAAAATCTCATAGTATCCGCTTATAATCTCAAGCTCTCCGCCGTCATTGTAAAAGACCGCTTTACTGTAATCTGAATAGCCCTCGGAAAAAGAGCAATAACCCGTCTGAGAGGAAGAGGTATCTCTGATAGTCATTCTACCGTCGCTTTTTATGCGAAAAAGTGCGCTGTCGTTGCCCTGAGTGCTTCTCTTTATACTGTATCCGTTAAGGTCAAGATTGAAGACCGCTCCTGCAGGGATGACAATCTCCTGATCGTTCTGATTGTCGATCTGCTCAATATCGGCAGCAAGAACATAAGTACAATCTGCCTGCGCACTGTAAGCAAGAGCTCTGAGCTGGTCGTAAGTTTCGATATAATACACCGGTCCGCTTAACTCTTCCGTAGAAATCTCCTTTGCCGTAATCACAACTCCCGCTGAAGCCGTACCGAGCACAAGCAAAAAACACATAAGAATACTTAATAGTCTTTTTTTCATTCTTACTCCTCCTAAAAGTCCGATATTACCAAAAAGGCGGTGACGCAATCTTTCATCACCGCCGTTTTTAATTATACATTTTTCTTTTGAAAAATCAAATTATATTTGATTTCTTACCAAAGGGGCTCTCCGTCAAAAAGGATTTCAGTAATGTCGCCATTCACAGCGTCAATGGTATACTGGTAATCAAATCCACTCCACTCAAAGGAAATAACATAAGAAGTACCTTCCTGAGTTACTGTAAGGTTTTCTGCAGCAGACTCCTGAATGTTAAGGTCTGCAAACACCATTGCCTTAGCGCCCTCTTCATCAAGTGTAACTGCGGGAGCCGTTGTTGCAACTGTCTTTGTTTCCGCTTCTTTTTCCTTGCTTGTTTCGGAAGTTTCTTTGCCACAACCGCAAAGCGCAAAAACTGCAACGAGCATAAGTGCCAGAATCACAAGAATACTTTTTTTCATTTTAAAAATCACCTTTCTGTAAGTAAATTATATACAAGCAAACCGATATTTCACGGCTCACATAACCTTTGCTATCAAATCAATTCGCCAATATCAAAGCCTGTGTCCATTCCTGCAGAGTACTTCTGGATTGTTGTTGCATCCTTGACGTTAACCTTGCCGTCTGCGTTCACGTCGGCGATTACAAGCTGGGTCTCAGAAAGGGCAACAAGAGATGCGGCAAATTTCTGAATGAGTGTAGCATCTTTGACATTTACCTTCTTGTCCTCGTTTGCATCACCCAGAATATCGTCAGGCTTGTTGGGATCCTCTGCGCAGGGGGCGAATTTGTAGCCCAGATCCACCTGCTTATCGTCATAAGTGCCGTAGACTATGGCGCTTTGTCCGTTGATATATCCTGCTACCGAGTTGACTCCCATATCATCCAGCACATAGGTGTAATCACCCTCTGCATCTACCTTGATGCCCACAAGGTAACTTCTGCCTGCTTTAAAGGTGTCGCCCTCTTTCATCAGCACGCCCGTCGCACCGTCTGTCACATCATACCATTCAACCATGGACACATTACAACCGGGGGTAGTGCAGAACGCATCCATATCGGGAGTTTCTCCTGCAACAGGTGCATCCACATACATAACATCTACAAAAGATATTACTCTGGATTCAGAAAGAGTGTATCTGACGGAAAGCTCGGCAGAAATTTCCGAACCGGGGAGGAGCACGTCTGCCTGCTGACCGCCCACAAGGGCCATAATATCAATATATCCGTCTTCGTCCACACAGAACTTGTAATCTTCATTTGCTCTGATCCACACCTGAAGCTCATAGGTGTGTCCTGCTAAGAATACATCCGTTTCCTTCATTGAAACCTCTGCTAAATTTGTGACATCTGTCCAGAAAACTCCGTTTATATAGAATTTACCGCCGACAGGAGTTGCGTCAAATACAGGATTTGAGCCAACAGCAGGCTCTTTGATATCGATAACGTCCACGTACTCAACAACTTCCCTGGCATCGCCAAAGATATATGAAATACAGATGTGGTACTCATCATTTTTACCGGCGGTTGCAACATCGCCTTCTTTACCGTTTATGTACGATGTTACCGCAGCGTTTCCATCTTCTGTCTTGAACCAGAAGTCACCTACGGTGGTCAGAACAATGTTTATCTCGTAAAGACCGTCCTCCTCAAAGGGGTCGGAAGGGTTCATAAATGTATGTGTTTTATAGTCATACCATGCAATACCGTAAATGTAGTCAGGGGAATCGATTGACCCCTTGGAAACACCTTCGGTCTCAATTTCAAGATTTGTGAAGTCAGGATACTCTCCGGGCACAGGCTCGGTTACATTAACACTGACAGCGTCGATCTCATAGTTATGGTCACAAGGCGCAAAGGTGTACTCAACAAGCGCCTGATTCTTGCTTGTGAGATCATCGACTACAACAGCCTCTTCGCCATTGACCGTAGCTGAGATAAAGGGAGTATCAAAGTTATCCACTCTGAATTCGTATCCTTCCTCAGGGACAAGAAGAATAATCAGGGTGTAGGAGTGACCGTAAACAAATTCGCTGTCCGGACTTAACGCCTGTTTGCTTGTTTCGTCATACCACCACTTACCTTCAAAAACTTCAGGATCGGATTCCATCTGTTTGCTGTATGTATATCCGCGGCCTTCAAGTCTGCTGCCGTAATCGGGCTTCTCTCCAGCGTAGGGTGTTCTCACCCCTGCGATCTCGATGTTCTTTACGATTTGTGCCTCAGGTGAATTTTTAGCAAACGCGCTAAAAGGCATGAGCGTCAGCATCAACACCAGACACATAATCAGGCTGAGAATTCTCTTTTTCATACAACTACCTCCCGTTTTTATTCCGACTCGGTCGGATTATTACAATTCTATTATACATAAAAATTATCCTTTGTCCCCACCCCTAACCCTCAATTAGGGGTGGGATTTAATAATTTTTCAATGTTTTTCAGAAAATGTTAACTCAAACATCAGTTTTTTATAAAACAAAACTCCCCACCCTCAAAAGAGAGTGGGGAGAATTTACTTAGTCAGATTTTTACAATCTCCTATTGTACGAAGAGAATTACTTGGTCACTCTCTGTAAATCGGTGTAGATTGTAACTGTCTCGCCGTTCTGAATATATGTTATCCAGCCCTGAATTACCCATGTGGAACCAATCTCAACGCCCTTCTTGTTAACTGTGATAGTCTTTGTGGGAATCTGATTTACGGAACCGGGTGTCCACTTGGTTACGTTGCTGTCAGTAGTTCCCTTGTAGAAGGTATTTGCGTCGTACTTGCTCTCCTCAACAAGAAGTGCACCTGCCTGAACGAAGGTAATATCAGAGTTCTCGGGAACTTCCCAAGAGAGGATTACGGTGTTGATATTTGCATCGTCAGAGGATGTGTCCATCTTAACTGAGAGGATCACATTGTAATCAACTATTGCTGTGTCCTTAACATATACTGCAGTGATGCTGACATTCTCAGAGGGATAGAAGCTGTAAACTTCCTTGTAGCTTACGATGTTACCGTTCTGATCGATCCAGTAAGCAAACTTCTTGCCTGCGGAAGCAGCATTTGCGGTGGCTGTAATCTGTGAGTATGCAACGTACTTGTTATCAGCACTTGCGTTTGCGATGGAGCCGTTTGTAACTGTTACCTGAACGTAAACCAGCTTCTTCTCCCACTTGGGAACAACAACAACGGATTCACCTGCTGCGATTGCAGCCTGAATCTCCTCTGCTGTCATTGACCAACCTGTTACGATGAATGCGGCGTGAGTGGGATAATCGGGGAATTCAATTGCATCGCCTGCTACGTAGTACTGAGCGTCAATCAGCTGATTTGCCTTGTCGTTCTTGAATACAACAAACACTGCATTTTCAACGTCTGTGCTGAACATTGCACGATAGTAATCATTACCGGTTGTAACGAAGGTGTAGGTCATCTCGTTTGAAACGATGAGGCCCTTGTCGTTCATCCAGCCGATGAATGTGTTACTGTTTGTAGTTCCGGCTGTTACCGTAACTGTTGCTGCGATGGGCATCTGAGTGTTGAGGTAAGATGTGCCCTGAGGACGTGCAGCGCCGCCGTTTACAGAGATTCTGAAGTTTGTTCCGCCTGCAATCTCAATTCTGAGAGTGCCTTCTGTTGCTGCTTCAACAACCTTGCTGTATCTTGCAGTAACAGTCATATCTGCACGAACATCTGTAAAGTCCTTATCCCAGCCTCTGAAGATGTAGCCTTCTCTTGTGGGATCGTTAGGTGCAGAAGCAGCCTTGGAGTAAGCTACTGTCTGCTTCTTAAGAACTCTTCCGTCATAGTCTGTGAAGATTACTGTGTAAGTATTGGGAACCTTGAGATAGAGCGCAGTTACTACCATATCCGAAGTTACGGAGTTAAGGCTCTTATCCCAACCGATGAAGGTGTAGGTGTAATACTCGTCTGCGTAACTTGCCACAGGTGCATTGACTGCCGCCTGTCCTTCTATGACATTTTCGAATCCTAAGAACTTACCGTCAGTATTTACATAAACAACCAGGAATTCCTTGATAACAGGTTCCTCAGGAACAACGGGTGTATCGGGATTCTCGGGTTCATCACCTGTTGAAGGTGTGTCGGGAATCTCGGGCTCGTCGCCTGTTGAAGGTGTATCGGGAATCTCAGGCTCATCGCCTGTTGCAGGTGTGTCGGGAATTACTTCATCACCTGAAGCATCGCGAAGTTTTACAACACGGAGCATCTTGGTGTCTGTGTCGAAAATAAACTTGTAAATACCGCCGAAGGTAAGAAGTCTGATTCTTCCTGCGCCTGTCACGAGAGTGATACCCTCTGTGTACTCAGCGAAGGTTGTGTTGAGAGAATAAATCTCTCCGCCGTAGCTGATTTCGAAGTTGAATTCGCCCTCTTCGAGTTCGATTTCTACTTCGTATGCAGAGGAACCTTCCGTGAGAATCATCTCGTCAGTGGTTGCCTCGGGTGTGTAACCGTTAAGTACAACGGTCTTCTTGTACATTGCTGTAACTGTCATATCGCCGGTTACGTTATCAAATACCTGATCCCAACCTGCGAATACGTATCCGTTTCTTGCGGGAGCCTCGGGAGCCTGAGCAGCTTCGCCATACTTAACCTTGACCTCTGAGAGAACCTTGCCGTCGTAGTCCTTGAAGGTTACTGTGAATTCATCAGTTACTCTGAGGATCTCGAGCTTGTTGGTCTCTGTGTTGAAGCGGAAGAGGTAGGTGCCGCCTAATGCGTTAAGAGTACAGTCGCCTGCAGTAGCGTCCATATCCCAACCTGTTTCGGATGTGTTGAGTGTTGTTTCTTCAATAGTACCGTTATTGCCGTACCAGACGTCGCCGATGTTGATCTTGAAGGTGTAGGAACCTGCTGCGAGATTGAGCACATAAGTGTAAACCTTGGGAGTTTCTGTTCCTCTCATGGGTGAGCTCATATCCCAGTTGTTGAAGGTACCTCTCAGATATACAACGGTTTCGCCGCCGTACTGAGCCATAATGGTTGTATTTCCTGTGATGAATGAGAAGTCGCCGCTCCAACCGGAGAACTCAAAGCCTTCTCTTACAGGATTTGCAGGAGCTGTGGCAGACTTGCCGTACTCTACCTGCTGTGTGCTGATAATGGAGCCGTCATAATCCACGAAGGTTACGGTGTAAACCTGACCCTTGTAGAGGATTTCCAGCATTCTGGTTTCGGTGTTGAAATTGAATGTATAGGTGCCGCCTGTTGCATTAAGTGTACAGTCGCCCTGATCCCATACCATCTCCCAACCTATTGCTGAGGTTGCGAGAGTGGAGTTTTCAATTGTACCGCCGTTGCCGTACCATGTATCTGCGTGCTTGATCTTGAATTTGTATGTACCTGCCTGAAGCTCAATTGTAGCTGTGTACATTGTGCCGCCTGCGGGTGCCATTCCTGTGCCTTCCCAGTTGTTGAAGTCACCCATTACGCTTACAGTATTGAGAGCATACTGAGCTGTAACTGTGGTGTTTTCATAGATCCAACCGAAGTCTTTGTCCCAACCGGTGAAGATATAACCTGCTCTGCTGGGATTTGCGGGTGCGTATGCGGGGTTACCTCTCTTGACGTACTGAGTCTTGAGGGTTGCTCCGTTCCAATCCTTGAACACTACTGTGTAAGTAGGTGCAACGTAGAGAACTTCCAACATTCTGGTAGAGGTGTTGTATCTGAAGGTGTAGGTGCTGCCTGATGCGTTGAGTGTGCAGTCGCCTGCATCCCAGCTCATTTCCCAACCCACATCAGAGGTGTAGGTGGTTGTGTCATCGATCCAGCCGTTGTTGCCGAACCAATCGTAGCCCTGCTTAACCTTAAACTTGTACTGACCTGCTGCCAGATAGATTGAACCCTGATATACATTTCCGCCGATGTGGCTGAGCTTTGTACCCTGCCAATCGTTGAAGTCGCCCATGATGTATACGCCATTGTCGGAGTACTGAGCTCTGAAGGTTGTGTTGCCTGTGATGTACCAGATGTCGCCGTCCCAGCCGGAGAAGATATAGCCGGATCTTACGGGATCTGCGGGAGGTGTTGCTGCTGTGCCGTATGCAACTCTCTGTGACTTGAGGAGTGCGCCGTTCCAGTCAACGAAGGTTACTGTGTACATCTTGGGAGTTGCTGTGTAAACAGCGTTTACTCTCAGAGGAGCAATTACGTTTGTGAAGTCCTGATCCCAACCTGCAAATACGTAGGTGTAACCATCGTCAGCAGGTCTTGTGAATGTACCTGTGGGAGCGGTTGCGCTGCCACCGGGCTCAACAACTTCAGTCTTGATTACTGTGCCGTCCCAATCTACGAAGGTTACCTTGAACTCGGAGCCGAGATAGGTTACCTCGAGAGTGTGGGTGGAAATTGTGTAAGTGAATACGTATGTGCCGCCGCTTGTAATAAGTGTACAGTCGCCTGCGGAAGCGTCCATTACCCAACCTGTTGCGGAGGTTGTGATGGTAGTGTCGGCGATTGTGCCCCAGTTACCGTACCAGGAACCGTTTTCAACAACCTTGAACTGATATGTGCCCTCTTCGAGCTTCATCTGTAAGGAAACCTTATCCTTGTTGTCGGTAATGAGGAAGGGACTTGCTGAGGCATCCCAACCATTGAATGTACCTGCAAGTGTTACGTTACTTGCAACACCCTTCTGGTATGTTGCCGCAACTGTGATGTCACCTGTTACCTTGGAGAAGTCCTTATCCCAGCCCTTGAAGACGTAGCCGTCAACGGTGGGAGCTGCGGGAGCAGTAGCGCTCTTGCCGTACTCAACTGTCTGAGTATCAAGCACATTACCGTCCTTATCGGTGAAGATAACTGTGTACTCGTTGATCTTTGTTGTGTACTTGGCTGTTACTGTCAGGTCCTCAGTTACGTTTGTGAAGTCTCTGTCCCAACCTGCGAAGATGTAGGAGTACTGAGCATCACCCTCTCTTGTAGGATCAGCAGGAGCAGTTGCATCCTTGCCGCTTGCTACTACGAGAGTATCGATAACTGTGCCGTCCCAGTTTACGAAGGTTACTGTGTACTTCTGGATTGAACCGGCGTAGAAGATAACAACCAGTTCGTTTGTTTCAACGTTGAACCTGAATTCGTAGGTACCGCCGGAAGCATTGAGGATGATGTCACCGAGAGAGGTGTCAGTTCTCAGCTCAATACCTGTATCGGAAGTAACCTTTGTTGTGTCAAGAATGGTACTTGCGTTTGTGTACCAAACGTCGTTCTGAAGGAGCTTGAAGAAGTAGGAGCCTCTTTCCAGATCAATCATTGTTGAGAAGATGTTGGTTGAACCCTCTCTTCTTAAGCTGATGTCTGTCTGCCAGTCATTGAAGGTACCAACGAGATAAATCTGGTTGTCCTTGTACTGAGCTGTGATTACTGTGTCTCCTGTAATCTTCGAGAAGTCCTTATCCCAACCTGTGAAGATGTAGCCTACACGAGTGGGATCTGCGGGCTTTTCGGCTGCCTCTCCGTACTCAACATACTGAGTGTAGAGAACTGTGCCGTCCATATCCACGAAAGTAACTGTGTACTTGGTGTTGTCCTCGATGTATACTGCGTTGATCTCAAGATCCTCTGCAATATTCTCGAAGTCCTTATCCCAGCCTACAAAGATGAAGCCTTCAACTGCGGGAGCTTCGGGAGCTTCTACTGTGTCGCCGAGCTTAACTGTTGTCTCGGAAAGAACCTTTCCGTCCTTGTCCTTAAATACTACTGTGTACTCAAGAGGTGTGTAGATGATTTCAAGCATCTTGGTCTCGGTGTTGTATCTGAAGGTGTACTCACCGCCGGATGCATTCAGAGTGCAGTTGTCAGCATCAAGCACCATCTCCCAACCGATGTCGGAGGTAGCAAGTGTAGTGTCGTCAATTGCGCCTGTATTACCGAACCAATCATTGATATAGCTGAGCTTGAAGTAGTAGGTACCCTTGCCGAGAGTGAGTGTGTACTCGTGTACGCCCTCGCCTGCGGTCATCTTGATACCCTCTGCCCAATCATTGAAGGAGCCGAAGATATAAACGATATCTTCCTCATACAGAGCGGTGATGGTCTTTTCGCCTGTGATGCTTGAGAACTCTTCACTCCAGCCGACGAATACGTATCCGTCAACCTGAGGTGCCTCGGGAGCCACTGCATCCTGACCGTAGCCTACCTGCTGTGTCTCAATGATTGTGCCGTCCATACCTACGAAGGTTACTGTGTAGGTAGTGTCGTTGGGGATGTAAACTGCGTTTACTGTGAGATCGCTTTCAATGTTTTCGAACTCCTTATCCCAACCTGTGAAATAGAAGCCGTTTCTGTTTGAAACCTCAGGAGCCTCAGCGTCTTCGCCGAGCATTACCTTCTGCTCCTTGAGAACTGTACCATCGTAATCAACGAAGGTAACTGTGTATTCCATAGGTGTGTAAATAACCTCAAGCATCTTTGTTTCCATGTTGAAGTTGAAGGTGTACTTACCACCGGATGCCAGAAGTGTGCAATCGCCGATGCTCTGGTCAGCAACCATTTCCCAACCGATGTCGGAGGTCTTGAGGGTAGTATCCTCGATTATACCTGTGTTTGTGAACCAGGTATCCTTGCTGATGAGCTTGAAGGAATATGTGCCTGCCTTGAGAATCATCTCAGTGCTTACAATATTTCCATTCTCGGTCATTACTGTGTCTTTGCTCCAATCGTTGAAGGAACCTGTGAGATAAGAACGGGTATCCTGATAGAGAGCATTGACTGTGAGGTTGTAGGTGATGTTACTGAAGTCCTTATCCCATCCGAGGAATGTGTAATACTCTCTTGTGGGATCTTCAGGTGCTTCTGCTGCTTCACCTGTTGTTACGATCTGTGACTTGAGGACTGTGCCGTCAAAGTCTAAGAAGGTAACTGTGTAAGTGATCTTGATCTGGATGTAAAGTGCAGTGATGGTAAGGTCACTCTGAACGTTTGTGAAGTTGCCTTCCCATGAGATGAACTTATATCCTGCTCTTACGGGATCTGCGGGAGCCTTTGCATCTTCGCCTCTTACTACTGTTACTTCCTCAATAACTGTACCGTCGTAGTCTACGAACTTAACTGTGTATGAGGGAGGTGTGAAGAGAACCTCAAGCATATTTGTCTCGGTATTGAAGTTGAAGGTGTATGTACCGCCGGTTGCCACCAGGGTGCAATCGTCTGTATCAACTACCATCTCCCAACCGATATCGGAGGTCTTGAGAGTTGTATCTTCGATAGTACCTGTGTTACCGAACCATGTGTCAATGTTCTTTATCTTGAAGTAGTATGTGCCGGCCTCAAGATTTACGGTAACAGATACGATGCCTGCTTCCTCACCCTCTGTCATAAGGGTGTTTTCCTGCCAGTCATTGAAGGAGCCCATAAGGAATATGCTTGCTTCCTTATACTGTGCAGTTACTGTGATATCTTCTGTGATTTCTGTAATATCCTTGTCCCAACCGATGAATACATAGCCTTCTCTTGCGGGGGTCTCGGGAGCTTCTGCGCTCTTGCCGTACTCAACCTCTGCCTTGGAGAGCTCTGTGCCATCGTGATCAAGGAATATTACTGTGAACTTATGAGGTGTTTCTGTAAAGGTTGCGGTGACAGTCATATCGCCTACAACTCTTGAGAAGTCCTTATCCCAGCCCTTGAAGGTGTAGGAGAACTTATCGTCCTTGTCTCTTGTGGGAGCGGTGGGAGCTTCTGCGCTCTCGCCTGCCTTTACAGTCTGTGTGCTGAGTACTGTGCCGTCGTAGTTTACGAAGGTAACTGTGTACTCTTCTGTTGCCTCTACGTAAGTAGCGGTAACTGTCATATCCTCTGTGACGCAGGTGATATCCTTATCCCAGCCTGCAAAGAGGTAGCCCTCAACCTGAGGTGCCTCGGGAGCTGTTGCCTCGCCTTCGTGGTCAACCACAACTTCATCAATCACATTGCCGTCACGGTCTAAGAAGGTTACGGTGTGTGTTGCGGAGATAAATGTGATCTCCAGCATTCTTGTGTTCTTGTTGAAGGTGAAAGTATAGAAGCCGCCGGAAGCCTGGAGTGTACAGTCGTCTGTGTCTACTACCATTTCCCAACCGATGTCGGAGGTCTTGAGGGTAGTATCCTCAATAACACCTGTATTACCATACCAATTGTTGATGTGCTTGATCTTGAACTTGTAGGTGCCTGCTTCGAGCTCGACTGTGGCTGTAACAACGCCGTCGGTCTCAGTAGCAGTCATCTTTGTGGAGTCTGTCCAGTCGTTGAAGGAGCCGTATACATATACGATATCCTCAGCGTACTGTGCGTAAACAGTGATGTCTTCTGTGATCTCACCGAAGGTCTTATCCCAACCGGTGAATACATAGCCTGCACGAGTGGGATCTGCGGGAGCCTCTGCTCTTGAGCCGTACTCAACGGACTGCTTGGAGATTTCCGTACCATCGTGATCAAGGAAGATTACTGTGTACTTGTTTACAGTCTCTGTGTAAGTCGCTGTAACTGTGAGCTCTGCCTTGATTTCAGAGAAGTCCACATCCCAACCCTTGAAGGTGTATGTGTACTGAGCGTTGCCTTCTCTTGTGGGATCAGCGGGTGCTTCTGCGGCGGAGCCGTATGCTACCTGCTGTGTTGTGATTACTGTACCGTCGTAGTCCTTGAAGGTTACTGTGTACTCGTTTACTGTCTCTTTGTAGGTTGCAGTTATGGTGATGTCAGACTGAACATTTGTGTAGTCGCCGTCCCAACCTGCAAACTCGTAGCTGTACTGAGCGTTGCCCATTCTTACGGGATCCTCGGGTGCAGTTGCATCCTCGCCCTTTGTAACTACCTGATAGTAAAGAACAATACCGTCGTAGTCAACGAAGGTAACTGTGTATACATTCTCAGCAGTTGTGTACTGAGCTGTCACAACAGTGTCGCCTGTGATGTTTGTGAAGGTCTTATCCCATCCTGTGAAGGTGTAGGTATAAGTTCCGTCGCTCTCTCTTGTGGGGGATACGGGAGCGGATGCTGCCTGACCCTTCTGAACTGTCTGTTCGGAGAGAACTGTGCCGTCCCAGTCAACGAAGGTAACCTTGTATGTGGGAGGTGTGTAGAGTACGATCAGCTGATTTGTGCTAAGGTTGAAGTTGAATGTGTATGTTCCGCCTGATGCTACCAGTGTGCAGTTGTCATTGACGGAGGTACTCATTACCCAACCTGAAGCAGCAGATGTAGCTGTTGTGTCGTAGATTGTGCCTGTGTTACCGTACCATGCACCTGCGCCTGTGTTGTTGAGCTTGAAGGTGTATGTACCTTCCTCAAGAGTCACGGTGGTGGTAACGATGTTGTTCTGACCTGTGTAGGTCATCTGGTTTGATGTGCCCCATTCATTGAAGCTGCCCTTGAGGTAAACTGTGGAGTTGTAGTCATAAGTTGACTGATGCTCTACTGAAAGTTTTCCTGTGGTGCTGTCAAAGGTAAATGTGTATCTGCCGCCTGAAGCTATGAGTGTACAGTTGTCAGATACATTTGCGTACATTGACCAGGGTGTGCTTCCTGTTGTGTCTGTGATGGTACCTGCATTGCCGTACCAGAGACCTGAGGAAGTTGTGATCTTGAAGGTGTATGTGCCTGCTTCGAGGAAGAGTGTAGTTGTAGCTGTCTGCTTGTTGTTAGCTACAAATACATGGCTTGATGCATCCCAGTTGTTGAAGGAACCAACGAGGGAAACCTCTGTGGGGTTACCTGCTGTGAAGGGACCGTTGTCGCCTACACGATAAACAACTGCTATACCTGTATCGCCGATGTCACCTGTGATGTATCCGCCGGATACTGTGAAGGTGTTTCCTGTGATAGCGTCTGAGTATACGCCTTCCTGCATGGTGTGAACGGGAGCGCTCATACCATTGTAGTATGTACCGCCAACATTGACGATTACCATACCTGTGGTGCCTCTTTCAACGCAGGCAAGACTGTTGTAGGAGGAGAGATACTCGCCCTGACCTACGAAGTGGTTCTTGAACTGGTTGATTGCTCTTACCTCGGGATATGACCAGGAGGTCACATCTGCGGCACCCATGAGGGTTGTTTCGATATTAGAGGGACGTGCGAGATAAAGTCCGCAAGCCTCTGCTCTTGAGCCGACTAAAGCCCAAGTCTTGTTGATGTTGTGATCAGAGATGAAGCGAGTGCCGTTATCCTTGAAGTTGTCGTGGGACTCTGTCCAGAGAACTGCCTTGGATGCAGCCTCACCGTAGGTGATGCCTGAGCTTGCGGCAGCGGATGCGTTGCCACTGCAAACAGCCTCTCTGATGCTGTTTGCGCCGGTATCGGTTACGCTCATATAACGGGTGTAAGCATCAATGCCGATACCCTCGGGAGCGCCGATAAATTCACCGTAGTAGTAAGGTGTGAAGCCTCTGGTGGACTGTGCGTAAGCTGTTGCTGCGCCGAGAACATTGTACCAGAAGTCACTCTTGATTCCGTCTGCGTCCCAGTCAGTTTCGATGTGCTTTGCTGCATCGATACGGAAGCCGTCGGCACCTGCTGCGATACACTCCTTGAGGAGGTTTGTGCAGTGCCACTGAACTGTGGAGTTAGCGGTGTTAAGGTCGGGAAGACCTGTGAGACAGTAATGTGTTACGTCGTAACGATTACCGAAATCGTAGATATTCTTGCTGATGTCGTGCCAGCAATCTGCATTCTCTCTGAGATCTGCAGGAACCCAAGGATGGATAGTGTTCTCGCTCATATCGTTTGCCATATGGTTGAAAACAACGTCAACGATAACCTTGATTCCGTACTTGTGAGCCTCGGCACACATTGCCTCGAACTCAGCCTTTGTGCCCAGAGCGTTGAAGGAGTTTGTTTCCATTGTGAAGGAAACGGGCTGATAAACTACCCAAGAGGAGTTCCATACTGTGTTGTAGTACTCCTTTGTTGTTTCCTTGGTAGCCTGAACAGGTGAAGTCTGGATAGCTGAGAAGCCCTGACTTGCAATATCCTGCATGTGGTACTTGATGTTGTTGTAGGACCAGTTCCAGCACTGGAGGATCTGACCCTTCTGAACTTCAGAGGACAGGTTATAGATGTTACTGCTTGTACCGCCGGTATTTACCTTTGCAGTATATGTAGCCTTAACTGTTAAGTCACCTGTGATGTAGTTATAAGCCTTATCCCATCCATCAAATGTAAAGATATACTGAGCTGTGGTGGGTCTTGTGGGATTAACAGGAGCTGTTGCGGCTGCGCCGTATGCTACCTGCTGAGTCTTGAGCACAGAACCGTCGTAGTTTACGAAGGTTACTGTGTAAGTGTTTGTGGATGTAACATAGGTTGCTGTTACTGTAATGTCAGATGTTACAGAGTCAAAGCTCTTGTCCCAGCCTGCGAAGGTGTAGCTGTACTGAGCGTCACCGTCTCTTGTGGGATCCTCAGGAGCGGTTGCACCAAGTCCGTAGGAGACGGTCTCTGACTTGAGAACTGTGCCGTCGTAGTTTACGAAGGTTACTGTGTAAACGCTGCCTGAAGAGGTGTAAGTAGCTGTTACTACTGTATCGCCTGTGATGTTTGAGAAATCCTTGTCCCAACCTGCGAAGGTATAGGTGATTTCCTCTGTTCCCTCTCTTGTGGGATCCTTGGGAGCAGTAGCGGCAGAGCCGTACTCAACCTGCTGAGAAGAAATCTCTGTGCCGTCCCAGTTTACGAAGGTAACAGTATATTTGTTAAGAGTCTTTGTGTAAGTAGCAGTAACTGTTGTTGCTGCCTGAACATTTGTGAAACTTCCGTCCCAGCCTGCGAAGGTGTAGCTGTACTGAGCATCTGCTGCTCTTGCGGGAGTTTCTGTGGGAGCTGTTGCGGAAGCGCCCTTCTTGACAGATTCTGTCTTGAGAACTGTGCCGTCCCAGTTTACGAAGGTAACTGTGAAGTAGCCAACCTCAGAGAGAACCTCCAGCATCTTTGTTTCGGTGTTGAAGTTGAAGGTGTACTTACCGCCTGAAGCTGTGAGGGTACAGTCGCCTGCGTCGGTTGTCATTTCCCAACCGATATCGGAGGTCTTTGTGGTTGTATCCTCAATATTGCCCCAGTTACCGTACCAGTTGTCACCTGCAAGGATCTTGAAGATGTATGTACCGGGCTCAAGATCCATAGTAACGGATACGATATTGCCTGAAGAAGCAGTCATTTCATCTTTCTGCTCCCAGTTGTTGAAGCTACCTAAGAGATAAATCTTCTTACTTGAATACTGTGCAGTTACTGTGATGTCTGCTGTGATATTTGAGAAATCCTTGTCCCAACCTGTAAACTCAAAGCCCTCTCTTGTGGGATCTGCGGGAGCGGTTGCGCTCTTACCGTACTCAACCTGCTGAGTGCCGAGCACTGTGCCGTCGTGATCCTTGAAGGTTACGGTGTACTTGTTGAGAGTCTGTGTGTAGGTTGCAGTAATGGTGGTGGCTTCCTGAATGTTTGTGAAGTCTGTGTCCCATCCTGCGAAGGTGTAGGTGTACTGAGCATCTGCTGCTCTTGCGGGATCTGCGGGTGCGGTTGCACTCTGACCTGCCTTAACGGATTCTGTCTTGAGAATGGTGCCGTCCCAGTCCTTGAAGGTTACTGTGAAGCTGTCAGACTCAAAGAGAACCTCAAGCATTCTTGTCTCAGTGTTGAAATTGAAGGTGTAAGCGCCGCCGGATGCCTTGAGGGTACAGTCGTCGTGGCCATCAACCATCTCCCAGCCAATAGCAGAGGATGTGATTGTAGTATCTTCAATAATACCATTGTTTCCGTACCAGATGCCGTTAGTGGTGATCTTGAACTTGTATTCGCCTGCTGTGAGCTGAAGTGTGGTGGAAACGATGTTGCCTGTGGTGGTTGTCATAACAGTGTCAGTTGCCCAATCATTGAAATCACCCAGGAGGTAAATCTGAACATCAGTAAACTGTGCTGTTACTGTAAGGTCGCCTGTGATGTTTGTGAAGTCCTTGTCCCAGGACTTGAACTCATAGCCTTCTCTTGCAGGAACTGTGGGAGCTGTTGCAGCCTTTCCGTACTCAACCTCAACCTTGGAAAGCTCTGTGCCGTCCCAGTTTACAAATGTAACTGTGTACTTGTTGAGTGCTGAAGAGTATGTTGCTGTAACAGTAAGGTCGCCTGTGATATTTGTGAAGCTCTTGTCCCAAGCCTTGAAGGTGTAGGTGTACTGAGCATCAGCAGGTCTTGCGGGAGTGGAGGGAGCTGTTGCGCTCTTTCCGTATTCAACACTCTGTGTGTTGAGAATGGTACCATCCCAGTTTTTGAATGTTACTGTGTACTTGTTGAGAGTCTGTGTGTAGGTTGCTGTAACAACAAGATCAGATGTAACATTTGAGAAGTCAGTATCCCAAGCCTTGAAGGTGTAGGTGTACTGAGCTGTTGCTGCTCTTGTGGGTGTCTGAGGTGCCTTTGCGGCAGAACCTTCTACAACACTCTGAGTAGAAAGAACTGTGCCGTCCCAGTTCTTGAACACAACTGTGTAGGAATCGGGAGCGTAAAGAACCTCAAGCATTCTGGTCTCGGTATTATAATTAAAGGTATATGTACCGCCTGAAGCCTGAAGTATACAGTTGCCTGCACCGATTGCCATCTCCCAGCCGATGGAAGATGTAGCAGTTGTTGTGTCCTCAATGGTACCGTTGTTACCGTACCAGGTATCCTTATAGAGAATCTTGAAAGCATAGGAGCCTTCCTCAATTCTCAGAGTTGTGGAAACAATGTTACCTGATGTTGTTGTCAGGATAGTATCAACGCCCCAGTTGTTGAAATCACCAACGAGGTAAACTCTTGCGTCAATATACTGAGCTGTTACTGTAATGTTTCCTGTTACATTTGAGAAATCAGTATCCCAACCTGTAAACTCGTAACCTGCTCTTGCGGGAGCGGTGGGAGCTGTGGCACTCTTGCCGTACTCAACGGTTCTTGTTGCGAGAACTGAACCGTCCCAGCCCTTGAAGGTTACTGTGTACTTGTTTACAGTCTGTGTGTACTGAGCTGTTACTGTAAGATTACTTGTTACGTTTGTAAACTCCTTATCCCAGCCCTTGAAGGTGTAGGTGTACTGTGCAGTAGCCTCTCTTGTGGGATTTGCGGGAGCTGTGGCAGATTTACCGCTGATAACTGTCTCTGTCTTCAGAGTACTGCCGTCCCAGTTTACGAAGGTAACTGTATATGTATCGGGAGTATAGAGAATTTCAAGGAAATGTGTAGCGGTATTATAATTAAAGGTATATGTACCGCCTGAAGCCTGGAGTGTACAGTTGTCTCCGTTTAAAGCACTCATCTCCCAGCCGATGGAAGATGTAGCTGTGGTTGTGTCAGCGATTGTACCGCTGTTTCCGTACCATACATCCTTGTGGAGAACCTTGAACTGATATGTTCCTGCTTCAATTCTCAGAGTTGTGGTAACGATATCGCCTGACTTAGTAGCCAGAGGAGTGTCAGTTGCCCAGCCATTGAAGGAGCCGGGGATGTAAACTCTTGTGTCCACATACTGAGCTGTAACTGTGAGGTTTCCTGTGATATTTGAGAAATCCTTATCCCAGCCGGTGAAAGCAAAGTTTGCTCTTGTGGGATCTGCGGGAGCAGTTGCGGCGGAGCCGTACTCAACAGTTCTTGTAGCAAGAGTGCTTCCGTCCCAGTCAACAAACTTAACTGTATACTTGTTTACAGTGGAGGTATAAACCGCTGTAACAGTGGTGTTGCCGGTGATATTGGTATAAGATGTATCCCACTTTGAGAAAGTATATGTATACTGTGCTGTTGCAGGACGAGTGGGAGTTGCGGGAGCAGTTGCGGAAGAACCGTAAGCAATGCTCTGAGTAGAGAGCACTGTGCCATCCCAGTTCTTGAATGTTACTGTGTACTTGTTTACTGTTGATGTGTACTGAGCAGTAACTGTAAGATTTCCTGTGATGTTACTGAAGTCCTTATCCCAGCCTGAGAATGTGTAAGTATACTGTGCTGTGGCAGGTCTTGTGGGATTTGCGGGCTTTGAAGCCGCTGAGCCGTAAGCAATACTCTGAGTTGAGAGTACTGTACCGTCCCAGTTCTTAAATGTTACTGTGTACTTATTAACAGTTGTGCTGTACTGAGCTGTAACTGTCAGATCGGTTGTAACATTTGTAAATGCCTTATCCCAACCCTTGAAGGTGTAGGTATACTGTGCATCTGCAGGTCTTGTGGGATTAGCAGGTGCTGTTGCATCAGTACCTTCCTTAACAGATTCCTTCTTGAGTACTGTGCCGTCCCAGTTTACGAAGGTTACGGTACGGCGGTCAGACTCGAAGACGACCTCCAGCATTCTGGTTGAGGTATTGTAATTGAAGGTGTAGGAGCCGCCCGATGCCTTGAGAACACAGTCGTTTGCTCCGTCTACCATTTCCCAACCTATTGCAGAGGTGGTAAGGGTTGTGTCTTCAATAGTACCGTTGTTACCGTACCATACGTCCTTGTGGAGGATCTTGAAGGTGTATTCACCCGGATCCAGAATGAGCATAGTGGAAACGATATCCCCTGACTTGGTTGTCATGACGGTATCAGTTGCCCAGTTGTTGAAGGAGCCGAGGAGATATACCTTGGAGTCGATATACTGAGCTGTAACTGTGAGGTTTCCTGTGATATTAGAGAAATCCTTGTCCCAGCCGGTAAACTCGAAGCCCTCTCTTGCGGGAACTGAGGGAGCAGTTGCGGCAGAGCCGTACTCAACGGACTTTGTAGCAATTGTACTGCCGTCCCAGTTTTTGAAGGTTACGGTGTACTTGTTGACAGTAGCTGTATAAACTGCTGTAACAGTTGTGTTACCTGTGATGTTGGTATAGGAAGTATCCCACTTTGAGAATGTGTAGGTGTACTGCGCTGTGGCAGGACGAGTGGGATTTGCGGGAGCTGTTGCGGAAGATCCGTAAGCAATGCTCTGAGTAGAGAGCACTGTGCCGTCCCAGTTTTTAAATGTTACTGTGTACTTGTTAACTGTGGAGGAGTACTGAGCAGTAACTGTAAGATTTCCTGTGATGTTTCTGAAGTCCTTATCCCACTTTGAGAATGTGTAGGTGTACTGCGCTGTGGCAGGACGAGTGGGATTTGCAGGAGCTGTTGCAGACGAGCCGTAAGCAATGCTCTGAGTAGAGAGCACTGTGCCGTCCCAGTTCTTAAAGGTTACTGTGTACTTATTTACTGTCTGAGTAAACTGAGCAGTAACTGTCAGGTTTCCTGTGATATTTGTGATAGCCTTATCCCAACCTGAGAAGGTGTAGGTATACTGTGCGGTAGCGGGCTTTGTAGGTGTTGCGCCTGTGTATGTAGCTGCGCTTCCGTAGTTGACAGTAGATGTACCGAGGACTGTTCCATCGTAGTTTTTGAAGGTTACGGTGTACTTGTTTACAGTGGATGTGTAAACTGCTGTAACAGTCGTGTTTCCTGTGATGTTGGTATAAGATGTATCCCACTTTGAGAATGTATAGGTGTACTGCGCGGTGGCAGGACGAGTGGGATTTGCAGGAGCTGTTGCGGATGATCCGTAAGCAACAGTCTGAGTTGAAAGAACCGTGCCGTCCCAGTTCTTGAAGGTTACAGTGTACTTATTAACGGTGGAGGAGTACTGTGCTGTAACTGTGAGATTTCCTGTGATGTTACTGAAGTCCTTATCCCAGCCGGTGAAGGTGTAGCTGTACTGCGCGGTGGCAGGACGAGTGGGATTAGAGGGCTTTGTAGCCGCCGAACCATAAGCAACACTCTGAGTTGAGAGAACTGTGCCGTCCCAGTTCTTGAAAGTAACTGTGTACTTATTGGTTGTCTGAGTAAACTGTGCGTGGATGTCCAGAGTTGACTGAACATTGGTGTAGGACTTATCCCAACCTGAGAAGGTGTAGCTGTACTGAGCGTCGCCTGCTTTTGTGGGATTTGCAGGAGGTGTAGCGTTCTTACCCTTCATAACAACGCCTGACTGAAGCAGAGTTCCGTCCCAGTTGAAGAAGGAAACTGTGAATCTGTCGGGGTCATAGAGAACTTCAAGGAAGCCTGTGGACTTGTTGAAGTTGAAGGTGTAGGAGCCACCGAAGGCCTGAAGTTTACAGTTATTTCCATCAGAAGTACTCATCTCCCAACCAACACTGGAGGTGTTGAGAGTGGTATCAACGATGGTACCGCTGTTACCCCACCATGAGCCGTCTCTGGAAATCTTGAACTCGTACGTGCCGGGCTCAAGATGAACGGTAACGCTTGCAATGTTACCTGACTCGGACATCACTGTACCGCCCCAGTCGTTCATTGATCCCATGAGGTAGTACTGAACATCCTTGTATGTTGCAGTAACTGTCTGATTGGCGGTAACGTTTGTGTATGTACCGCTCCAACCTGTGAACTCATAACCCTTTCTTGTGGGATTTGAGGGTGCAGTTGCACTTGAGCCGTGGTTTACGGTTTTTGTATCAATCACGTCGCCATTCCAATCCTTAAAGGTAACGGTGTATGTGTTGATAGCAAAAGAAGCCTTAGCTGTGGTGTTGTTACGAACATTGATAGTGGTGGAAGCCGAGCTTTCGCTGGGGTTGCCGCCATAGGTGCCGCCAAAGGTCCAACCTGTGAAGTGGTATCCTGTTTTCGGGGTTGCAGTCAGGGTCACTGCCGTATTGTAATTGTAATAACTGGTGCCCGAAGGAGAAACCGAACCGTTGGAGCCTGCAGTAACATTAAGACCAGCCTGGAAGTTAGCCTGTACGGTAACATCGGAGGTAGGCTTGATTGTAATGCTGGTAGAGGTAGAGCTTCCGGAAGTATAGTTAAAGCTTCCGGAGGGGAAGGTCCAGTTGTAGAACTTGTTACCTGTAGTGGGAGAAGCTGTAATCGTAACTGTGTTGCCGGGAGTTACATATGTTGTGCTCTTGGTAACAGAACCCAAAACGCCCCAGTTCTGCTGAGTAGTAATCTTGTACTGAGCCGCAAAGTTTGCCTTACAGGTAATGGATGCGTTATGGGTTATAGGCTGAATAGTAATAGATGCACTGGAAGTAGAGCCCGAAGTGATCTTGTAGTCAGTATCCACGGTACCGCCCGTAATTGTCCAACCCGTAAAGTAGTACCCTGTTTTTGCGGAAGCGGTTGAAGCTCTTGAGCTGGTTGCTCCGTTGTAGGTGGTACTGCCACCCGTGCTTGAAACTGTACCATAATCGGTGTTTGATGATGAGAAGGTAACCTTACCTGTGTTGACAGCAAAGGTTGCCTTTGCTGTAACATTTCCCTTAACTGTAAGAGTAGGCTTCAGTGCCGTTGTACTGGAAAGAGAACCTGTGCCTGAAGTAATAGCCCAGCTTGAAAGGTGATAACCTGTCTTGGGCGTTGCAGTAAGGGTTGTAGTCTTTCCCCAGTAAACAGAAGACGATGCAGTAGAAACAGTACCATAAGAGGTGCTGTTTGTCTGAACGGTTACTGTATAGGGGCCGTTAAGCTGGAACTTTGCATACAAAGTCTTAGCGGAGCCTGTGTTTGTATAGGTATAGGTCGCACTTGTACTTGTTGCTGATGAAGCAGTAGTAGAAGTAAACCAGCCCTTGAAGGTGTAGCCTGCAGCCGCTGTGGCAGTCATGGTAACGGTTGTACCGATACCTGCACTGATACCTGTGCCTGAGGTTGAGCTGGTCTTGGAGGCACCTGTTGTGCCGGATACATTGTAACCGGACACCTTAACAGTACCGCCGGTGGTACCTATAGAATAAGTGCCGCCGCCTGTGGACTGATAGCAAGCTGTCGCTGTATGGGTGGTGTTAAGGGATGCGCTGCTCTTTGAAAGTGTACCTGAGCTGTTGGCTGTAAGAATTACAGTACCGCTGAGGTCGGTTGCACTCATAACAGAAGTGGACCAAGGAGCCCATGCTTTTCTGCTGGAGACAGAGCTTCCTTCACCTCCCCATTCTTCATTACATCCGAAAATGGCATATTCCGATGCACCTTCCCACAGAGGCATCTTGACGTAGTAAAGGTTCGAATTCGAAACCTTCGTCATAGGATAACCCTGTGACCAGGAGCCATGGCCGATCATAAACTGTATGACGGCGCCACTCTCGGCGACATTGGATGCATCAAAGTAAATAATCGTGCCTGAGGAAACGTTAGCTCCGACAGAAGCAAGATTAACCTGTGCACCCGTCTGCGCGGTGTCCACGCTTGCTGCGCCTACGGCAGGCATTGCAAGCATCGACATAAGCGTGCAGAGGAGTAAAACCATACTTATGATTTTCTTCCAAGTCATGTCTTTTCTCTCCTTCTTGTAAAGATTTATGTTTTAATGTTCTAAAACATATAATATACATGTTATATTTTAACAAAAATAAACCTCTGTCGCAAGAAATTTTACACACAAAGCCAAAAAAGGCAAAAAGACAATTATTAGCCATACCTTTTCCATTTTTATTCAATATAGCGGATTTACATTTCCTTCTGCCACTATATATAGTGTTTCCATCTTCACTCCCTCAAAATGTTGTCGTTTTGAGGGAAAACTTCTACACTGTTCACAAAATCACCTTGCTCTTTTAATGCACAAAGTCGAGTCTCATGCGTTTTACGCACAAATCAAGGAACGCTTTTTTGTGCATTATGTTCCCAAAATTCCGCTTTCCAGCGCATTTTGACAAGTCTCCGCAGAAAAAAGAAAAAGCCCGACGACGTGGTGTCATCGGACTTTTTATGTATTGTTATTTTTTATTATTCTGCATTTTCAACAGGCAGGGAGAGAATCTCCTTCTCTTCCTTTTCAGCCACTTTTTTCACTGCAAAAGCAATACCCTTTTCCACCAGATTGATTACAAGAATCAGGAGGGATACCATAGCCGTACCCTCGATGAATGACTGGGACTCAAGCTGAGGAATCATCAGGGAAAGAGGCATTGTACGGAAGTTCATAAGGAAGGACACCGCTGAGATTGTGATCATCGCATTTACGAAGAAATAGCTGTACATCTCAACGATTGTAGCCTTTGTGCCGGGAATATACACAGAAAACAGCAGCTTCATACGGCTGATTCCAAGTGTATCGGCAACGTCCTCCAGGTTGGGATTGAACTTTGAAAGAGAGTTGTAAGCCAGCAAATAGGGGGACGAGAAGAAGTGGGCTATATTAACCACAACAAGGATGAATATTGTTCCGTAAATGGGCACGTTCTTAAATGTCATAACGTATGAAAGACCCAGAACGATACCGGGCACCGCAAGAGAAAGCATACTGATAAAGTGAAGCGCGCCGTTGGATACTGACTTCTGACTTCTTGCAGTAACATAAGCAGAGAAATAAGAGAGGCAGGTACCTACAAGAGAAGTGAGAAGTGCTATTGCTACGGAGTTTACAAAATACTGACCGATACCTGAGGAGAGAAGCTTCTTTGCGTTCTCGAAGCTTAAGGACATATCAACGGGATACTGCTTTACGAAGCTTAAGAGCACAAAAGCAAAGATAGGCAGACAGAGAAGGAAGATAACAATTGCAAACACGATATAAACAAGAATGTCTCTTGTCTTGTTTTCTTCGATAAGATATGACTTTGTAACTGTGCTGCCCGAGGCATTGATTCCGCTGTTTCTCAGGTCCATGATAAAAGCTATCATAGCAGGAAGCAGAAGAATAACGCCGATTACCGCACCGCCTGAGAAGTTCATCATACCGATTACCTCTCGGTACATATATACGGGCAGAGTCATATCTGTTCCGCCTGTCATAAGGCTGACACCGTAGTCGGTGAAAATCATTGTGAATACTGCCAGTATAGCTGAGACGATGGTACGTCTCATAGAGGGCAGGGTGATTGAAACAAACTGTCTGAACTTGGACATTCCGAGACATTTTGCGGCCTCATAGATCGTATAATCCTCGTACTGGAAGGAATCGTTGAACACCAAAAAGGACACGGGGAAGGAATAGAGCACTGAGCCCATTACAATACCCTTGTAGCCGTAAAGTCCGATGTTGAGTCCGAGAAGATTTGTAACGATTCCGTTGTCACCAAAAAGGAACACCAGACCCATACCGTGAGAAATACTGGGAATCAGCATAGGAAGAGTGAACAGCACCACAAAAATAGACTTGAATTTGATGTTTGAACGGTTGAGAAGCCACGCAAGGAAGAAGGACAGCACAATAGAAATAACTGTGGCAATAACTGTGGTAACAACCGAATTCTTAAGCATGGGAAGGAACTGAGCGGATGAGAAAACATCACTGATGTTCTTTCCTCTGATGCTGCTGAAAAGGTAGATGATAGGCAGACAAACGCTTATCAGCAAGTACGCAATCAGCAGCCACTTTACGCCGAAATAGCCTTTGTTCTTATTAACCTTCATACTTACCTCGTCCTGTGTATCTGGAAAGATCCTGATACTTCTTGTCAAGCTGTTCTACAACAAACTCCTTTATGTAGTCGTTTGCAGGATTCTGGTAGAGCTCAAGGGGTGTTGCCATCTGCTCGATGTTACCCTCGCTCATAACCATGATTCGGTCGGAAAGGAAGAATGCCTCTTCCTGGTCATGGGTGATGAAAAGCATTGTAGCGTTGAACTTTTTCTGAAGAGATTTGAGCTCAGCCTTCATGATCTCTCTGTTTGTTACGTCAAGAGCGGAGATGGGCTCGTCAAGGAGAATTACGTCAGGGTTCATTGCCAGTGTACGTGCAATTGCAACTCGCTGCTGCTGACCGCCTGAAAGCTGGTGGGGACGCTTGTTGATCTGATCGGTAAGTCCTACCTGCTCCAGAGTCTTAAGGGCAATTTCCTTAGCCTGCTTCTTTGTCTCTTTTCTGAGAGTCAGAGCATACTGAACGTTCTGAAGAACGGTCATATTGGGGAAGAGTGCATAGTTCTGGAAAACAATGCCCATACCTCTGTCAAAGCTTGCAAGATCTGAGATATCCTTGCCGCCCTTGATGATTTCACCTGAGTCTGCCTTTTCGAGACCGATGAGAATTCTCAGAAGTGTGGTCTTACCACAGCCTGAGGGACCGAGGATGGAAAGGAACTCACCCTCCATAAGATCGAAACTTACGTCATTTAGTACAGTTTTGCCGTTATAGGTTTTCTTGATATTCTTTACAGAAAGTTTTGTGTTTAATACTTCCATATTGCCAGGAGCCTCTCTTTCTCATTATAATCCTGAATACCCTCCATTGTTGCGTAGGGTATATTCTCGGGATAGTTTTCTATACGATTTACCTGATTCTCATATATCTGCTCGGGGCAGAAATACTCTTTATCATATACAAGGAACTCGTTGATAACGTAGTCATACACTTCCTCGACACCCTTCTTGTTCTCGTGACCCTTAACGATTGCAGTACCTGTCAGCGAGAAGGGAGAGCCTCCGTCGGGGAAGATGATCTCAAAGGGCTGTCCGTCGTTTCTTTCATTGACGCCCTGGAAGGTAAGTGCAAGACCTACCGCAATTTCGCCCTGCTTAAGAAGCTTTATGGGGCCTGAGCCCGATTCCGTAAACTGCTTGATGTTGGGATAGAGCTTGTCGATAAACGCAAGAGTCTCCTCTTCGCCCCACATATTGACCCAGTTTTTATAGAAGAAATAACCTGTACCTGAGGATTTGGGATCGGGCATTGCCACCAGTCCCTCGTACTCGGGCTTCAGAAGATCTTCGTAAGTCTTGGGAGCTTCCAGTCCGTGTTTCTCAAGAATCTCGGTGTTTACAATAATGGCACCTGCCTGCTTTTCCCAGGTAACCCAACGGTTTCCTGTATCCTCCGGAGTGAGACCCTCAACGTAAGGAATTCTGCTCATTCCTGAAATATCCGCAAGGTAATCCTTGATCTTGTTCATATATCCCGTTTCAAGTCCGACGAGAATGTCAACTTCGGTTCCCTCGCCCTCAGCGTATATCTTCGCAGCGGACTTACCCGTGGACATATACGTTACAACAATGTTGTACTGAGGGAACTTTTCAGTAAGCTGAGCCTGAAGCTCATCATTTCTGAACTGTTCCGAAGAAGCACAGATTACGATTGTATCTTTTGCACCTGTATACGCAAAGATCGTGAACAAAAGAGTAATCGCAAGGAGCACAATCAATCCTTTTTTCATTGCTTTACCTCGATTCTTTCTGATTTGAAATTTTTCGGCGGTCAAAAGGTTTTTCTGAACAAAATTTCATCTTGTCATTGCCTCCGCTTTCAGAGGAGTCAATGTAAAGTTTTTATTCTGAAAACAGCCCAATTTGAACGGCATTAAATAAAATCACCCCTCTCAAGCCGCACATTTCGGGATTTCAAGGGGTTTTTTGTTCAATTTCTCCCATAATACATCAAAAATTAAACGGTGTCAATATATTTTCTGCACTTTGTTGCAGTAAAGTGATAATTTTTCAGATTTCGTAACAGAAAGGCGAAAATTAAACACTAAAAACAAAAGACTCCTGCAATATCCAATTGCAGGAGTCTCTCTTTTAAGCCGCTATGGCTGTTTTATTTTTATTAAACCTCGGGGCCTGCTGCAACAAGTGCCTTGCCTGCCTCGTTACCTGTGTACTTTTCGAAGTTCTTAACAAATCTGGAAGCGAGGTCCTTTGCCTTCTCTTCCCACTCTGCTGCGTTCTCGTAAGTATCTCTGGGATCGAGGATGTTAGTGTCAACACCGGGAAGCTCTGTGGGAACTGCAAGGTTGAAGTAAGGAATTGTCTTTGTCTCAGCCTTGAGGATAGAGCCGTCGAGGATAGCGTCGATGATACCGCGGGTATCCTTGATGGAAATTCTCTTGCCTGTGCCGTTCCAACCGGTATTTACAAGGTAAGCCTTAGCGCCGACCTTCTCCATCTTCTTAACAAGCTCCTCAGCATACTTTGTGGGATGAAGCTCGAGGAATGCCTGACCGAAGCAAGCGGAGAATGTGGGAGTGGGCTCTGTGATGCCTCTCTCTGTACCTGCAAGCTTTGAGGTAAAGCCTGAGAGGAAGTAGTACTGAGCCTGCTCGGGAGTAAGAACGGAAACGGGAGGAAGAACGCCGAAAGCATCTGCGGAAAGGAAGATTACATCCTTTGCATCGGGAGCAGCAGATACGGGACGAACGATCTTCTCAATATGATCAATGGGATAGGATACACGAGTGTTCTCTGTAACAGAGCCGTCGTTGAAGTCGCATACGCCGTTCTCGTCAACAGTTACATTCTCAAGGAGAGCGTTTCTCTTGATTGCGTTGTAGATGTCGGGCTCGGAATCCTTGTCGAGGTTGATTACCTTTGCGTAGCATCCGCCTTCGAAGTTGAACACACCCCTGTCGTCCCAGCCGTGCTCGTCGTCGCCGATGAGAAGACGCTTGGGATCTGTGGAGAGAGTGGTCTTACCTGTGCCGGAGAGGCCGAAGAAGAGAGCTGTGTTCTCGCCGTTCATATCTGTGTTAGCGGAGCAGTGCATGGAAGCCATGCCCTTGAGGGGAAGGTAGTAGTTCATCATGGAGAACATACCCTTCTTCATCTCACCGCCGTACCATGTGTTGAGAATAACCTGCTCACGGGAAGTGATATTGAACACTGCTGCTGTCTCGGAATTGAGACCCAGCTCCTTGAAGTTCTCTACCTTTGCCTTGGAAGCGTTGTAGCTTACAAAGTCAGGCTCGAAATTCTCAAGCTCCTCAGCTGTGGGGTTGATAAACATGTTCTTTACGAAATGTGCCTGCCATGCAACCTCCATAATGAAACGGATTGCCATTCTGGAATCCTCGTTTGCTCCGCAGAACACATCCATAACATAAAGCTTCTTGTCAGAAAGCTCCTTTACAGCCAGATCCTTAAGTACGCTCCAGGTCTCTTCGCTGCAGGGATGGTTATCGTTCTTGAACTCATCAGAAGTCCACCAAACAGTGTCCTTGGAGTTCTCATCCATAACGATGAACTTATCTTTAGGTGAACGACCTGTGTAGATACCGGTCATAACGTTAACTGCGCCAAGCTCTGTTACCTGACCCTTCTCATAGCCCTCGAGTGCAGGATCTGTCTCCGCAATGAAAAGCTCTTCGTAGGAGGGGTTGTGAACGATCTCTTTAACGCCTGTGATACCATATTTTGTTAAATCAAGTGTCTTCATAGTCTATTACCTCTTTTCTTATGTTTGCATATTTGCATACAGTAATATAATAATTGGAAGTTGTCAATTTGTCAACTGTCCGAATGTATTTTCTTACATCAGAACAGAATAATGATAAACTGAGAAACAAGCACTACGGCAATGAGTGCTATGGGATAAGTTGCGGCATAAGCTGCGGCAACATCCTCTGTGCCTGCTGTGCCGATGAGAGTACCGAGAGCAGGAGTGCTTGTCATACCGCCTGTAATTGAGCCGAGATTGTTGAGAAGAGGGAGCTTCAGCACATACTTTGCGAAGACAAAGCCCAGAGCCATAGGGATAATGGTCATAATTATGCCATAAACAAAATACATACCATTGAAGTTTGCTACAAAATCCATACCGCCGGGGATACCTGCGCCCACAAGGAAGAGTACCAGACCCAGCTCTCTGAAGAGCTTGAGGGTAAATTCTGCAGGCATAAGGCTTACCCTGCCCACTCTGCCAAAGTGGCCGAGAAGAAGGGAAACAAGGAGACAGCCTCCTGTGGTGGTAAGAGAGAAGCAGGTGCCGGAAAGACCCTGTGAGCTCATGGGAATCTTGATTTTTCCCACAACGGTGCCGAGAATAGCGGCGAGGGAGAACATACAGATGCCCATGTGATCCATCTTGAAGAGCTTGAGAGCCTTCTTACTTTCGTCCTTCTTTGAGGACTTGACTGCAATCTTTCTTCTCTCCTCATCCATATCTGCCTTTGAAAGCTTGGGGATAAGCTGAACGAAGAGTACAACGCCCACAACGCCGAATATATACGCAATTCCGTGTCCTACGGAAACAAGGCTCTGATACTCGGGAGCAACCGTTGCCTTTGCGGCGGAGAAAGCGGGAGTGGATGTAAGGGAACCTGAAAGAAGTCCTACGATCATAGCAACGAAGCCGTCGATATCCTTGATAGTATCTGCGCCGTAGCCGAAAATATGCTCGCCCATCAAAATGCATCCCACCGCGGAAAGACCGCCTGCAATGATGATTATGAGACCTAAGAGAACATAGGACTTGAAGTTCTTCTTCATATTCGCAAAGAACTTGGGACCTGCAATAAAGCCAACGCTGGTAACAAACAGCACCAGACCAAAGCTTTCCACAAGCTCGAGCCATTTTTCATCAAACACCACAGGGGATGCACCGAAGGTGTTTGTCATAAAATCTGAACAAAACAGGGCGCCGAAAAGAAGTGCAATAATAAATACTCCTGCATCTCCCAAGGATACGCCCTTAATTGTGATTCTTCCCAGAGCGTAGCCCACAAAAAGAATTGCAAACACGCAGAAAAGGAAGAACGAAATACCCGTTACGGGGATAACGCCACCAAATAAAGTCATAATCTAATAAATCCTCCTCAGATACTCTTCTGTTTTGTGTAGTTGGGGAGGAGTTTGGGAGATACCACATCTGTCTCAATGCCTGCTGCTTTGAGCTCTTCCTCGAACTTGCTGATATGGGAAAGAGTGAGAGCCTTGAGCTCTGTTTCCTTTGCTGCCTTTGCAGCATTTATACCTGCATTTCTGCCGAATACGATAATATCCAGCAGAGAGTTACCCATCAGACGATTCTTGCCGTGGATTCCTCCAACAGCCTCGCCTGCTACAAAGAGATTATCAATCTTTGTGGTCATACCGTCAACATTTATGTCAAGACCGCCGTTCTGATAGTGAAGAGTGGGATATACGAGAATGGGCTCCTTGCGGATATCGATACCGTACTTCTCAAACATACGCATCATAGCGGGGATTCTCTTCTCAATAGTACCCTCGCCGCCGATAGCCTCGATCATGGGAGTGTCAAGCCACACAGCTGTGCCGTTTGAGGTCTCGAGACCGTTTTCTCTGTCTGAACACTCACGGATAATGGAAGCCGCTGTAACGTCTCGGGTCTCCAGAGGATGCATAAACACTTCGCCGTTCTTGTTTACAAGCTTTGCACCCAGGGAACGAACCTTCTCGGTAACAAGTGCGCCGAAGATCTGCTCGGGATGTGCGGCACCTGTGGGATGATACTGGAGTGTCTCTGCATAGAGAAGGGACGCACCTGCTCGGTATCCCAGCACCAGACCGTCAGCGGTTGCGCCGTAGTGGTTGGATGTGGGGAAGCCCTGATAGTGCATACGACCTGCACCGCCTGTGGCGATGATCACAGTCTTTGCTCTGCAGACAAGGAGCTCCTTTGTCTCCATATTCATAAGAACAGCGCCTGCAGCCTTGCCCTCCTCGTCAAGAATAAGCTCGATAGCTGCTGTAAAGTCAACGACAGGGATCTCCCGATTTAAGACTTCATCACGGAGAGTTCTCATGATCTCTGCGCCTGAGTAGTCCTTTGCAGCGTGCATTCTCTTTCTGGAAGTACCGCCGCCGTGGGTGGTTACCATGGTGCCGTCTTTCTCTTTATCGAACTCAACGCCTAAGTCGGAGAGCCAAGAAATTGCCTCGGGAGCATCGCAGACAAGCTTTGCAAGGAGGTCTCTCTTTGCGGCAAAGTGACCGCCGCCGAAAGGATCTACAAAGTGGATGGCAGGAGAATCGTTGGGCTTGTCGGCAGCCTGAATGCCACCCTCTGCCATCATTGTGTTGGCATCACCCATACGAAGCTTTGTTACGATCATTACGTCTGCTCCTGCCTCGTGTGCCTCAATAGCCGCAGCAGTACCTGCACCGCCGCCGCCGATAACGAGAACATCCACATCGTAGTCGACATTATCAAGATCTACGCTGTCTTCTTTTATTCTGCTGTGAGCCTGAAGTGTCTCGCAGAGCTCGTGGGGAACCTTGTCGCCTTTATTGGGTCCTACCTGTAAAAAGGAAAACTCTGATTCCTTATAGTCGGGATGATATGTTTTAAGAAGTGTCTCCTTCTCCTCGGCAGTCATTCTTCTGGGCTCAAGAGCAATATTCTCTGCTCTTTTTAATGCTACCGCCGAAAGGGATTCCTGATACTTTTCAGAATACATTTGTCTTTTCCTCCTTACTTCTCAATTTCGCGGGTATTGTAGAGCTCCTTGAGCTCCTCTACGGGCTTCTGCATAAGAGCTTCGACAAGCTCCTTGAAGTCACCATTTCTGATTTCTCTTACTCTTTCCTCAAGATGTTCACATCCGGGAGCAAGATACTTGCCGTTGATTCTTCGGCTGAGCATTGCTACCTGAGGATGAGAGATGCCTGCAGGACAGCGGGAGGAGCAGACACCGCACATTACACAGTCAAAGGATTCCTCGGCACAAGCCTCAAAGTCACCTCTCTGAGCATAAGCGATGTACTGCATTACGTTGAGGCCCTGAGTACAAGCCTTTGTGCAAGCGTTACAGCCTACACAAGCATAGATTTCAGGATAAAGCTGCATCATCACAGCTTCTGTTGTGCTTACCTTTTCGATATCGTAAGCCTGCTTTACAAGGGGGAAGAAGGGAAGTGTTGCGATATACATATTGTCCTCAACGGTTGTCTGACAAGCAAGACAAGCCTTTAAATCCTTCTGACCCTTGATTCTGTAAATGGTAGCGCAAGCACCACAGAAGCCGTTTCTGCATCCGCAACCACGAACAAGCTGATAGCCTGCGTACTCCATTGCTGTCATAATTGTGAGATTTTCCGGCACGGAATACTTTTTGCCGAAAAGAAATATATTAACCATCTTTTCCATCTATGTCACCAATCCTTCTCTTAATATTCATCAGGAAGCTCGTCGAGCTCATCAGAACGGAACACAGGGCCGTCCTTGCAGACATACTTGGCACCTACGTTACATCTTCCGCACTTACCCACACCGCACTTCATACGAAGCTCCAAAGTGGTGTAAACCTGACTTTTCTCAAAGCCCAGCTCAGTAAGACCGTCGAGAGTAAATTTGATCATAATGGGAGGACCGCAGATAACTGCGATCTTGTTGGTATCAAATCCCAGCTCCTTAACGAAGTTGGGAACAAAACCCACGTGACCGTCCCATCCCTCCTGCTCTCTGTCAATGGTCAGGTGAACATTCACGCCTGTGTCCTTTGTCCACTCCTCGATAATCTCCTGATAATCAAGGAGATCCTCCTTGCTTCTTGAGCCGTAAACGATATCGATATCGCCGTAGCGGTCACGATAGTGTCTGCAGTAGTTGATAACAGACCTGAGAGGTGCAAGTCCTACACCTCCTGCAATAAAGAGCATATTGTGACCTGCGAAAACATCATCAACCGGGAAGGGCTTTCCGTAGGGTCCTCTTATTGTGATCTGCTGACCTACCTCTGCCTCGTGGAGCCAGTCGGTAACACATCCGCATTTCTTAATGGAAAATTCCATATACTCCTCGTTGGTGGGAGAGGAGGTAATGGAGAACATAGCCTCACCTACACCGGGTACGGAAAGCATTGCACACTGTCCGGGGCGGTGGTCAAAGGCCTTTTTGCCCTCAGGGGTCACTACCCTGAAGGTCTTTATATCGGGGGTATCAATACGAACATCTGTGATAACGCCGATTTTTGGAATCAAGGTCTCAACTCTTGTGTTCATTACTTCTCCCCTCCTAAGGTTTTCATTACTTTTACAATATTCATCGAGATGGGACATCTGGAAAGACAGCGTCCGCAGCCTACACAACTGAAAATTCCCTCATTATTCTCGGGGTAGTACACCAGCTTGTGCATAAAACGCTGACGAAAACGCTCAACCTGAGTATTACGGTTGTTTCCGTGAGCCATCTTTGTAAACTCTGAGTACATGCAGGAATCCCAGCATCTGAAGCGGATAACCTTATCTCCTGCTGTGAACTCCTTGATATCATAGCACTGACAGGTGGGGCACACAAAGGTACATGTGCCGCAGCCGAGACAAGTCTCAGAGAGCTCTGCCCACTCGTCTCTGTTAAAGAGCTCCTCTGTCTTGCCTGTGCCGAAGCCCTCTGCCTTAAGGTCACGAAGGGGCAGTTTATCCATAATCTTATTTATCTTCTCAATCTGAGCTTTTACTGCTTCGTTGTCGCACTCCTCGGTTACAGACTCAAGCTTCTCAAGGAAGCAAAGGCCCTTGTCGGTATTTGCCTCGAGATAAAGATAAGTCTCATCCTTCCAGGAGGACACATCTCCCTGAGGCTTTGCGGGGTCAATATCAAAGGTCTTGCAGAAGCAGGTCTCAGAGGGTCTTGTGCAAGCAAGAGACACTATTATGCCATGCTCTCTCTTTGAAGCGTAGAAGGTATCAACGGGATCTGTAAGGAATACTCTGTCTAAAATATCAAAGCTTCTTACATCGCAGGCACGGACTCCGAAAATAACGAAATCCTCCTTCTCGTCACGGATATCAAAAATCTCGATGCTCTTTCCTTTGAGCTTAAACTCCATGAGATTTTCGGTCTGGGGAAAGAAGAAATCCTTGGGACTTCTTACAGTACTCAGTGCTTCTGACCACTTTGCGCCGTCTTCGTATTTTTTATACTCTGCGCCATTCTCTGTATCCTGAGGAAGATAAAGCTCCATAGAGGAAGCAATTGTCTTAAAAAGGGAGTCGATATTTGAAAGCAAACATTTACGCATCTGAATCCCTCCTTGTGAAAACCTCGGATGCCTCTAAATCCTCGAGAGTGTAGTCTACAAGAGGAGCCTTTGTGCCTACCTCGGCACCTGCCTGATACTCACCGTAGCACTGGTTCATATCCTTGATAAACTTACGATTGAGAAGATGGAGAGGAATATTCTGAGGACATACTCTGGAGCATTCTCCGCAGTCTGTGCATCTTCCTGCTACATGGAAAGCGCGGATGATATGGAACATCTTCTCCTCGAAGCTGTTTGCAGGAGACTTGTTCTCAACGCCTGACTTGGGGTTGTTGAACACACAAACCTCACAGGTACATGCGGGACAAGCATCACGGCATGCATTACAGCGGATACATCTGGAGAGCTCTCCCTGCCAGAAGGCAAATCTCTCATCAGGGGTCATAGCCTCAAGTTTCTCAACCTCGTCAAAACGGTCAGAATCAAGGATTTCGCCCTCTTCGCCCATAAGCTCGTCGTAAGCTACGTGCTTCTTGCTCTTGCAGTTTTCGCATCTCTCAAGGAGAACATCGTTATAATCGATCTCAAAGGGCTTATCCTCGTAGATAGAATTTACAATAAGCTTATCTTCACATTCGATGGAAGAAATTCCGTCACCGGTGATCTTCCTCACTTTGTTTATGTCAGCCATTCCCTCGCAGGGGATTCCCACTGCATAAACCTTTTCTCTGTCGAAGCGGTGCTCTGTGAGGAGCTGGTTGAAGCTGTAAGTGTCGCAGGGCTTGAGGAAAACAAGAATCTTTCCCTCGCAGCTCTTTGTCTTTTTCACAAGATATTTTGAAAGATTGGCACCACAGAAATCCGAGAAAACAAAGTCCTTAAGTTCCTCCTCGCTCTCAAAAAGAGCAGGCGTAACATCATAGTCAAATTCGCCTTTCTTCCAGCCGAGAACTGAGGTAACAGTTCCGTCTTTAAGGAGAGCAGATGCTTTTTCTACAAGCTGTTCTTTAGTTACTTTTTGCATCTGAGGTCCTCCAATCTCTTGTTTTCGCCAAGGTTTCTTACGGTTTCTACAAACTCGTTCATAGTTGCGGCAAACTTTGCACCCTCCGCAGCAGATACCCACTCAACACGGGTACGCCCCTTCTCAATGCCGAGGTAGTCAAGCATAGAGAAAAGCATTGCCATTCTTCTTCTGGTGTAGTAGTTGCCTGAGGTGTAGTGGCAGTCTCCGGGGTGGCATCCGCAGAGAATTACGCCGTCAGCACCTCTCTGGAAAGCTCTGAGAATGAACATGGGATTCACTCTGCAGGAGCAGGGTACTCTGATAATCTTTACCTCTGCAGGATAATCTGCACGATTATTACCTGCAAGATCAGCGCCCGCATAGGAGCACCAGTTACAGCAGAAAGCTACAATAAGGGGTTTATATTCATTTACTTGCATATTGCGTCTACCTCCGCCATAATTTGTCCGTTCATAAAGCCTCTGAGGTCCATAGCGCCTGAGGGACAGGCAACTGTGCAGCATCCGCAACCCTGACAAACCGCAGGATTAACAGAGGCAACTCTGCGCATAACAGTCTCTCTTGTGGGAAGTCTGTACTCTTTCTCCTCGTAGGTGATAGCTCCGTAGGGACATACGTTTGCACAGGATGAACAGCCGTTACACATCATCTCATCACTGCTTGCAACGCAGGGATTTCCCTTAAGCTTATCCTTTGCAAGCAGCCCTATAACTTTAGCCGCTGCAGCACCTGCCTGAGATACTGTCTCAGGGATATCCTTGGGGCCCTGACAAGCACCTGAGAGGAACACACCTGCCGTGGGACTCTCAACGGGTCGAAGCTTCGGATGAGCCTCTGTGAAGAAGTCGTTGGTATCCATACTTGCTGTAAGCATTGTTGCAAGAGGTCTTGCGGACTTATCAGGCTCGATAGCGGCAGCAAGAACAACAAGGTCTGCATCAATGTTTATCTGCTTGTTTGCAATAAGGTCAGAAGCCTGAACCTTGAGCTTATCTCCCTCGGGAACGACCTTGCCAACCATACCCTTGATGTAGTTTACGCCGTAGTCCTCAACAGCACGGCGGTAGAACTCATCAAAGTTCTTACCCGGTGTTCTGACATCTATATAGAACACAGTAACATCTGTGTCGGGATATTTATCTCTTGTGAGCATTGCGTGCTTTGCTGTGTACATACAGCAGATCTTTGAGCAGTACTCCTTGCCCTTTTCAGCACAAGCGGAACAACGGGAGCCTACGCACTGAACGAATACGATCTTTTCGGGATGCTTTCCGTCAGAGGGTCTGAGAAGTTTACCCTGAGTAGGACCTGCGGCATTGGTGAGACGCTCAAACTCAAGGGATGTAATAACATCTTTAGACTGGTTATAAGCATACTCGTCAAACTTATCCATACTGATGGGATTAAAGCCTGTTGCTACAACAATTGCGCCGTATTTCTCGTCGATATATTCATCCTTCTGGGTGTAATCAATAGCGCCTGCTGTACAGACCTTGGAGCAGATACCGCACTTGCCGTTTTTGAGCATATTACAAGCTGAAGGATCAATAGTTGCCACCTTGGGAACAGCCTGAGCAAAGGGAATGTAGATTGCTCTTCTGTTGTCCATTCCGAGGTTGAACTCGTTGGGCACCTTCTTCATGGGACATTTATCAACGCAAGCACCGCAGCCTGTGCAGATCTCTTCCTTAACGTATCTTGCGTTCTTCTTGATCTTCACCTCGAAGTTACCTACAAAGCCGCCCACCTCAATAACCTCGCTGTAAGAGAAGATTCTGATCTTCTCGTGCTGAGCAACGTCAACCATCTTGGGAGTGAGGATACAAGCCGCACAGTCGAGGGTGGGGAAGGTTTTGTCAAGCTGAGCCATCTTACCGCCGATGGTGGGCTTTTTCTCTACGATATCCACCTCGAAGCCTGCATCAGCAATATCCAGAGCTGTCTGAATACCTGCGATACCGCCGCCGATAACGAGAGCTCTCTTCGTAACAGGGGACTCACCGGGGGTGAGGGGTGTATTTAGGTGAACCTTCGCAACTGCGGCTTTTCCGAGGATAATGGCTTTTTCGGTACCTGTCTCCATATCCTTGTGTACCCACGAGCACTGCTCACGGATATTTGCGATCTCAACCATATAGGGATTGAGTCCTGCAGCCTCTGCAGTCTTTCTGAAGGTTGCTTCGTGCATTCTGGGGGAGCAGGAGCAAACAACGATACCTGTCAGGTTATGTTCCTTTACGGCATCCTTTATGAGGTCCTGTCCTGCCTGCGAGCACATATACTGATAGTCGGTGGAAAAGACTACGCCGGGCTCACTCTTCAGAGCCTCTGCAACCGCCTTTACGTCAACCGTTCCGGCAATATTGCTTCCGCACCAACATACGAAAACGCCTATTCTCTGCATTCGGTCTTTTCCTCCTTACTTTGTGTATTTTCTGAATGCGCTGACAAGAAGCTGCTGAGGCATATCTTCCTCAAACTTCTCTGCCACCATATCGGGTGTGAGACGGTTACTGTCCTTCTGACGGATCTTGAGAAGTCTCACTGCTTCAATAAGCTTTGCAGGCTCCACCCCTCTTGGGCAACGCTCCACGCATGCAAAGCAGGTAAGGCAATGATAAAGAGATTCGGAGTTCATCAGAGGCTCTATATCGCCCTTCTTTATCATGCTTGCAAACTGATGGGGATGATACTCCATCTCGTCATAAGCAGGACAAGTACCTGAGCACTTACCGCAAGCCATACATTTCTGAGGATCTGCACCGCTGATTCTCAGAATTTCCGCTTTAAGTTCTGTATTAGTCATTGGTATCCTCCTTAACGCCCAGAGCCTCTGCCAGAAGCTCTGTGAAGTACACCACGGGAATATCGGGATTTACTTTCTGAAGATTATATTTGCAAAGGGGACAAGCTGTGATTATCATATCTGCCCCTGAAGCGCAGGCGTTTCTTACTACATCTCTGCTCTTCTTCTCTGCCTGTTCTTTACTTTCAAGAGCGATGTATCCGCCGCAGCACTCGTTTCTCATTGAGAAGGGTACTGCGTCGGCTCCGAGAGCTTTTATGAAATTCTCCATAATAGAGGGATTCTCGGGGTCATCCATTCTCATAACGGAGTTTGGTCTGAGGAGCAGGCATCCGTAGTAGGGAGCTATCTTCCTGCCCTTTAAGGGGTTTTTTACCTTCTCCTTGAGGGTGTCGAAGCCCACAACATCACGAAGAAGCTCCATGTAGTGATAAACCTCTGTATCACCCTCGTATATACCCTCGTCAGCCATATATCTCTGCACCTTATCGGCAAAGACCTTGTCATTGTTCAAAGCATAGTTTGTCTGCTTCACAACATTGTGACAAGCGGAGCAGACTGTCACAAGGGGCTGACCCTTATCCCTTGCGGCTTTGAGAATGCGGACTGAGGAAAGCTTTGTTGCCACCTCGTCATTTGCAGAGGTAAAAACTCCGCCGCAGCACTGCCAATTTTCAATCTCCTCTAAGGTAACACCTAAGATTTCAGCACATTCTCTGGCATAAAAATCCAGATCTTTTGCCTTGTTCTTGAGGGTGCAACCGGGGAAATAACTTGCTTTCATACTGAGACCTCCCAATTAAACCATTTCTTCGGGATGAAATACTTCGTCAAATCTTTCTGCGGTAAGGAATCCGAGCTCCACGCAGGCTTCCTTAAGGGAAATGTTATCTTTATATGCTTTCTTTGCTGTCTTTGCAGCTTTCTCGTAGCCGGTGTAGGGGTTGAGCGCTGTAACTTGCATAAGGGAATTGTGAAGATTATGATGCATCTTCTCTTTATTTGCAGTAATTCCGACAGCGCAGTTCTTATTGAAAGAAACAATAGCCTCTGCGAGAAGTCTTGCTGACTGGAGGAAGTTGTAGGCACATACGGGCATAAACACGTTAAGCTCGAAATTACCCTGAGAAGCCGCCATACCTACTGCCACGTCGTTGCCCATTACCTGTACAGCCACCATAGTTACAGCCTCACACTGAGTGGGGTTCACTTTGCCGGGCATAATGGAGGAGCCGGGCTCATTTTCGGGAATGAATATCTCGCCGAGACCGTCACGAGGACCTGAAGCCAGCCAGCGCACATCGTTTGCGATCTTCATCATATCTGCAGCGAGTGCCTTTATGGCACCGTGAGCAAACACAAGCTCATCCTTGGAGGTAAGAGCATGGAACTTGTTTTCTGCTGTAACAAAGGGCTTGCCTGTAATACCTGCAACCTCTTCTGCAACCTTTGTGTCAAATCCCTTGGGGGTGTTGAGGCCCGTACCTACTGCGGTACCGCCCAGAGCCAGCTCATAGAGGGGCTTTACTGCCATTCTGAGAAGCTCCACATCACGCTGAAGGCTTGATCTCCAGCCGCTGATTTCCTGACTGAACTTGATGGGAGTAGCATCCTGAAGATGTGTACGACCGCTCTTTACAATGCCCTCGTTCTCCTCCTCAAGGCGGATAAATGTAGCAATGAGCTCCTCTACCGCGGGAATAAGCTTATCCTCAAGGGCGATCACAGCCGCAATATGCATTGCTGTGGGGAATGTATCGTTGGAGGACTGGGACATATTTACATCATCGTTGGGATGAAGAAGCTTCTCGCCTGCAAGCTGATTGCCTCTGTTGGCGATAACTTCGTTGGTGTTCATATTGGACTGAGTACCTGAGCCTGTCTGCCAAACAACCAAGGGGAAATTATCTGAAAGCTTACCGCTCATCACCTCATCGCAGGCCGCTTTGATGGCCGAAAGCTTCTTCTCTGTCATCTTCTCGGGCTTGAGTGCGTGGTTTGCAAGAGCTGCCGCCTTCTTGAGAATTCCGAAGGCATGTATAATCTCGCGGGGCATAGTCTCTATGCCTACACCTATCTGAAAGTTTTCGCTGCTTCTCTGGGTCTGAGCAGCCCAAAGCTTATCTGCGGGCACCTTAACTTCTCCCATAGAGTCATGTTCAATGCGATATTCCATAATCCTTTATCCTCCCGATTAAAATTTAATATTGTTAATTACTTCTTTGAGACATTCTGCGCTCTTGTGAAGATCTCTTATCTCCTCTTCGTTCAGGGGAAGGGCTACCTTGGTGTGAGCGCCCCTGCTGCCGACTATGCAAAGAAGGCTTAAGCAAACATCCTCAATACCATATTCTCCGTGAAGCATGGTGGAGACGGTAAGTGTGGTGTCAATTCCTGAAAGGAGACACTTGCAAAGATGGCAAACAGACATTGAAACGGCGTAGTAGGTTGCGCCCTTTCTCTGAATAACCCTGCCGCCTGAGGTGCGGACGTATTCCTCTACGATCTCTTCCTCGAATTTGGGAAACTTCTCGGAATTTCCCACAGACTTAGCAAATGCGGCAACGGGAATATTTGAAATGTTTGCGATGGACCAGGGAACAAAGGAGCTGTCTCCGTGCTCACCCAGAACGTAAGCGTGGACATTTTTCTGATTTATGGAGTAATACTCTGCGATTCTCGCTCTGAGTCTTGCGGTGTCGAGAATGGTACCCGAGCCGATGATCCTCTCCTCGGGGATTCCCGAGAACTTGTGGAACGCATAGGTAAGCACGTCAACGGGATTGCTTACGATGACATAAGTCGCATCGGGGGCATACTTCACAACCTTGTTTGTGATCCCCTTGAGAATGTCAACGTTGGTCTGGGCAAGCTCGAGTCTTGACTGACCGGGCTTTCTTGCCACACCTGAGGTAATTACCACAATGTCGGATCCTTCGGCATCTCTGTAAGAGCCTGCGTAGATATTGGTGGGGTTACAGAAGGGAACACCCTGTCTGATATCCAGAGCCTCTCCCAGCGCCTTCTCCCCGTTTATGTCGATCATTACGATCTCCGAAGCGTGACCCATAACGGTGAGAGTATATGCTATTGTTGAACCTACATTTCCTGTGCCGATTACTGTAATCTTGTTCATATATTTGCTCCTTATTTTTTATTTGATCGGTATTTTCTTTATCCGTTTTTCTTCTGTTTTTCCAAAGACCCCTCAATGGTCTTCGTTGTAGCTTCCTGAGCGTAGTCGTCCACCCGGGAGCTGTTTCTGTCTGCGTGAGTGAGACAGCCTGCACCGCCTACGCATCCACCTACACAAGCCATACCCTCGATAAAGTTTTCTTTGAGGATATTCTTGCTTTTCTTCACAAGTGCCATTCGGGACGCCTCTATTCCGTCGCAGGAAATTGCCTTTAATTCGAAATCAAGTCCCTGTTCCGAAATCGCCTCGTTCACTGCCTCGCTGAGTCCCCCTGAGCGGGCAAAGAGCCTTCCGAAGGGAGAGGACCCGTCAAGCGTCTCCTCCTCAAGGGTTTGTATGTCGATATCTCTGCTGTCAAAGAGCGCCTGAAGCTCCTCAAAGGTCAGCACCCCGTCCACATAGGGACGAACACTTTCCTGCATCGCCTCGGCCTTCTTTGCCGTACAGGGGCCTATGAAAACCACCTTTGCGTCCTTGTCCTTTTCTTTTATTGCTTTCGCCAGGGTCGCCATAGGCGACAGATTGTGGGAGATATGCATTTCCATATCGGGGAAAGCGGTTCTGATGTATTTCACAAAGGAGGGACAGCAGGAGGAAGTGAGGAAACCTTTTTCCGAAAGCTCCTTTGCCTCGCTGAAGGCTACCATATCGGCACCCGTTGCCGCCTCAGTCACCTTGTAAAAGCCCAAATCCAGAAGACCCCTTATTACCTGTCCTGCCTTTGCGTAGTTAAACTGGCTGGAAATGGATGGCGCCACCATGGCATATACCTTGTAGGCTGAATTTTCTTTGCTGTTCTTTATCAGATCAATGACACCGAGGATGTAGGATTTGTCTGAAATTGCACCGAAGGGGCACTGATATACGCAGGCGCCGCAATCGATACACTTATTATAATCTATACTGGCTTCGTTGCGTTCGTTGATTGAAATCGCCTTGACCTTGCAGGCTTTCTGACAGGGCCTTTTCAGATTCACAATCGCTCCGAAGGGACACACCTTTGCGCAGGCACCGCACTCAACACACTTCGATTTGTCGATGTGTGCCACGTGATCATGATCAAAGGAGATCGCACCCCTTTTGCACACATCCTCACATCGGTGAGCAAGACAGCCTCTGCAGGAGGTGGTAACCGCATATCCCGCCGCGGGACATTCGTCGCAGGCAATGTCGATTACCTCCACTACCCCTTTTGAGTTCAGGTCTCTGCCCATTGCGAGACGGACTCTCTCGGAAAGGATGGCTCTCTCCTTGTAAACACAGCACCGCATGGACGGAGTTTTGCCGGGAACGATATTCTTCGGGATATCCATGGCGTTCTCAAAGAGACTTCCTTCCCACTGAAGACGAGCCACTTCCCTCAGAACTTTATATTTGAGATGTTGCACCTTAGTGTCAAACTTTCTCACCTGAACATTCTCCTTTGTTTTCTCTATGTGAAAAGGCATTTTGTGCGGAAGCAATTTTTCTCTTACAAACACATAAACACCCATATTAACTTAAGCATAATTATATTATAAATAAGGGTGAGTTTCAATAGCCACACACAAATTTGTTAAATTTTTCACAAATATATTGACAAAACATCCCTATTTATGTATTACGGGCACAAGAGGCCCTTCTTTTCTTTACTTTTCTCTTTGGTGCAAAGGGTTTACTTGAGAGTTTCTTTGTGCTAAGATGATAAAAAAAGACAAGAGAGGTGAAGGTTCAGATGCCCCTGCAGATTATCCGACAGGACATCACAAAAATCAGCTGTGACGCCATCATAAATCCTACAAACGTAAACCTTGAACCCACCGGCGGTGCGGACGCCGCCATTCATAAGGCCGCAGGGCATAAGCTTTCTGCAGAATGCGCTCAGATATCGCATCTGGCCTTGGGCGAAGCCGTTCTGACAAAAGGCTACAATCTGCCTGCAAAATACATAATCCACACTCCTGCGCCTCTTTTCGAAAGCGACCACAGCCTTTCCCTTCTGACTCTTTGCTATCAGAACTCCCTCAGACTCGCCTCGGAGCAGGGCTTTGAAAGCATCGCATTTCCTCTCATCGGAGCAGGCTCTCAGGGCTTTCCCAACGCCCTCGTGCTCAGAACCGCCCTCGGAGTAATCAGCAAGTTTCTCCTCTCTCACGAAATGCTTGTGACCCTCTGTGTTTATGACAAAGAGTCCTTTTCCCTCAGCGAAAAACTCTTTGACGGCATAGAGCAGTACATTGACGACAGCTACGTGGTTGAGAACACCCGAAGAATGGGACTTTTCAGAAGAAAAGGCCCTCAGGGAGGCTTTCCCTATGCTCCGATGCCCATGCGAAAGGGTCCTTCTGTACTTCGGGATAATGTGGATGACTGCACACCCCTCTCGGACACCTGTGAAACTGACGCTTTTTCCGATATTGATAAGTATCTCAAGTTAGATGAAAGCTTCTCCTTAAAGCTTTTAAAACTAATTGACGCAAAGGGAATTTCCGAAGTAGAGTGCTACAAAAAAGCCAACGTCAGCAAGCAGACCTGGTACAAAATTATGAACGACAAGAACTACAAACCCAACAAAAAAACGGCCATTTCCTTTGCGGTTTCCTTAAGGCTCACTCTCGGAGAAACCCAGACTCTTCTGGCATCTGTCGGCTTTGTTCTTTCGGAAAGCTCCCTCTTCGACGTCATAATTATGTACTGCCTCGAAAAGGGAATCTACGACATCTTTCAGATTGATTCCGTACTCTTTAAGTACGATCAGGAAACTCTTTTTTCAAAATTCTGAGGGTAAATCGCAGATTGACCAAACCCCTGAAACATTCTGATATAATGCGGTTGTAAGGTCAGACTTACAGCCGTATTTTTTTATGAAAGGATGTTTTTTATGACAAAAAATAAAATCACGGAGCTTGTATTCATCATTGACAAAAGCGGATCCATGCAGGGACTTGAGACAGACACCATCGGAGGCTTCAACGCCATGCTCGACAAGCAGAAAAAGGAAGAGGGCACCTGCCTTGTATCCACCGTGCTTTTTGACACGGACAGCAAGGTTATTCACGACAGAGCCGATCTTTCGGGTATCCGTCCCATGGAAGAAAATGACTACTGTCCCTCAGGCTGCACAGCACTTATGGATGCAGTGGGAGAAGCAATTCACCACATCGGAAATGTTCACAAATACATCCGCACAGAAGATGTTCCCGAGCATACCGTTTTCGTCATCACCACCGACGGAATGGAAAATGCAAGCCGTCGCTACACAAGAGAAAAGCTTAAAGCAATGATTGAAGAAAAAAAACAGAAAAACAACTGGGAATTTCTCTTCATCGGAGCCAATATCGACGCTGTCACCACCGCCGAACAGTACGGCATTTCTGAGGACAGAGCCGTTAATTACTGTGCAGACGAGATAGGCACTCAGGTGCTCTACGACTCTGTTTCCTCTGCGGTGAGCGGTCTTCGCAAATACCGCGACATTCCCAGCGCCTGGTCCGCAAACATCGAAAGAGATTACAAGAGAAGGAAGCGCAGATCTTAAAACAAAAAGCGCCGATGCATTGCATCGTCGTTTTT
>JAZSME010000122.1:0-32234 GCA_045535715.1 Ruminococcus sp. | reverse complement strand
GTTACACCGGATGTGGTTAATTCTGCCATTTTATCCAGTACCTCCTTTATAATCCTTGCGGGAGTGGAAGCTCCTGCAGTTACGCCAACTGAACAAGCATTGCTTAATCTTTCCGGCGGTAGATCCTTCGCTGTCTGAATCCAAAGGGTGTCTCGACAAACCCGCTTGCAAAGCTCAAAGAGTTTTGCTGTGTTAGAGCTTTTCTCATCACCTATTACAATCATCAGGTCAGATTCGGCTGCCAGATTTTCGGCTTCCGCCTGTCTGCTGTGCGTAGCACTACATATTGTATCAAATATTTCCGCATTTGTACAGACTTTTTTTATGGTTTTCACACATTTTTTCCATTCTTTTTCACTAAAAGTGGTCTGAGCAACAAAAACAGCAGAGTTATAATTCTCTTCAGGAATATTAGAAAGAAGTTCACTTAACTCTTCGCTGTTCTTGTATGTGTAGCAAGGAATTCTTGAATGTCCCATAATCCCCTGAACCTCAGGATGAACAGAATCTCCGGCAATGAAAACAGACTTGTTTTTTTCTGAATCGGCATCTGAAACAATATTATGAATCTTTTTAACAAAAGGACAGGTGGCATCGCAATATTTAATACCGAGAGACTCAATTTCATCAAGGACTTCCCTTGAAACACCGTGGGAACGAACAACAAGGGTAGAACCCTGAGGAGTCTCTAAAGGCGCATCGACAGTTACAACTCCCTTGCTCTTCAGTTCGTCCACCATTTCTTTATTATGAATGATCGGACCGAGAGTTGCAACGGATTCGCCCTGTGAAACAAGATTATTTACTATTTTTACAGCTCTGTTAACACCGAAACAAAATCCGGCTGTTTTAGCGAGTTTTATTTCCATATTTATCCTTTTCCCACATTTCAGTAATAAGCTCCATTACTTTTCTGGAAGCATCTCTGTATTCTTTGGGTGAACCCTTTGTTATTCCCAGTTCTTCACAGGTAACAGGTTCACCGAAGGAAACGTATCTTTTTGAAAAGAATGAATCATTCTTTGTTCTGTATGTAATTGATACCGGAACAATCTTACAATCCATCTGATGAGCAACCATTACAGCTCCACTTCTGGGTCTGAGAAGTTCACCTGTCTTACTTCTTGTACCTTCAATGAACACACCGAGAGCATCGCCTTCGTCAATAAGATTTTTTGCATACTCGATAGCGTTCCAGTCACCCTTTCCCCTTTCAACGGGAAAAGCGCCGAGCTTCATAAGTATCCAACCGAAAAACTTGTTTCTGAAAAGTTCCTCCTTAGCCATAAAGCGGATAGGTCTCTTCTGTCCGATTCCAACAAGCATCGGATCTGTAAAAGCAATATGATTTGCCGCGAAAACAAAGCGACCTTCTGTTGGAATATTATTTTTATTTGTATATTTAGTTCTGCAGAAAGGTAACAGAACAATTCTTACCACTTGCTTTGCAAAACGATAAAAAGGTCTGCTGAATTTTATATTCACTTTATATTCTCCTCAATTGTCTTTGTGAGAAGCTCAATGGACTGCTGAAGATCAAGCTCTGAGGTATCAACAAGGATACTGTCTTGGGCGGGCTTTAGAGGAGCGATCTCTCTGTTCATATCGTTATTGTCTCGCTCAATAACATCCTTAAGAACATCCTCATATTTTACTTCTTCACCCTTAAGGATAAGCTCATCGAATCTACGTTTTGCACGAATTTCAGCAGAAGCAGTAAGAAAAATCTTCACATTTGCGTTGGGAAGAACAACGGTTCCGATATCTCTGCCGTCCATAATAACATTATTCTTCTCTGCCATGTCACGCTGAAGTGAAAGAAGAAATGTTCTGACCTCGGGAATAGCAGAAATTTTGGAAGCAGCCATAGATACCTGCTCAGTTCTGATGAGAGATGAAACATCCTCGCCGTTGAGAATCACGAGCTGCTCCTTCTTCTCATTTCTTGCAAGAGTAACCTCTGCCTTTGTAAGAAGCTCCTTCACCTCATCCTTGTTCTCGGGAGAAACATTATTGCGGATAGCGAAAAGACCGAGAGCGCGATACATAGCTCCCGTATCAACATAAATATAACCCAGAGCATTGGCGGCAGCCTTTGCGATTGTGGATTTGCCTGCGCCTGCAGGACCATCGATTGCAATAGCGATTGACATAATAATCCTCCTGTATTTGAATAAATTATTTCTAAAAGTTATGTGTTCCAGGCAGCACTCTGACCCGCCAGATAGCCGGTTGAAAAGGCAATCTGAAGATTAAATCCGCCTGTATATGCATCTACATCAAGAACTTCTCCGCAGAAATAAAGCCCATTTATAAGCTTGCTTTCCATGGTTTTGGGATTAACCTCAGAGACGCTGACGCCTCCACGGGTAACTATGGCTTCATCAATAGGTCTGACTCCACTGATTTCAAAAGTCAGATTCTTTAAAAGCTCAAGAAGTCGGTGTCTTTGTTCTCTCGTAACAGAGTTGCATCTCAGGTCCTCGGGGAATTTAAGGCGTCTGAGAAAAACAGGAATCATTGAAAGAGGAAGCAATCCTGAAAGAGAATTCCTCAGTTCCTTATTCTTATTCTTATCAAGATCCTTCTGAAGTCTCAGGTCGAGAGTGTCAAAATCAAGGGCGGGTTTCATATCAATACTTACAGTATATCTGTTTGTATTCAAATCTTTAACCCTTGTACTGGAACTAAGAATTGTGGGTCCGCTGAGACCAAAATGGGTAAACAACAATTCCCCGAAATCACTATATAACACTTTATTGTCAGAAAAAAGTTTTACTCCCACATTACGCAGAGAAAGGCCCTGCATGGAAATACAATCCTTAAGCTCTTCCCCTTTACACTCAAGAGGTATAAGCGAAGGTGTGGGAGTTATTATTGTATGACCAAGTTTTTCGGCCATTTTATATCCGTCTCCCGTTGAGCCGGTCAAAGGATAACTTTTTCCGCCGGTTGCAAGTATAACTGCGTCCGCTTCATAAAAACTGCCTTTATTATCTTTGACGCCAAGGATCCGGCCGTTTTCAGTAACGATTTCTTTCGCCACAGTCTCACTGAAAATACTGACTTTCTGTCGCTTAAGAGTTCTCTCCAGAGCGTTCGAAATATCCAGAGCCTTGTCTGACTGAGGAAATACCCTGTTGCCTCTTTCAGTTTTCAGGGGCACTCCTGCTTCCTCAAAAAAGTTCATGGTATCAGATGTTGAAAATGCATTGATCGCGCTGTAAAGAAATCTGGGATTTGTGACAACGTGTTCAATAAACTCATTCTCTGAGCAATTATTGGTTACGTTACATCTGCCTTTACCTGTAATACAGATTTTTCTGCCGACACGCTTATTCTTCTCGAGAATAATAACCTCTGCCCCATTCTGCGACGCTACAATAGCAGAGAGCATTCCTGCAGCTCCGCCTCCGATAACAATAATCCTGCTCATAGCTTATCCTTCTTGTGGGAGCTTGTGTAAACATCCTGCTCATTCCACACAGCTTCAAGGGTCTCGAAAGTCTCTTTGACTTCTTCTTTTTTATTTATAACGGTTGCGACGATAAGAGCGTTAATAAGCGACAGGGGTGCAACAAGCGAATCCACAACAGATGCCATATCACTTCTTGCGAGAAGCAAAGAATCGGCATGAGCCGAAAGAGGTGACATTACGCTGTCAGTAATGGCGATGGTAGCCGCACCTCTTGATTTAGCAAAGCTCATTGCGCTCTCTGCAGTACGGCTGTATCGTGGAAAGCTGATTCCCACAATGGCATCCTTATCGGAAATACGAAGCAGCGCTTCATACATACCCGAACGGCTGGCATTTGTCACCACATGGACATTTCCAAGCATCAGGTCAAAATAGTATCCTAAAAATCCTGCAAGATAGCTTGAAGAACGAACTCCGAAAATATATATGTTCTCAGCCTTGATAATTGCTTTTACCGCATCATCAAAATCTTTTCTCGATGTTTCTTCAAGGGTTCTTCTGATTTTGATGATATCCTGATTGAGAACTGTATCAAGCACATTACCGTCAGCAATTTTAGCTGCGGTGACTTCAATTCGCTGAACAGATGTAAGCTTATCCTTGATCATTTCCTGCATAGCCTTCTGAAGTTCAGGGTATCCGCTGTAACCGAGTTCTGTTGCAAAACGTACTACTGTACTTTCGCTGACACCAACTAAGTCACCAAGCTTCGACGCAGTCAGAAAAGCCGCTTTATCGTAATGCTGTTCAATAAACTCAGCAATAAGTTTCTGTCCTTTTGAAAAGGTGTTCATCTTTGCATCAATGCGCACAAGAAGATGAGTCAACATAAGCATCCCTCGCTTATAAAATATCTAGTAAATAATACCACATACGGATATAAAATTCAATAATTTTGCAGTCTTTTCTCTTAGATTTTGCAGATTCTTCATAAAATCATTAAGAATCATACAAATTTCTTTCATTTTCGAACTTTTTTGCAACAAAAAGCAGCTGCACAAAAGTACAGCTGCAAAACTTATCAATCTTCTTCTATCTCTTCGGGGATCAATTTAAAAACTTCTGCTACCCGATCCCTCTGCCAAAGCATGGGAGTGACTCTCAAAGAATAACCGTAGCCATTATCACAGGCCCAGTCAAAGGGCTTTGCCTGTGGAATTCCGTAAACAGCAAGCAAAGTCATAATAACGCCGCCATGAGTAACAATGGCACAATCTGTATTGCCGGTTTTGATAAGACCATCAACGATATCCTGAAACTGAAGACATATTCTTCGTGTGAAATCATCATTGGACTCGCCTTCCGGAGGCTTTACACCGGGTTCTCCGGCAAGCCATCTCTCAAAAAGAGGGTCGCCTTTAAGCTCTTCAGCTGTTTTCTTCTCCCACTTACCGAAATTCATCTCAGAAAGATTTTCAACCACAATAGGCTTTACACCGGGATAAAGAATTTTACAGGTATCCTTACAGCGCATCAGCGGGCTGGTAAAAATAATGGGCGCATAAGGGTATTTCATCGTTTTATCAAGTTCTTTAAGCTGCTGAGCTCCCTCTTTGGACATACGTATATCAGAGGCACCGATATACGCACCCTTATAGGTTTCTTTGATTGCACCGTGTCTTATAAAATGAATGTAATAAGATTTCAAAATAAGCCTCCAGAATGTTATTTACAAATTGTAATCGATATTGTATACTATGTGTATATTAGCACAAAGGATGATATATATGAACAAGGATTTCCCAAGAATAATTACAATGCTGCGCAAAGAGAAGAATTTAAGTCAGAAGCAAGTTTCAGCCGACTTAGGTATTTCTCAGGCTCTTCTCTCCCACTATGAAAAAGGCATTCGCGAATGTGGTCTTGATTTTCTCATCAGAATCGCTGATTATTACGATGTTTCCTGTGATTTTCTCCTTGGCAGAACACCCGAGCGTTCAGGCGCTACGCTGAATTTCGAGGACATTCCCGAGGCGGAAAGTCTCGAGTCAGAAAACACAAGCAGTAATATGATAGCAATGCTAAACAAAAAAGTTCTGTGCAATACACTTGCTATCGTTTTTGATATGTTAAGCAAATCAAAAAGCAAAAGACTCACAGCTCAGGCATCAAACTATCTGATGCTGGCAGTATACAAAACCTTCAGGACTCTTTATTGTGCAAACCCTGAAAACCATCAGAGTATGTTTTCGGTAAACGAAGGTCTTTATCAGGGGTTCTGCGATTCATATATGAGCATCTACTCAGCAAAGCTAAGCTATTATTCAAAGAGTGAAGAAAACCACGAAATATCAAAAAGACTGAGAGAAGCCTCATATTCTTCAGAGATATTATCGCAGGAATATCCTCAACAGTCAAGTTCATTATTCAATTTAATTCAGCACGCAGAGAGTAAAATTAAAAAAAGAAGCTGATTTCACGGAAAAAAGCACTTTTGGTAAATGCCAAAAGTGCTTTCATTATTCATCAAGGATTATACTCTGTATATTCAGGGCCTTTGCTTACAATAAGAACAATCTCTTCTGTAACAGAAACAGAGTCTCCGGCTTTATGGTCCTTATATCCGATTACACAACCTTCGTCAACCTCAGCGTCATGCTTATAATCAGGATCCTCTACAACGGAAACAAAGCCGAGATCATTGAGGATTCTCACAGCACTTGCAAGAGATGTGCTCTTGCCAAAATCAGGAAGGTCTTTCTTATTGGAACCGTTACTAACCTTGAATGAAACGGCAATGCCGTTTTCTGTATCAAGAGGAGTACCGGGATCAAAAGCCTGCTGATAGATAACGCCTTCATCATAGTCTTCGTTATATCCGCCGTTATCATTGTTATTATAAACAGAACGGTAAACCCTGACGCCCAAAGCATTGAGCTCCTCAACAGCTTCATCAAAGTCTCTGCCAACGTAATTTCCGAGAGTAGGACCTGTCCAGTCTTCCTGAACAAGAGGCGGTAATGTGTTTTCAACGGAAACAGTTGTAACCGTAGAGGTGTCAGCAGGAGCAGGCTCGTTGGACTGGATAAAGTAAATACCAATCCACATAAAAAGCAGCAAGGAAACAATGGTCACAATTACTCCGACTGTAATAGGAGAAATTCCAAAGCTCTGCTTCTTGGGTTTAACGGGAGCTGCCATACTTGCAGTACGGCTTATTTCCTCCTGAATTGCTTTAACTGTGGGAGCTACGGAAAGCTGGGATCTGAGATCATTGAAATCAATGATTCTGTCTTCACGCTTTACCTGAAGTCCATTGGCAAGAGCCGTTACAACGTGAGGAGGAAGTCTCTTCACGGTTGCGGTGCTCATCAGAAGTGCGCCGTCTGTAAGTCTGTCGGTTGCGCAAGCAGGAAGGCTGCCTGTCAGCGCGTAAAAAAGAGTTGCGGTAAATCCGTAAATATCCGTGATATTATCAATGGGGAAATTATTCTCATACTGTTCAGGTGCCGCACATCCGCTGTAAAGCTGAGATTTAAGTGCTGTTCCGCGACGTCTTTCGTTTGCTGTTGCAAATCCCATAAGGAGAAGCTTACCTGATGCTGTTATAAAAAGATTAGCAGGAGAAACAGCATAATGACCATATCCGTTTTTATGAAGTGCTTCCAAAAGAGAAATCACCGGCATAAACAAGGGGCGGGCTACCTCCCACTCCACGTGACCGTTATTTCTTGAAACATACTCTTCGAATGAAATCAGATCTTCATATTCTTCGATAACATAGCAAGTGTTGTTAGCTCTGAAAATATCTGTGATTACATTCATAGCTGACATATCACGAAGAGTTGAAAGAAAGCTGAAATACTGCTCAAATTCAGACATCAGTCGCTGGAAAGTCTCTTTCTTATCCTCAGAAACATCGAGCTTTACTGCGCCTTCTGCGCGAGTGTAATAACCTGCAGGAAGGAACTCTCTGATAAGAACAACGGATGTACTCTCTTTATCGTATCCTATATATGTGGTGCTTTCACCATTAGTTTCAATATTCTTGCCGACAAAATATCTCTTGTCAAGAACTACTCCGTAAGGAAGAAAAGGTGAAGACTGGGTCTTTGAATTGTCAAATCCGCAATCAGGACAGGTGATACTTTCGCCTATCTCTTTCATGCAACCGAAACACAACGACATAAAATCATCTCCTATAAAATGATTTAGAAGTAAATATACTTCCACCTATATTTCTTCAAATGATATTATATCATGAACATTTATGCAAATACAAGGCAAAAGGCTGTTACACAATTTACAGTTTTGTATCCTATGAGAGGTAATTAAGATCAAATTATGTAGTAAACGCTCAACGCAAAAAAGAAATAACACGGAAAACGTCCCCGATAATTGATATCGGGGACGTAGTTTTGATCAGAAATCTGTAATAGCAACTGAATTACTGTTTAGCCATAAAGAACGAAAGTGTTAACTTTTCTTCACTTAAGTAATACTGATAGCTTGTGCTTAGTTTTACTCCTGCTTTATGAGCCGCATCGCTGATAATAGCAGAGAAAGTACCATTATCAATAAGACTCTTCTTAGCAAGAAGATACAGCTCTGAAGTTGCAAATTTAATGGAAGCATCGAGTTTACCTGCTTTAACGTTATCACAGACAATTGATTTGATTCTGTCAGCATCATAGCTTTCGAAATAAAGACCGTTACGAATGTGATAGTTACATTTTGTAGCAGTACACTCAGGAAGAGGCAGTGAAGCCTCAGGCTCGTGTTCTTTAAGTCTAAGGACTTCCGCTGTGGTAATGCAGAAGCAATCATAATTGATTTTTGACAGCTGATTCTTCTCAGCTTTTGTGTCTGTGCCGTCACCCCAGGTAACGTCCATATGATAATAGTCGCCCTCAACTTTCAGAAGGTTCCATGCGTGAGTGTTGCTTGTAACATAGGTACACTCAACACCATACATATTGAGCAGATACTGCATTGCTTTTGCATAACCTGCACAGACAGCCTTCTTATTTACAAACACACCGTAAATAGAGCGAAGATCATCAGGCACTTCAGGATCAACTATTCTGTTGCCATTCTGTCTCTCAAGACCGATTGTATCGTAATCCACAAGATCAATGATATTCTCGTAAATCTTAAGGGTAAGATCGTAATCGCCCAAAGAGGAGTCAACGGAAGACACGAAGCTTTCAAGGGAAGCGTTAATTTCGCTTTGTCTTCTTACAGCTTCCTCCTGAGACATACAGTATCTGAGGGAAAGTCTGCTGACGATCTGAGTTGTGGGATCAAAATAGAAGGTTGAACCATGCTGGAACCAGATAAGTTCGGGGTGATCCCTCATAACATAATCAACTATCATCTTGAGCTGAGGCTCAGTTACCGAAGCACCAAACTGTGATACCTCAGGTGCAAAAGCATTGATAGCACTCAGAACAGTATTATAAACAACCTTTTCGTCTTCTCTGAGGAGATTGAATGCGTATCTTGAAAGATTATCAGGATCGCATGTTGTATCCCCGTCGGGGTTGACGATCGGTCCGGGAACAGGAGCAGGAGGTACGGGAAGCTTTGCTCCCTCTTCCTCAGGCTCTCCCGTAGGACCGCCCGGCAGTACAGGAGGAATATAGTAGATATTTCCGCAGTACTGAGGATCAAGAGGCGTGTCTATATTCATAAAAGGTGTGGGTCTTGTAATAACAGTACCCAGAGAGAAGGGATAATTTACGCGATATCTGAGGAAACCGCGGCCGTATTCATCGTTACGGATAGAAGTGTATATTTCTTCGCGCTTTGCTGTCGCAGGTTCATTTATAAGATATGCATACTGGATCTCAACCCATTTTGCCATACCTTCATAAATTTCAAGGCGCATCTTCTTGCCGTACTTCTTACAGATAGCCTTATCCTTCCAGTTGACATACTGCCAGATGTGAGTAAGTTCGTGAGCCATAGTGAGCATAGACTTCATTCTGGGAGATCCATTCTCGATCATAAGTCTGTAACCGCCCTTGTCCTTGATTGCTACACCTAAAACTCGACCGTCACTCTGAGGTGTTGGAATAAATGCTTTACCCAGACGCTTGTGGAGCTTTGCGGAATTAACCATCTCCACCTTTATACCTACATCTATACGGATTCCAAAGAAGGATTCCATATTTCTCTTGACATCCTCGAAAATTTTACGGAACTCTGATTCAGTTTTAACTGCAGTTCTGCTGCAATGCAGGCATCTGTCTCTGCCGTCAGAAAGAGTCTCATATTCTACACCGTAGATTTCAGTTCCGCAGAAGTCACAATATCTGGCATCGGGTTTACCGGGAGTAAATGTGGCCTCGATAAACTCTGCAATCTTTTTTCCTTCACGAGCCTGTTTGAGCGCATTACGCTGAAGTCCCATCTCGGAAAGATACTCAAATGCGGCAGAATAATCCATACATTCGGGCTCTGATTTACCTCCATATAGCAAATAATAACGTTCGTGGTAGGGCTTTCTTTCAGACATCAATCCCGGAACGCCTCCGTTTCCAATATTATTTGCAGTCAACGACTCATTTTTGAGAGGAGAATTCAAAGCCTTTACTTTCATAACGGAAACACCAATATTACCGGATGAGTTGCTGAGATCGGGGCTGCCTGTACTCTGAGCCCCATCATTTTCTCCGTCAGCAGGAGTGTCTGCTCCATCATCTGAAGGGGTTTTGACTTCGGGTGTAGTACCTTCTGATGATTCATCTGAAGGAGGCAATTCCAAAGGAGCTTCCTCTGACTCAGGTGTCTCCTCAGAAGGATAGTCTGTCTCGGGAATGTCAACTTCGGGAATTTCAACCTCAGGGACTTCCTCAACAGGAGCAACCTCACCCTCGGGCAAAGCGGGATTCTCCTCAGGAATGTTCTCGGTGGGTGTTTGATTATCTACCGGTGTTTCATTCTCAACGGGAGTATCGTTCTTTTTCTTTTTACCCTTTTTAGCCTTCTTGGGTTTCTTTTCCTTTTTAGGTTTCTTTTTGCCATCGGACTCCCCTGTTTCGGATTCATCCTTAGGCTTCTTCTTAAAAAGACCTGCAATTTTACTGAAGATCTTCTTGAAGCCGTTACCAATCTTGGAGAATACTCCCTTTATGCCCTTTTGAGGCTTTTCATCTTCCTTTTTATCAGAAGTGTTATCGGGATTCTCGGGATCCTTGGGTTTCTTAGGATCTTTAGGATCAGTATAGCCCTCAGGCTTTTCAAAGCTTACGGGAGGCTTGGGGTCCTCAGGAGGTTCAACACTGTCTGTGAGATTCTCCTTGTGCCAATCAAGATAATCAAATACAATTCTGAAAATTCTCTGAAGATTTCTTTCAACGGCAACAGTAAGTCCCAAGTCAAGCTGGCTGTCTTCGACGATATAAATTGTATTCTTCTTAATTTCATATTCCTCTCCTCTGATAGTGTAGGTGTTAGGATCCACACCCTTATATTCTGAGAGGAACTGAGCGTCGGTCAACGCACAAATATAAGGCTGATTCTCAGCAAAGAGAGTAACAAAAACTTCATTGAAAAGAGAAGTAATTGTGTAGCGTATCTTGTCATTAAGCTTATCTCCGAAATCAGGAAGCTCAATGCGAAGGATCTCCTTATTGCGGTAAATTCTCTTGGGAATACCGTTCTTTTCACCTTCAAAAGAAACCTTTCTTGCTGAGGAGAAATCGTTATATTTGTCCATAAGATAGTAACCGGGAGTAATTACTGAGATATCAGCAAACTCTTTTACTATCTTCATTCCTGCAATATCCTGCTGTGCACCTATCTTTTCAGAAGGTCTTGTGCTGTGAATAACATATTCTCGAATCTGTCTGTAAGCAGGTCTTCCGTTGATGTGATCAGCAGCACGACGAACAAGAACCTGACCATCGGCTGTAAGATACTGCATTTCGTAATACTTACCGCCAAAGGTAAAGAACTGTCCGGGTAAGTATTTCTGATAAATCTGAGAACTGAGCTCAGCACCCAGATAATAGCGCTGACCCCTTTCATCTTCAGCAACGTATCCTGCAGAGCGAAGCTCAGATACGCAAATTTTAAGAAAATCGGGATCGGTCACTGAGTAAGTGGTTTCAATCTTTCCGGTACTCATACTGAAATTATCATCAATAACAATAATATCATGAGTCCATTCAGCACCACTAAGAGAAAGTTTTCTTGTGTAAACTTCCTCAACTGCTTCAACATAATCTTCAGGCAAAATAGAGATGGCAGAGGTTTCGCTGTAACAGCAATAAAGTTCATACCAAAGCTGCTTCTTAAGATCAAATACGTTGATACCGAGAAGAGAAAGCTCTTTTCTGAGAACGTCCTCATTAACGGGATAAGTACTCATCATAAGAATGAGACGGAAGATTGTGTTTCTGTTACTTCTTGTGAAGTCAGAAACAATGTAAGGAATCGCCTTGGCGTCGGCTTCAAAGATAGAAGCATTATCAGCCATATAGTCCTTGAGAATATACTCAGGGGACACGATATTGATAAAACCTTGTTCTTTTGTTCTTGTGGCAAATTCACGAAGAATTTCGAACATATTGTTCTGCTCATCTTCTACGCTGAAGTAGTTATTCTTATCTACCTCCGCACTCCAGAAGTTGGGCGTTGTCACAAAATACTCATCCATAGCCTGCTGGCTGGTGGGGAGATTTGCGTACTTTGTCAGATCGTAGTAGTACTGCTTGGCAATCCAACGCATATCTGTAACGGGGAAAGCTTCGCCTCCGTACCACTTTGTCTTTGAAACCTGATTTTTAAGAGCTGCAAAGGAAAGTTCAGTACCGACACCAAGATATCTTGAGATATTGGGCACCAGTCTGTGATGGAGATACTCCTCCCCTGTCTCCCAGCACATATACGAGGAGGTGCCGAGATGCTTTTCTGTTGCAGAAACCTCTGTAATACTGGTCATAAGAATATGAGACATAGCATCAACAAGTCCGTCGCAGTTCTTATCACAAAGACAATAAACAATATTCTTATCTTCATTATTTCTGCACTTTTTAACAAGTAGGTTAAGTCCTATCTGTGCAGTAGAGATAAGCTTGGAAGGTTCGATAACCACAACAAATCCTACTTTCTCAAGGAAAGAAGCGTTTGTGTTATGAAGTTCAATATCAAGAATGTCAGATCTTGTAATGATTCCGATGTCAAGATCCTGCTCTTCTTTGTTGAGAATGCCCACATTCCACATATACGGAATATTGGTGACAGCCTCTATTCCCTTTTCAACCCATTCTTTGATATCTTCCTCAATTGCATGTCTGCCGAGAACAATAAGAACCTTCTTATGACAAAGAAGAGCTCTGTTCATGGGATAAAATGCATAAGGAATAAGGTCATTATAGAAGGGATTGTTGAAGAGGATACTCTTTCCCTTGAGCAAATCGATTGCTGAACGAACATAGTTATGATCGATCTGCTCGCCTGACTTATTATAAGCATCAATATATGAAGCAAAGGTACTGATAACCGAGTCTTCGTCATTTTCCAGCTCACGAACAACCTCTTCTGTGGTAACGTCGTAAGTCAGGGTATTGTTCACGCTGGTGTTTTCGCTTAAAAGCTTATCGCCGAATACTGAACGTAAGAATTTTCTGAGGAGCGAATAGTTGACGACTTTATAGGCATCTTCATCCTCGCCGAGAATCTCGCTTACATACTCTGTTCTTGAAACACCATCAAGGAAGAAATAAAGCTCACCGACAATGAGTATTCCGAAAACAGGATAGAAGACAGATCTCATCATTCCGTTAAAGTAGAACTTATGGCTTACTATCATAAGAAGTGCAGAAATTACCACTGCACTATAATAGAAAACCTTAAGCAAGCTGCGGATCTGAATGTATTCGTCTCTGATACACCATACACTTTTTTCAGGGAAAAACTCATAGAATTTTTCAGAAACAGTTGTGTGAAGTCCGCCTTCGGTGTTAACGGATTTGGAAATAATCTTTATGCTGATCTTCTTAATGATGAGATATAGGATGATAATTACTGTATTTGTAAGGAAGAATACCCAGAAGTGCAGATTGAGGCTCTGGAAAAACCTTCCTACATAATCACCTATTGTTGAGAAAAATGCGCCAATCTTATCCGGCATCCAGGAAATATCGGAAACCGAAGAAATCCACCCCGGGAGTTTATCAAAAAATCCCAGGATAAGATTATCGATAAATGTCATTAAAGAAGCTGAAAGTATCAGATAAACAAGGGTGATAACCGGCATCAGATATTGCTTGTTGCGCTCTATCTGAGGCAAATTAACCTTTCTGTTCACAATACAAAGCACTACAAAAGGAAGTATAGCTATCAGCATTTTTACAATAAATAAAATTGTATTAATCATACAGCTCCTCCCTCTTAAGTGTTACTTCTTCAACGAAAGCAACAGGTGTTCTGACCTTGAATCCCTTAAGCATATAGTCAATATCTCTAAAGTCTTTTTCCTCAAAGAATGCATATTCAAAATTCTGAATCTTCAGGTAATCGTAACCATACGCTTCAAGCTGATCCTTGTCAGCTGCTTCAAGGATTTCTGCAGGATCATAATCGGAGAATTCGGAAAGCAATTTATAATTGCTATCAATCTCCTTTTGAAGCTGTAAAAGATTAAAGCTGAGCACTTTAATCTTCTGCAGATCTGCAGTTTCCTTGGTCTCTGCCATGTTAAGAGCAGAGGTTTCACGCATAACCATACATGCGTGGCTGAGATATTCAGAGAACATGGTGAGCGATCCGTTTATCTCAGAGAAAATGCTTCTGACCGTATCATTAAACTCATTATAAAGCTGAATCTGACGGTGTTTAAGCACTATGGTGTAGATGATACCGCAGATGGCAAGAACCATTACGGTAGCACCGGATACGAGCGTTGAAAAGAAAAAGGATTTCAATGTGTTCAGATTACCGAACATCAACGGCAGGAAACCGATAAAATATGCAACGAGTGCAATCAGCATGCAATATAAGGTTCTCTTTTTTGTAAGACGAATCTTGATTGCATCCTCTACGATCTTGCCTGCTTTATCCATGGCTTCATTGTATCTCTTTGTGTCATAAATGGCACTGGTGACCGTAGAAACCATATTCTGCTCTTCTTCTTCAAGCTTAATTAAGATATCTTCTTTCTGATTATCATTAAGTCCGACAGCTCTGATATCTTCGATGCGATTTCTCTCTCTGAAATCATCAGAGCACGCTCTCTTAACAGCTCTTCTGGGTTCTCTTAAGAACCTCTTGAAAAGCTTCTTTACGCCAAAGAACTGGCTTTCCCAATACTCAAGCTCCTCGATGGGATGATCTCTGTAAAGACCTATGTCGTGCTCCACCAAGAAATCGTTGGTTCTGTACTCCTTATCCCATTGAACAGGAATCTTTATATTAGACTCAAACAAGACCCTTGCGGATCTGTTATCGAGGGGTGGGATCTTCTTGGACTTAAGAATAAATATTTCATCATTTATATGTAGGGCAGTTTTTTTCTGCCTTACAATCAATCTGGCAATTACACGACTGAGCTCATGCTTGTCATACTTGATATCAACAACATAAGTTCTGTTTTTAAGAATTGAAAACGATGTGTTTCCATACATTGCCAGATGCTGTAACAACAATTGGAACTTAACCACTTCATGAGTTCTGTTCCCGTAATCCTCCTCAGGCATATCATAAATCAGGAATCGGATATTCTCATTGTAGAGATTATATCTGACAAAATCTGAATAATGATCTTCGGGTCTGTCATCCCAAATCACCTTGCTGTTGTGAAGCTTTGTATCATAAGTTCTTGTTGTCAGATACAAAACCTCACGAGGAAAAGCAAAGTTTAATTTAAAATTCTCTTTCAACCTATCATACAGCTGTGCTTTTTTTGTGTTTTCAAAAACAGCAAGCCAATATCCGGGATCCACCGAAGCGCTGTTTGCTATCCGGGAAACCTCGAGGAAGTGAATCAGCCTTTCTGTGGGTATGTGATTAAAAATTACAGGATAATTTTTTTCTGAAAGTGCCACAAGAAAGTCATCTAAGGATTCTTCTTTAACAAAAAGAGCAAGCTCTTTCTCCCTGAACTTTCTAAGCTCTGTTGCAATTCTCTTTGTATTGAGAGGTTCGATATGCTTTCTGAAGATATATCTAACCAGTGTATCCACTGAGGTTAAGAGACTGTCGACATCACAATCTATAACCTCAGCGAATAAAGGAATCTCACAAAGAGCTGTTGAGAGTTTTGTCAAAGGATTGCAAAGTGATTTTTCGAAACAAGCATACGTATTTCTGCAAGTATCAATAAACCCTGTATCGAATCTCAGCTTATTCTTTTTATCAATAAAGTCAGAATAATTTACATAATCGAAGGGATTAAGCTTATCCTTGTTGTTTTCGGTCACAATAACGGCACGCCAATCTGTACTGAAGGAAACAATTTCATGAAGATCAGGAAGCATTTCATCAAGGCTTCTGCCTTCACAGTTCCATCTGCAAAAACAAATATTCTCACCCTCAAAAGGTGTAAAGAGCATCTTGTATTTATCATACTGCTCTATAATATGTTGTTCTGCAATAATTACCGTGAGCACGTTACCACCTCACTTTCAACAAATTGTTAAGCCATTAACCGAGTTTACCTGCAACAAGTGCTCTTAAATCATCAATCTTCTGTGCAGCGTTGTAAACGTCCAGCTCTTTAATCTTACGTGTTAACTTCTTGAGAGCAACACGAACAACAGGATTTTCATTGATATTAGAGTTCTTTCTGAAATTAAACTCCTTGTCGTACTCATCGTTATTGAAGTTCTTAACGAAGAGTTCGAACTGATCCTGTAAACGAATAGCAAGGAGAGGCTTGCGGTCCTCTTCCTTCTCAAATCTGTTGATTTCCTGCTCAAGCACGGAAATAACAGCATCGATCATTGTTGACAGCTCATTGCCGTCAAGCTTTGCCTTAGGCAGTGAGTTGTAATAAAGAAGAGGAATCTCAAAGAGGCTGGTCTCACCTGTGTGACTCTTGCCGATGCTGAATCTCTTTGCATCCTTCACGAAGCAGCAATCTGTATAGTTACAGCTGGACTCTTCATCATACTTTCTCAGTTCCTTGGCCATCTCAAAGATACGACCTACGGATGCATTGTCTCGATAGAGAGAGTCCAGAATCTCATAGAACTCGTCACACTCTGTTCCGTTGGAAACTACGAAGGGTGTGATATCTCCATCCTGATCCTCAAGAGCAAAGATCTTCTTATCTCTGTCATAAACCTGTGATGAAGAATGCATTGTGATAAAGCCGTGAACGATACCGTAAATAAGGCTTGAATGTACTCTGATCATTTCAGCATACTGAGACTTCATTGAAATCTCGGGAAGCTCTACAATTGCATCCCATCTCTTATCGATATGAGCAGAAATTGTGCCGCTCTTTGTGGAGTCGGGGCCAATTTTTCTGGAATACTCATGGTATGCAGAGTAATAGATACCCTCTTCAGTTGTCAGGCTGCCTTCACAATCCTGGGGATTTCTGAATCTGGAAAGCTTATCGGGAGTGATGTTATAAAGTGCGCTGAAGAATCTGAGTTCATACTTGGAGACAGATTCGGAGGAGCAGGAACGGATCTTTCTGTTACCGATCTCGCAACCCTCAATATATGTTTTAACATTGATATCAAGCATCTTATCAAGGGACTTGTTGTAACCGCAAAGAACCATCATACGGTCAGCATCAAAGCTGCCGAAGCCAATACCGGGAGCTGCAAGGCTTGTACCGCGCTTGATAACCTCTGCGAGATACTCATCAATATCAGCATCACTGATTCTGCGATCTCCGCCTGCAAGTTCATTGTCAATTGACATCTGCATCTTAAGTGCCTGAATAATGTTGAGGTTAATAATCTCATCAAAATCGCTTCTTGCTGCACTTCTGAAATGTCCGATAAGAACTTCGTCAAAGATATCAATTCTGTTGCCTGAGTTTCTGGGATCAAATGTCTTTGTTCTCGCAACCTCAGCGTTATTCTTAACTGCATCAAAGATAGCGGAGTTAAGATCCTCAGGAAGCATCAGCTCAGTTGCGCTGCCTGCACAAATCTGATAGAGCTCATTAAGCTGTGCCTCAGTGCTGCAGATATTGATTACGCTGTCGCCCTTGCGGAACTTGATACTGTCAACAATCTCAGTCTTCTTCTTCTTGAGTGAATATGCCTTCTCCTCAAAAGATTTGAAGAACTGCTCAAACTGAGTGCAAAGACCGTCAACGTACTTATCGAGCTCCTTGTAAGCTGTTCTGTACAGCTTGCAATCTCTGTAATGCATCATAGCTTCATGATACTGTCTCAGATACTTGCTACCTGCGGAAACGACCTTCTCGAAATCATCCTTGTTTTCCTGACCATCTTTATAATTTACGATGATATTATCAAGTGTTGCACAAAGATCATTAAGAGTAGTTTCTTTGCCCTTACTGAACTTACCGTCAATGTCATATACACTCTTGCGTCCATCAAGAGGCATATACTCGGGACCATACTGGATAAGGTTTTCTTCTGCGGTGATGATTTCATCCTTATAATACTTGAGGTTATCTCTGTCAGGGTCAAGCTCGTCGCTGTTAAGACGAAGTTTGAGTGCATAAAGGAGATAACGCATTGCATTGGGATGCATTGAACCCTTATTGGTCTCGAACAATTTCTCAAGGTGGAAATTCTTAACCTCAGCCTTTGCAGAAGGTGCACTGAAGAGAATTGAACGTGCACGATCCTTTGCTGTTGACTCAGCGTATGTATCGATTTCTGCCTGGAGATCATCAAGAGCACACTTATCAGAAGCAACACTCATACCTGTACCCTTGTAGGAAGTCCAGTTGAATGCCTTTACATTCTCAAAGCACTGCTCGTTATCAGCAATAGAGGGTCTAGCCATGAAGGCTTTCTCGATTTCACCCTTAAATGCATCAAGGAACTCATTGATCTTACGCTCAACGCCGTTCTGGAACTCGCTGATATTGGAAATACCCTTGCCGAGATAGGACTTAACGTCGATATCAAATCTTTCCTCGCCATTATTTACGGTATCAACATAAATCTTTTCAATTTTAGGCTCTTCATCTGATGTGAAGGCTCTGTTCTTCTTATATTCTGCCAATGCCTTATCAAAGGCACGGTCATACTTGATCCAGCCTGCAAGACCGGCATCTTCACCCTTGGAATCCTGAGAGCAACCGATTCTCTCAATTGCCTGGGTGAACGCAATATAATCAGCGATCTTTTCATAGGGATAACGGATTACGGAAGCACCAATACCGCCGAAACGGTTACGACCAAGATTATCACCATCGGCGAATTCCTTGATAACGTTGTCTTCCATAGAGTTAGAGCCTGTTCTCATAGGACCTACGTTCTGCTCATAAAGGCTCTGTGCAGCAAACTCCTTGTACTGCTCAAGAGTTGACATACTGGACTGAGACTTGTCAAGTCTGTCAAGAAGGAAACAGAAGTCAAAGGGAAGTCCCTCAAGCTTCTTATATCCGCCGCTGGAAGTGGGAACTTCAATGGAGATATCCTTGAAACGCTCAAGCTCTTTTCTTACATTGCAGAAACCGCTGGCTTTCATCATGAAAGCGTTGATTTCCTTAATGGTAGAATAACCGTTTCTTCTGAGACTTTCTCTTTCCTTTTCGCTGGGACCGAATGTGTCACAAACGCCGGGAAGAAGCAGGTAGCCTCTGATGATAGCTGCCTTCTCTCTGTAATGCTCGTGGAGATACTCACGAATGAGCATACCGGTGATCATTGCAATACCTGAGCCGGTACCGCCGGCAACAGAGGATACGATAACAACTCTGAGAGCCTGCTTGAGATCTCCGCCATCCTTGAGGAAAAGATCATCAATAGCATTGTAGAGTGAATTGATATTTCCTGATTTAATAGTTGCATTAAGTGCAAGACGAGAGATTGCTCTGACCTGACCTGCGCCTTCTGAAACTGTCTTGCCATAGAGAGTGGTGTTTACGGGGAACCACTCATTCATTGCAGATGCATCAGAGTTAAGGTAATCAAGAACGGACTGTGTAGAAGAGGTCTGAACGGGGATAATATTCTCCTTACCCTCTTTAACGCCTCTGAGCTCATTGGCGTCAGTGTCCATTGCTACAAATCTGATATTGCCTTTCTCCTGAGGCATACATCTTTTAGCAACTCTGTAAACGATATCGGAACCGATACCGCCAACGCCAACGAAAAGAGTTTCGCTGACCTTGTTGGGTTTTAATACTTCTTTTTCAAATAAATACTTATCCATGACCTTACCTCTTTCTTTTTATTTTTTATTGATTACATCTGTTTTAAGATAATACTTTTCGCCCTTTACACGCTTCTCAAACTCGATGGTGGTGGAATCGTTACATCTTTCCTTTGCCTGAGAGAATGTATCGCTCTTATAGGTATTACCATTGATTTTTACATAGTCCATACCGTTTCCGGTAATTCCGACAATTCTGTAATTTCTTCTTGCGGATTTCTGGAACTTAAAGGGGAATTTGAACAGAGGATGAATGGCTTCAACTGCAAAGACAACACCCATATTTCCTCTTGTCGCTCTTACTGACATCGTTCCCTTTTTCTTGAAAAGGTTTTTACTGTTTACATTTAAGTTTGCAACAGCAGAGCCTGCCTGATGTCCGCTCTTTTTATAAACAGAATTTGATGTGGTAACATTGTTGGGGAAAACTTTGATTTTATGAAGAATAAATGTGATTATTGCAAGAATGATGAGAATAATCAGGATTATAAAAATTACTGTGAGAGTTCTGACAAGTGCGCTGAACTTCTGCACGTTAACGCTTGCTTCCTGACTATTGGAAACAACCTCTTCCCCGTTTTCTGCAACAAACTTAGCTGCAACTTTTAAGTTATATACGCCCTTCTCGGGAGCAACAAACTCACCGCTTTCGTCCTGAGCGATATACACAAGGTAAGCGGATTCATCGGAAAGCTTTTCAAATCTGTAATTTATGCCGTCTGCAGGGAAAATGGTGAAGGTTGTTCTGTCCATCTCCTCCTTGGTGAGAGGAATTCCGTCTGCAGTCATGGAAACTCTGAAGGGCTCCCAGTTGTTATGATCAGCAATTACATACTCTTTCTCAGCAGCTGTCATGGAAATCTTGAAATCCACAGCAGGCTTTCTTACTTTGATTTCACGCATCCATTCAAGGCTTGCGCTGTCCTTACTGGTAATTGTGTACATTCCGAGATACTCGCCTTCGATAAGAATCTCGGTTTTACTGTCTTCTGAAAGAGTGATATCGGCGTTGTTTGGGTAATCTTTGTAATCAGAATCGCCTGAAGTTTTCACACGTGTACGAAGCTTAACATCGCTGCCGAGGAGCTCGTGATTTGTAACATCATCACCTGTCTCAGCATCGATAATCTTGCTGGAGATATGATAATTACCTTCAATGAGCTCATCGCTGCCATCAATAACAGAGCCGTCATTAGCTGTAAGCTTTACTTCAATGTCAACATCGGGCTCATAGAAAATCTGGATTGCCTCAGCACCGCTGTATTCAAGGGTATATTCACCCTTTTCACAAGCACCAAAGGTAACAACCTGACCGGCAAGGGTTTTGTCTACTTTAGGGCCAGGCTGCGGTCCTCCATATATCGCATCGTCACAAGAGAGTTCACTGTATTTCCTCTGCCCACTATCAAGAATTACAGGGATTTCTTTTCCGTCTGCATTTTTGAGTGATGTGATTTTTGCGCCATCACCCTGAGCAAAAACAATGATGCTCTTCATTGAAAGATCCAGATTCAGAGTTTTTCCCACTCTGCGGTTGTCAGGCAGAATCGAACGCTGAAAAATCATATTGCAGATTTCAACCAGATCATCTTTAAGACTAGAATCTGTAGAGCTTTTTGCAAAAAAGTTACGATTAGATTCGCTACTAAGATCAACAGCCTGACCAAAACCAATATACTGCACCTTAATGCTATCAGAAGCAAGTGCTAACAGATCTTTATGGAGCTTGTTATCCTTTTTATAATCTGTTTTATATTTTGTTTCACCACTATTTATATAGTTATTTGCGTTTTCTCTCGTATCAAAGTTAAATATACCATCTGCTAATACAATAAGCCATTTTTCTTCTGCCGAAGAACTTTGCAAATAATCATAAGCTTCTATAACGGGTTCAAAAGGTGTATGACTTGGGTTGACCGTAAACATGTTAGATATCTTGTCGATGTCACTTTTACTTCTGATTTCAATTGCTGCATAGCTGCCTCCAGAATCAGGTGTCGATCCGTCAGTCACTACCTCCCACATCGGGAAAATGGTTAACTTATCCGTGTCATAATTGAGCATCGAGGCAAATATTTCCATAGCATACTTTGCGCGACACCAATAGAAACTGCCACCATACATTGAACCAGAGTTGTCAAAAACAATGGCTATGTCATATGTTTTCTCAACTTTTGTGACACTTGATGAGCGTGCAGCAACCTGAGTCGAAGTAAACGACGCTGCCCCTGCGGTTGTTATCTGAATGCTTGTGAGCGTCATAAGAAGAACAAGCATCAGTAACAGGATTTTTGTTAAGATTTTTGATTTTTTCCTCATTTTATCCCTCCTGAGACTATAAACTGTAATCATTTAGATATTTCGCAAGAAATTGTAATAAATAATTATACAGTTATGAAGCTAATAATTGATACAAAAGCAAATGATAATATAAACACAAAAACAATGAACCAAGTTCCGATAAAACGCCCTCGAAAAGACCTCCTGTTTTGTAATTTTTCGCATAAGAATGAGGTTTTTTACGCCTGAATTGTTGCACATTTGTAAACCAAAGATGACAAATAAAACAACAATGTGACATAATATTACCTATATTTGTTACATTATACGACAAATGTATGAAATTGTCAACAAAGTATATAGTGTTTTTTGTATAAATTGTTACAAGATTTAGTATCACAAGAAAACATGACGAATTTTTGTAACAAAAAACACCTGCAAAGCTATACTTTGTCAGGTGTTTATCGCATTTATTCTGTTAAAATGACTTAATTCACAAAAGGAACAGACGTATAATCAGATGCATAAATATACGCGGGTCTGTTCATGTCAATATTGCTGCCGTAGGTGTACAGAGATGTATCATAAACATAATTATCTAAAAGAATATCATTGGCTGTGTAAGAGCCATATACATTATTATATTTATCATAATCTATTGTCGGACCGCCAACAAGATGCTCCAGATCTTCGTAGTCATAGTCATAATCATCATACGAGTTATCGGTTTCGTCATAATCATAAGACTCTTCATCATAGTAACTCTCAGGTGTAGCCGACTCAGCTACTGCTTCGGTTGCAGGAGTAGTCGGCGGCTCCGTTGTAGGTTCAGTAACAATTTCTGTGGCGGGTTCGGTTGTTACTTCCTCTGAGCTTTCCGATGTAGACTCGGTAGAACTCTCTGAAACGACAGCCTCAAGCTCGTCATGCTCCTGAGTATTATTCTGACTTGTTTCCTTTGAAGGATTTACCGGATTTGTCAGCAGACACAGAGCGAGCACAACTGTGATTACAACAGCAACAATCAAAACAATAAAGGTCGGTTTTTTGTATTTCAGCGTTTTCTTGATGCGCCCCTCTACCCCAACTTCACCAAAAGCAAGGGGAGTTGCTGAAAAAACTTTACCATGGCTGCTGCAACTGAGAAGAGCCATTGCATAAGCCTTTTTTTGCTTCATTTGGTAATTCTTGATAACCTTCTCATCACAAGCTATCTCAATATCCTTACAAAACAAAAAATAAGATATCCATAGAAAAGGGTTAAACCAATAAAAACTTAAAAGCACAAAGCCCAAAGGTTTCCATATATGATCAAGTCTGCTGATGTGAGCTTGCTCGTGGAGAAGGACTTGCTTTTTTGTTTTACTGTCCATCTTATAATTTATATAAATCTGAGGTCTGAGAAATCCCATAACAAAAGGAGAGTCAACCTTTTCAGATTGACGGATGTTATTTTCAAGAAGCACAGCATCGCTGAAACGAATTTTCATTCTTATGTAATTGATCGCTCCGTAACTAAGCATCAGGAAAGCACCCGAAGCCCAGATGTAAAAACCAATTCTGAGAAAGTCAGGCTGTGCTTGAGTATGATTTTTTGGTGCATGTTCGGTGTCTTCTTCTCTTGCTGTGACATCAAACGTTCCTGATTGATTAACAGCACCCGCAGAAGTTGTTATTGTTTGTATTGATTGAGAAGACAGGGTGTTTGTTACGGAAACCTGCTCATTTTCAATATCAAACATCGGGATAAAAGAAAGTCTGCTCTCGGGAAATATGGGACAAACAAGACGCAGTGCCAGCATTATCCAAAGCAAACAGGAAATCCATCTGGGCGCACCTTTAAGCAGAAAACGAGCAATAAATATAACTAAAGAAACAAAAACCGAGACTAAACTTAACTTAAGTATGACAAAGAAGAAATCGGTCATTACCTACCTGCGCTTTCTATCATCTTTCTGAGAGCGTCAGCTTCTTCTTCCTTAAGCTTATTACTCTTTGAAAAGGCTGCAATAAAGGCAGGAAGCGATCCCTCAAATTTTTTCTCCATCATTTGCTCAAATTCAGAAATCTGAGCCTCTTCCTTGGAAACAATTGAACTGACAACAGAATTCTCATTTCGGAGAACACCGCGGTCAGATAATCTTTTAATTACAGTATAAGTGGTTGTTCTTGACCAACCGAGTCTCTCCTTGCACAAAGCTGCAAGTTGTGCACTTTTAATGGGCTCAACCTCCCAGAGAACAAGGCAAAATCTGTATTCGCTGTCAAAAATCACAGGTGTATCCATAAGTTTACCTCCATACATTTATATAGTATTATATATCAATTCCATTCTAACACATTAGAATAAATATTGTCAAGTTGACATGTCATCAAATGATACAGAGTAATACATACTGACAATAGAAAAGCCTTGAAATCTGAAATAAGACTTCAAGGCTTTTTCTGAATGTTTGGTTATTTAGTTACATAAACAAGGTCTGTATAGATAGTTTGCTGAGTACCCTTTGCGTCGATGTATGTAATCCAGCCCTGAACGATCCAGGTTGAGCCTGCTGCGACTCCCTTCTTGTTGACTGTGATTGTCTTTGTGGGAATCTGATTTGCTGAACCGGGTGTCCATCTTGTTACATTACTGTCAGTTGTTCCCTTGTAGAAGGTGTCTGCATTGTACTTTGACCCCTCTACAATAAGGGCTCCTGCCTGAACGAAGGTGTAGTCAGAATCTTCTGCTACTTCCCAGGAGAGGATTACTGTGTTTACGTCTGTGGATTCGTTGGTTGTATCCATATTGATGTTGAGAATGATCTCATAATCAATATCAGCATTTGAATCTACATATACTGCAGTAAGCTCTATATCGTTTGCGGGATAGAAGGTGTATGTGGAGCTGTAACTCTGTACCTTGCCCTCTGCGTCTACCCAATATGCAAACTTCTTGCCTGTGGCTGCCTTTTCTGCTGTTACGGTTACTGCACCAAACTTAAGGGTCTTGCCGTCTGTAACGCCTGTTGCTGTACCACCGTTTACTGTGACGCTTACGTATGTGAGAATCTTTGTCCATGTGGGTGTAACTGTAACTGTCTTGCCGCTCTTGATTGCTTCTGCAATTTCCTCTGCTGACATTGACCAGCCTGTTACTTCCCATGCTGCATTTACGGGATACTCGGGGAATACGATCTCGTCGCCTTCTACGTAGTACTGCATATCGAGAATCTGATTTGCCTTGTCGTTCTTGAATACTACAAGGGTAGATTCCTCTATCTCTGTCTGATACATAGCCTTCAGGTAGTCATTACCTGTTGTTGTGAAGGTGTAAGTAAGATTTGTTGAAAGGATAAGTCCTTCGCCGTTCATCCATCCTACAAATGCATTTCCGTTGGTGGTCTTGGCTACTACTGTCACGGATACGCCAACCGGTGCTTTTGAATTGATGTAGGATGTTCCCTGAGTCCTCTCTGCTCCTCCGTTTACGGAGATTGTAAAGCTTGTGCCGCCTGCTACCTCTACTCTCAGATTGCCGATAGTTACTGCCTCGGGAGTGTCGGGCTTTTCAGGCTCTTCTGTCTCGGTCTTTTCATAAATCGCTTTAACTGTGATATCCTGAGTTACATTTGTAAAATCAGTATCCCAACCAATAAACTCATAGCCGTCCTTTTGGGGAGCGTTCGGTGCTGTGGCTTTATCACCCTCCGCAACTATCTGTGAGGAAATAAACATACCTTCATCATCTACAAATATGACCATATATTTCTCAACTATGATAATTTCCTTTTCATAGAGAGCTACAATAATCATATCCTCGGTAACTTCGTTTGCTTCATCACTCCAACCGGTGAAGATATATCCCTCTCTCTCAGGTGCTTCAGGAACTGCTGCAGATTCACCTGAAACTACATTCTGAGTGGAGATAACTGTGCCGTCAAAGTCTACAAATGTTACCTTAAACTTAACAATTACTGACTCGGCGCTTGCTGTGAGAGTGTGATTGATTGTATCCAGTGTAAAGGTTACAACGCTCTTTTCAGTAAGACTCAGAGTCTGATTTGTGCCGAGAGGCCACTCCATGGAGTAGTTTTCGTTGGCAGCTTTATACTCGTAATCACCTGCTTCAAGAGTAAATACTGCAGTGTAAATACCATTTTCACCCTTGATCATAGCATCACTCGTGGACCAATTGTTGAAGCCGCCGCGCAGATAATACACCTGATCTGCCTTATCATACTGAGCTGTAACAGTGGTGTCAGCTGTGATATTGGAGAAGTCCTTATCCCAGCCTGCGAAGGTGTAGATATACTCTACATCTGCTGCTCTTGAGGGACTTTCGGGAGCTTCTGCGCCCTCTCCCTCGGATATTGTCTGAGTGCTGATTACACGACCATCGAAATCAACGAAGGTTACGATGTAAGTCACAACGTCCTTTTCGTAAAGAGCAGTAATGATTGTATCGGTTGTGATACTATCAAATGTCTTGTCCCAGCCAATGAATGTGTAACCATCCTTTTCGGGGTGGGCGGGAGCTTCTGCGCTCTCGCCGTACTTAACTGACTGAGTGCTGATAAGTACACCGTTATCATCTACAAAGGTGACGATATATTTATTGACTATCTCTACATACTTTGCAGTAATGACGAGATCGGAATTTACATTCTCATAATTTCCGTCCCAATACGCAAAGATATATGTGTACTTAGCATCAGAAGGTCTTGTGGGATACTCGGGGACTACTGCGTCTTCACCCTCAATAACAGTCTGGGTGCTGATAACAGTTCCGTCGTAATCTCTGAACACAACAGTAAATTCCTTATACAAGGAGTTGACTGAAGCGGTTAACAGGTTATCCTTTGCATTGAGAGTGAATGTAACAAAGCTCTCTCTTTCTGTTGTAACAGTCTGAGTAGCTTCTGCAGGCCACTGCTTGGATTCGGAAATATTTGAAGCCATATATGCATATTCGCCTGCATCAAGTGTTACTGAATAGGTATAGATACCGTCAGAAAGCTTGGTCATTGCATCGGTTGTCTGCCAATCATTGAAGCTGCCCTTGATGTAATAAACCTGAGGTGACTGAGTATATGTAGCATATATTTCAGTATCACCGGTAATGGAGCTAAAGGACTTGTCCCATCCTGCGAAAGAATAAACATAATCATAGGTCTCAGCTCTCTCGGGATCCTCGGGAGATACAGCAGATGTACCGTGAACAACAATCTGTGAAGAAAGCTCTCTGCCGTCATAATCGTAGAATGTTACTGTATACTTGTGATAAGTGACACTATACTGGGCTTTAACTGTCAGATCCGATGTGATGTTTGAGAAATCCTTATCCCATCCGATGAAAGTATAGGAGCACTGTTCATCGGCCTCACGGGAAGGAGCAGCCGGCTCTTTTGCCGCTGAGCCGTATTCAACGCTCTGGGAACTGATGAGTCTTCCATCATAATCTACGAAGCTGACTACGTATTTATTGATAACCTCATTGTAAGTTGCTGTAATCACAGTATCTGCAGTGATTACATCGAAGGACTTATCCCATCCGCTGAATGTGTAGGAATACTTTGCGCTTGATTCTCTTGTAGGATCTGAAGGAGCAACCGCAGCGCTGTCCTCAAGAACTGTCTGAGTTGAAAGAACAGTACCATCGTAATCCTTGAACACTACGGTGTAATACTTGATAATAACCTCTGCCTTAGCTTCGATAGTATTATCAGTAGTGTTGAGTGTAAATGTAACAAGGCTTTCCTTCTGAAGCGAAAGAGTCTTGTTATTTCCTAAAGGCCACTCCATGGAATAATCATCGTTTGCAGCCTTATACTCGTGATCTCCGGCAGGAAGTGTCATAACAATTGAATAAGTGCCGTCTTCGTTCTTCGTCATTACATCCTTTGCCTGCCAGCCGTTAAAGGAACCTCTGAGATAATAAACCTGAGGTGTTTCTGTATAAGTTGCAGTAATTACAGTATCTTCTGTAATATTACTGAAATCTTTGTCCCAACCTGCGAAGGTATATCTGAAGTTTACGTCCGCTGCCTTATAGGGATTCTCGGGAGCAACTGCACTTTCACCTTCAAGAACTGTCTGGTTACTGATAATGTAGCCATCCCAGTTTTTGAATATTACTGAGTATTCGTGGGTAACCTCCTCACCAAAAGCAAGGATTGTATGGTTAACGGTATCGAGTTTGAAGGTAACTATACTTTCCTTTTCCAGGGTCAGAGTTTTGTTGTTTCCTAAAGGCCACTGCATTGAATAGTCATCGTTTGCGGCCTTGTATTCATAGTATCCTGCATCAAGAGTGATTACGAATGTATATGTTCCGTCCTCTTCCTTCGTCATCACGTCCTGTGCTTTCCAATCATTGAAGGATCCTCTGATGTAATAAGTCTGAGGAGTTTCGGTATAAGTTGCTGTAACTTCAATATCCTCAGTAACATTTGAGAAATCTTTATCCCATGATTTGAAAGTATAGATGTAATTAACATCTGCAGGTCTTGTGGGTGCATCAGGAGTCTCTGCGCTCTCCCCTTCAAATACTGTCTGGGTAGAAATAACTGAACCGTCATAGTTTAAGAATGTTACTGTGTAACTCTTCTGTACAGTTACATAAGTTGCTTCAATGGTATTATTGACAGTATCAAGAGTAAATGTAACAACACTTTCCTTCTGAAGATCCAGCGTCTTGTTGCTTCCCAATGGCCACTCCATTGAATAGCTGTCATTTGCAGCCTTGTACTCATACTTTCCGGCATCAAGAGTGACAACGAAGGTGTAAGTACCATCTTCATTCTTTGTCATTTCATCCTGAGCCTGCCAGTCATTGAATGTGCCTCTGAGATAATATACCTGAGGTGTTTCATTCCATACTGCCGTGATAATCGTATCAGCTGAAATATTGGTGTAGTCTTTGTCCCATTCTTTAAAGCTGTAAACATAGTTTACGTCTTCTGCACGCTCGGGAACGTCAGGTGCTGTGGCGCTATCACCCTCTGTAACAGTCTGAGTAGAGAGTACTGTGCCATCGTAATCTTTAAATACAACACTGTAATTTTCATAAACTCTGAGGGTGAAGTCTGTGCAAATAATCTGACCCTCATAAGTCAGGGTAAGATCTGAATAAACACCACGCTGAGAGACGTCAACGGGATTTCCTTGTGCATCTGTAAGCATATCAAGTGTAACGGGAACTGTTCTTGTCACAAGACCGTTAATGGTATTGACCTGAGTGGTAAAGCTACACTCAGAAGCATCCTCTGAAAGTCCGCTCCTGATAACGGAATCGGATGCGGAGTTTTTAAGAATTGCACCGTTTTTAACTGTAATCTCAGAGGTACCATCAATCAGAATATCACTCTGAACATGAACTGTTACCTCGCCGATCTTTGTATCTGTTGCATTATCATTACGATAATATACTCCAACCTGATAGTCATCAGATGTACGTTTTTTAGAGGAATCAAATTTGGACTCAAACTTGATCCAGTAGTAACCAATCTTACCTTCGGTTCCGCTTGAGGGAACATGAAGGAGATTATTGGTAGTGTCACAAACAATGAGTTCGCGAGGTATTCTTTCGAGAACATTGATATCAGCAATGCCTTCAACTACGTTGAAAGTCTGAGGGCCCTGAAGGGCAACGCTCTTATTTCCCTCATCACCACCGTATTTATATAGTCTTACCTTGAGCGAGTCAAGTCTGTCAGCAACTTCATCAACGGTAAGTGCCTCACTATACCAGTTACCTGTGGTTTCATCACAGCAAAGAACATGGAACAAATCTCCGTCCTTACGGTAAATCACAAATGTACCATCGCTGAAGCTCTCAAACTGTGTTGTGGTGGAATCGATGCTGTACATTTCAGCCTGAGTCTCGAAGAAATTGATATATCTCTCCTGAACACCCTCAGCGTCAGCACCCTCAACAGAGTACCAGTAAGCACCATTTTTAACGGCACTTATGGTACCGTCCTCAGCAAATACAGGACCGATTCCTTTGTTAACCTGAGTGTGATGGTAGCGTTTTTCAGCTCCTAAATAAACAGTAACCGGCTTATCATTACTTGTATAAGAAAGCTCCTGTCCGTCAGTTATCGCATCCGTGCCGTAGCTTGCTTTTTTTGTCTGCTTGACTATCCAGAGAACACCATCTCGATTGCTGTGATCAAAATAAAGATAATCCTTGTTGACAGATCCATCACTGTTGAGTGCGTAATGGAAAACATCTGCCTTGTTACCGTCCTGGTCACAATTTAAGGAGACAGCTTCGTTTAAAGGAGTTGTGGCTGTGTAGTGCATAATCTTATCAGAATTATTATGTACAACCACGTATCTTCCGTTATATGCAGGATAATCTACTCTGGAATAAACATAATTATTTGTGACTGTTTCAACAGAGTTGAGTTCGGTTGTAAAATCGCTGCCTGAAATAATGTTATCGCTGCCGTCAACACTCCAGCCTTCATAAACGAATGCCCTTACATCCATAAGATATACAGCGTAGCCATCAGGACACTCTGTATCTTCTGTGGTTTCAGGAATATCTACTTTAACACCGAAAGGAGAAACAATTGCAGTTTCATTTCCCTGCCAGTATGTTTTACTGCCGGGAGTTTCAATGCCGCTTTGCATCTCGAGGTAGTTCTTATAGAGAGCTGAACGATAAAGTCCTGCGCCATCCTTGGTAGAAAGGTCTCCGTCTGCGCCGTAAATGGCACCTCTGTGCTGTGTGAAGAAGAAGATATCAGCCTTGGACATTGTACACAGCTCAGGATGAGAGTCGAAGCCATGATGAGGAATCATCATCATATCTGTTTCAAGGAAGCTGTCAGGATAAATATCCCAAAGGATCTGCTCAGCAAGGTTCATATCTGCATAGAGAATGCTATCAACTTTTTCTGAGCCCTTGGTAAATGTTACTTTGAAAACAGAGGATGTATCATTAAAGTCACTTTTTCCGTCTGCTTCATAACAGAATTCTCTGTAAGTACCGCCAAGGTCATAGGCTGAAACAGGTTTACCGTTTACAATTGTGGGGTAGTCTGTGATGATCTCGCCGTTTTCGTTGGGAAGATATCTGTCCTCAACGGAGTAGATAACGTCAAAATCAACACCTGCAATGTTGAAGGACTCACCTGTATGAGGCTTATAGTACTTAACATCAGGGTAGTAGCTTGACACCATACGTACAACCTGATACATATCACGGGTTGTATAAGTACGCTCAATATCAATGTTATAGATGATATTCTTCAGGTCAAATTCGCTGTGATGACGTGAGAAAAATCTGGGGAATCCTAAATAGTGGTCAGTATGTGCATGGGAAATATGCCATGCATTTACAACCATCTTCTCTCCCTCAGGCACGCCTGTCAGATTTCTGCAGAACTTGAGGAAATCATCACAAGCCTGATCGTCCCACTGCTCAATGTCGCCGCCGTCATGGAAGAAAAGGCTGTTATCGGGCATACGGATTACCATCAGAGCACCGCAGTTTCTCTTACCTGTTGAGTACTCTGTGGTAGTTGTGATATCATATCCGTTTTCTGACATTGAAAGGCCGTACATACAAATCAGAGGCTCAACGCTCTGTCCTGTCTCTGAGGTGTAGTTAAATCCGGCAACAGTATCTGCCTCAGTATCGACAATGATACGTGTTTCTTTATAGTAAGGGAAATAATAAGTATAAACCTTATAGTTACCCTCAGGAGAAATGAAGCTTGAAAATCTGTTATATCCTGAGTCAGCAGCAACGGTTTTATTATACATCACTGCAGTAAAGCCCTTGTTACTGAGCTTTTCAATATAACTCAGATACTCGCTGTCTGTTGTGTTCTGAATTATTCTGAGGTAAGACTTTGAGCCGTCGTCTTTAACAGCATTACCGCAGTCATACTCCATAACAGTAGAGGGAGAGCCTCCGCTGTACATAGTGAATACTTCAGAATCAGCATCGAAGTACAATGTGTTTTGCGCAGCTAAAGCAGTTGTTTCTGAAGCAGAAACAAAAGAAACTGAAGCCAAAGACATCAAAACACAGAGACAAAGAAGCATTGATAGTGTTCTTTTCAAAAAGTTTTTGTATGATATATTCACAATACCGCCTCCGTTTTGAATCAGAATATATACGACGAAACTTTTCAACAATCCGTCATAAATAACAAATATATTTTATCACATTGAAAGGTGTTGTCAACTTTTAACAGAGATTATTAAC
>JAZSME010000063.1:0-7219 GCA_045535715.1 Ruminococcus sp. | reverse complement strand
AAGAGCCTTATCGGCTGCAAGAAGGATCAGATTGCAACAGCTCACGCTCTCGGTCTCAAGAAGATCGGTGACGTAACTGAGCAGCCCGACAACGCAGCTACAAAGGGCAAGATCGCAAAGATCGTACACCTCGTTCAGGTTGAAGCTTAATAGGGAGGTGCAACATAATGAAATTACATGAATTATCCCCCGTAGAAGGCTCAAAGAGAGAGGCTAAGAGAATCGGCAGAGGTCACGGCTCAGGCCAGGGCAAGACAGCCGGTAAGGGCCACAAGGGTCAGAAGGCAAGAGCAGGCCGCGGTATGAGAATCGGCTTCGAAGGCGGTCAGATGCCCCTTCAGAGACGTCTCCCCAAGCGTGGCTTCAACAACATCTTCGCTAAGAACATTGTTTCCGTAAACGTTGGTACTCTCGAGAAGTTCGAGAACGGCGCAGTTGTTGATACAAAGGCTCTCATCGAAGCAGGCATCGTTAAGAATTCCTTTGACGGTGTTAAGATTCTCGGCAACGGCAACCTCACAAAGAAGCTCACCGTTCAGGTTTCTGCTTTTTCCGAGTCTGCTAAGGCTAAGATTGAAGCTGCAGGCGGAAAGGCAGAGGTGATCTAATTGTTTAAGACAATCAGAAACGCATTTGCCATTCCCGATATCAGAAAGAAGCTTCTCTTTACACTTCTTGTTATTATCGTTTACAGAATCGGCTGCGTAATCCCTGTTCCTTTTGTAAACATCGATATGCTCAATCTTCAGATGGGCGGACTCGACGGTGGTAACACCATTTTCGCATACCTCAACACCCTCTCCGGCGGCGCTTTTGGTAACGCTACAATTTTTGCGATGGGTATCACACCCTACATCAACAGCTCCATTATCATGCAGCTTCTCTGCGTAGCAATTCCTGCGCTTGAGAGACTCTCTAAAGAGGGCGAAGACGGCAGAAAGAAGATCGCTACAATGACCCGTTACCTGACCGTTATTCTCGGTCTTATCCAGGGTACAGCTTACTTCTTCTACCTCAAGGGTTCCTATCTGCTCTCCGTAAACAAGACATTCGATCTCTGGTTTGCAGCAGCAGTTATCATCCTTACCTTCACAGCAGGTACTGCTCTTATGATGTGGCTCGGTGAGCAGGTTAACAACCACGGCATCGGCAACGGTATCTCCATTCTCCTGTTTGCAGGTATCGTAGCTCGTCTGCCCCTCACAGTTACACAGATCATCTCTTACTACTCAGCCGGTAAGCTGGCTATGAAGTATTACTTCACAACAACAGGCTTCATTCTCCTCTTCCTGGTGGTAATCTGGATTATCACATTTATGCAGGATGCAGAGAGAAGACTTCCTGTTCAGTATGCAAAGAGAGTTGTAGGCAGAAAGATGTACGGCGGCCAGTCCAGCCACCTTCCCATCAAGGTTGCTCTCGGCGGCGTTATGCCCGTAATCTTCGCTTCTTCCATCCTTTCCATCCCCGGTACAATCCAGATGTTTGTAAAGATTAAGGCCGGTTCCTTCTGGGAGAAGTTCTTCAACGCTTTCGCAATGGACGGTTGGCTGTACCTCACACTGTACTTCCTCCTCATCCTTGCTTTTGCATATTTCTACACAACTATTCAGTATAATCCTATTGAGATGGCTAACAATCTCAAGCAGAATAACGGTACCATCCCCGGCATCCGCCCCGGTACTCCCACTGCCGATTTTATCAAGAAGATTCTCTCCAGAATCACTCTTATCGGCGCACTGTTCCTGGCATTCATCGCACTTGTTCCCTCAATCTACACCTCTCTGACAAAGCTTCAGGGTCTCTCAATGGGTGGTACTTCCATCATCATTGTAGTTGGTGTTGCTCTTGAGACAGTTAAGCAGATGGAGTCACAGATGATGATGCGTCATTATAAGGGCTTCCTGGACTAATCAAACGATAAAGGAGAAGGATTATGAATATTATTCTCTTAGGTGCTCCCGGTGCCGGTAAAGGCACACAGGCCGCAGTTATCTGCGAGCACCTCCAGATTCCCACAATCTCTACTGGTAACATTATCAGAGAGGCGCTGAGAACCGGCACAGAAATGGGTCTCAAGGCAAAGGCTTTTATTGAAGCCGGCAAGCTTGTACCCGACGAGGTTGTTATCGGCATCATCGAGGAAAGACTTCAGCACGACGACTGCAAGAACGGCTTTATCCTCGACGGTTTCCCCAGAACAATTCCTCAGGCCGAGGCTCTGGACAAGATGGGCGTTACAATCGACAGAGTAGTCGACATTGAAGTACCTGACGAAGTAATCGTTACAAGACTGTCCGGACGCCGCGTTTGTGAGAAGTGCGGCAGACCCTATCATCTCGTGGACTTAAAGCCCAGAGTTGAGGGAGTTTGCGACGACTGCACAGGCGCCCTTATTCAGCGCAAGGACGATCACATTGACACAGTGAAGGCACGTCTTGAAATCTACCACGCTGAGACTGAGCCCCTTATTGATTACTATAAGGCTCAGGGCAAGCTCAGAGTTGTTGAAGGTCAGAACACAGTAGCTGATACAACTGCTCTGACACTCAAGGCACTTGAGGCGTAAAGAATGGTAGTTATCAAGTCACCCCGTGAGATCAGCTGTATGCAGCGTGCGTGCAAAATTTCCGCGAATGCTTTAAAGCTTGCAGGAAAAGCAGTTGAGCCGGGTGTTTCAACACTTGAAATTGATACTCTTATCCACAAGTACATCGAGAAAGAAGGCGCCACCGCCTCCTTTCTCGGGTATGGCGGATTTCCCAAGAGTTCATGTATTTCAGTAAACAATGTGGTTATCCATGGCATACCAAACAAGAACTGCATCCTTAAAGCGGGTGACATCGTCTCTATTGACGTTGGCGCGTTCTTTGAGGGTTATCACGGCGACAATGCCTTCACCTTCCCCTGCGGAGATATCTCAAAGGAAGCAAGAGCTCTGCTCGATGCAACCAGAGAGTCACTCTATGAGGGCATAAAGGCAGCAAAGGCAGGTAACCGTGTGGGCGATATCGGCCACGCAGTTCAAAGCTATGTCGAAGCTCGCAGTTACTCGGTGGTACGAGACTTTGTCGGCCACGGCGTAGGTGCGAAGTTACACGAAGAACCCAGTGTACCTAATTTCGGTACTCCAGGCAGAGGTGTTCGACTCCTTCCCGGTATGACCATTGCCATCGAGCCCATGATCAATATGGGCGATTATAAAGTAAAGGTCCTCGATGATGACTGGACAACGGTCACTGTGGACGGAAGCCTTTCAGCTCATTTCGAGCATACGATCTGCATCACCCCCGACGGACCGAAGATCATGACGGTCCCCGACGACGAGGTGAGTTTATGATGCTCTCTGTGGGCTCTTTAGTCAGGGCAAAGGCAGGACGGGACAAGGATAAGTTTTTCCTTGTTAAGGATGTGTCAGAGGGGTTTGCTTATATCTGTGACGGAAAGCGTCGCAAGCTCACAAACCCCAAGAAAAAGAATCTGATCCATCTGGAACTTACAAACACCATTGCAGAAGATTCAATGGATACTGACCGCAAGATAAGAAAATTCCTGAGTGAATATACTCAGAAATCACTTTAAGGAGGGTATTTAATGTCTAAACAGGATGTTATCGAAATTGAAGGTATCGTAACAGATGCTCTTCCCAACGCACAATTTACGGTTGAGCTCCCCAACGGCCACAAGATTCTGGCTGTAATTTCCGGAAAGCTTCGAATGAACTTCATCAGAATTCTTCCCGGAGACAAGGTTACTGTGGAGATGTCTCCCTATGACCTGACAAGAGGACGAATCACTTGGAGAAGTAAGTGATTCTCAAATTATACTGACATTTTAAGAAAGGAATGATTATTAATGAAAGTCAGACCTTCAGTAAAGAAAATTTGCGATAAGTGCAAGGTTATCAAGAGAAAAGGCAGAATTATGGTAATCTGCGAGAACCCCAAGCACAAGCAGAGACAGGGCTAATCCACAAAAGGTAAGCCACTTTACAAAGCAAGGCAAGACCTTGTAACTTAAAAATTACTTAAATTTTATATGGAGGTGCACAAATATGGCTCGTATAGCAGGCGTTGACCTTCCCAGAGATAAGAGAATCGAGATCGGTCTCACATATATCTATGGTATCGGCAGAAAAACTGCAACAGACATTATTGCTGCAACAGGTATTGATCCCGACACTCGTGTCAGAGATCTTACAGAAGATGATATTTCAAAACTCAGAGACTATATTGACGGCAACTATCGCGTAGAGGGTGACCTTCGTCGTGACATTGCTTTTGATATCAAGAGACTTATCGAAATTGGTTGCTATCGTGGTGTTCGCCACAGAAAGGGCCTCCCCGTAAGAGGACAGCGCTCCAAGACTTACGCTCGTACTCGTAAGGGTCCCCGTAAGACAATGGCAAACAAGAAGAAGTAAGGAGGTAACACGATATGGCAGTAAAAGCAGCAGCTAAGAAGACTGTTCGTCGTCGCCGCGAGAAGAAGAACATCGAGCGTGGCGCAGCACACATTCAGTCAACTTTCAACAATACAATTGTTACCATTTCCGACGTTCAGGGTAACGCAATTTCTTGGGCTTCCGCCGGCGAACTCGGTTTCCGCGGCAGCAGAAAGTCCACTCCCTTCGCAGCTCAGTCTGCTGCAGAGACAGCAGCAAAGGCAGCTATGGAGCACGGCCTTAAGTCCGTTGACGTTTACGTTAAGGGCCCCGGCCAGGGACGTGAGGCAGCAATCAGAGCATTACAGACAGCAGGTCTGGAGGTTACAATGATCAAGGACGTAACTCCCATTCCTCACAACGGTTGCCGTCCTCCCAAGAGAAGACGCGTATAAAAGGAGGTAACGAATTATGGCAAGATACACAGACGCTGTATGCAGACAGTGCCGTAGAGAGGGAAAGAAGCTTTTCCTCAAGGGCGAGCGTTGCTATACAGGCAAGTGCGCAATCGCACGCAGAGAGTATGCACCCGGTCAGCACGGCCAGGGCAGAAAGAAGGTTTCTGAGTACGGTATTCAGCTCAGAGCTAAGCAGATGACAAGACGTTACTACGGCGTTCTTGAGAGCCAGTTCAGAAAGTACTATGCACTGGCTGAGAAGAAGGAAGGCAAGACAGGTGAAGCACTTCTTGCTATCCTCGAGAGCCGTCTTGACAACACAGTTTACAGACTCGGTTGGGCTTCTTCCCACGCAGAGGCAAGACAGCTTGTTAACCACGGTCATTTCACAGTTAACGGCAAGAAGGTTGATATTCCTTCCTACCTCACAAAGCCCGGCGATGTTATCGCTATCGCTGAGAACAGCCGCACAAACGGCAAGTTCAAGGTTGTTATTGAGGCTTGCGCTTCCAGACCTGTTCCCAAGTACCTCGAGCTCAACAGAGATGCTTTCGAGGGCAAGGTTGTAGCAGTTGCACAGCGTGACGAGATCGACCTGGACGTTGACGAGACCCTCATCGTTGAGTTGTACTCCAAGTAATCCCACGTAAAACTTAGGTAGTTTACGGACATCTCAGCAAGATGCTGAATAATGTTAAGGAGGATTCGCATGATAGAAATTGAAAAGCCCAGAATCAATGTTGAAGATTTATCTTCTGACGGAAAATACGGTCGTTTTGTGGTAGAGCCCCTTGAGAGAGGCTTTGGCAACACCCTCGGAAACAGCTTAAGACGTGTTCTGCTGTCATCTCTTGAGGGCTGTGCTGTTACATCTATCAAGATTGACGGCGTTCTCCACGAGTTTTCAACAATCGAGGGAGTTAAAGAGGACGTTACTGAAATCGTTCTCAATATGAAGAGTCTGGTAGCAAAGCTTCACAGCAACGGCCCCAAGGTCGTTGAGATTGCTGCCGAGGGTCCCTGCGTTGTTACAGGTGATATGATCAAGTGTGACAGCGAGGTTGAGATCCTTACTCCCGATCTTCACATCGCAACTCTGGGTGAAGACGCAAAACTCAACATGGAAATTACACTGGACAAGGGCAGAGGCTACATCCCTGCTGAGAAGAACAAGGCTCTTGCAGGCAACAATGTAATCGGTGTCCTTCCGGTTGACTCCATTTATACACCCGTGCTCAAGGTTAACTACACAGTTGACAACACCCGTGTTGGTCAGATTACCGACTACGATAAGCTGACTCTTGATGTATGGACAAACGGCGTTATTAACGCACAGGAGGCTGTATCCCTTGCAGCTAAGGTTCTCACAGAGCACCTCAATCTCTTCGTTGACCTCTCCGACAGAGGCGCACAGGAGATCATGGTAGTGAAAGAGGACTCAAGCAAGGAGAAGGTTCTCGAGATGCAGATCGAGGAGCTGGACCTTTCCGTTCGTTCCTTCAACTGCTTAAAGCGTGCTAACATCCATACCGTTGAGGATCTCATCGGTATGTCCGAAGAGGAAATGATGAAGGTTCGTAACTTAGGCAGAAAGTCTCTCGAGGAAGTTATTCAGAAGATTTCCAGCCTCGGATTCAGTCTTCGCAGCGAGGACGACTAATCCCTTTTTAATAATGACAAAGGAGTGAATGAAATGCCCGGTACAAGAAAACTCGGAAGAGCTACAGCTCACAGAACAGCAATGCTCAGAGCAATGGTAACCTTCCTTTTCGAAAACGGTAAGATAGAGACAACTGTCACTCGTGCTAAGGAGGTTTCCTCCATGGCAGAGAAGATGATCACCATTGCTAAGGAGAGCAATCTTCACAACAAGCGTCTTGTTATGTCCTTCGTAACAAAAGAGGATGTAGCAACAAAGCTTTTTGCTGAGATCGCTCCCAAGTACAAGGACAGAAACGGCGGATACACTCGTATCACAAAGATCGGTCCTCGTCGCGGTGACGCAGCAGAGATGGCAATTATCGAGCTTATCTGATAATATTTTTAAAGCTAAAGGGACAGCGAGAAATCGACTGTCCCTTTAATATCCGCCCGTGGCGCAGTTGGATAACGCAGCAGATTCCGATTCTGAAGATCGGGGGTTCGAATCCCTTCGGGCGGGCCAACAAATAACGCACTTTTGTCTACCGACAAAGGTGCGTTTTTTGAATGATGTTTGCCTTCGGCAAATGATGTCGTTTTACTAATGATGTTCGCTTCGCTAATGATGTCGGCTTCGCCTAATGTTTTGTGGCAAACATCGCATCATTGCGACCAACGGGAGCAACATCATATTTGCGAAGCAAATGCATCATATCGCCGCAGGCGATGCATCATT
>JAZSME010000104.1:0-8926 GCA_045535715.1 Ruminococcus sp. | reverse complement strand
TTACCGCAAGTCTCAGTCCCAGGGCCTCCTGGGCTTTCTGAAGATGTCTGATATAAGCTCTCGAGAAGTTTTTGCAGGCAGGACAATCGCATTCGGGATCGATGGGGGAGTCGTCTCTCTCGTATTTAGCGTTGGAGATGTTGATGATACCCTGACTTGTGAAGAGGTGACCGTGTCGAGCGTTTCTTGAGGGCATAACGCAATCAAAGAGGTCAACACCTCTTCTGACTCCCTCTAAGATGTTGAGAGGTGTGCCTACCCCCATGAGGTATCTGGGTTTATCTTTGGGCATAATTGGCTCGACGGCTTCGATGATTTCATACATAACTGAAGCTTCTTCTCCCACGGCAAGACCGCCGATAGCGTAACCGGGCAGATCAAGCTCTGAGATAGCCTTCATATTTTCAACTCTGAGATCTTTGAAGGTAGCGCCCTGATTGATTCCGAAAAGCAGCTGCTCAGGGTTGACGGAAAGGTTTTCACTTTTGAGCCTTGCCATCTCATCCTTACATCTTTTGAGCCATCTTACAGTCATTTCTGAGGATTTCTTAGCATAATTGTATTCAGCGGGGTTTTCAACGCATTCATCAAAAGCCATTGCGATTGTGGAACCTAAGTTTGCCTGAATCTGCATGCTTTCCTCGGGCCCCATAAAGATTTTTCTCCCATCAATGTGAGAGGCAAACGTAACGCCTTCCTCTTTGATGTTGCGAAGCTTTGCAAGGGAAAAGACCTGAAATCCACCGCTGTCTGTAAGTATCGGACCATCGAAGCGAGTGAACTTATGAAGTCCGCCCATGTCTCTTACAACCTGATCTCCCGGTCTTACGTGGAGATGATAGGTGTTGCAAAGCTGCACCTGACAGCCAAGCTCTTTAAGGTCAAATGCAGAGAGACCGCCTTTAATAGCTCCTGCTGTTGCTACGTTCATAAAGCAGGGCGTTTTTACAACTCCGTGAGGGGTATGAAATTCACCCAGTCTGGCATTTCCTTCCTTCTTGATAAGTTTATACATCAGAAGTCTCCTTAAATTAAATAATGATCATACTGTCGCCAAAAGAGAAAAACCTGTATTTTTCCTTAACGGCTTCCTTGTAAGCGTTCATTGTGTTTTCGTAACCTGCAAAAGCAGAAACAAGCATAATAAGAGTGCTTTCGGGAAGATGGAAATTTGTGATAAGTCCGTCGAGCACCTTGAACTCGTAAGGCGGATATATGAAAATATCGGTGTTCTTACTGCAAGCCTTAAGCTCGCCGAAATCTCTTGCGACACTTTCCAGTGTTCTGGTGGTTGTGGTTCCCACAGCGATAACTCGTCCGCCTTTTTCTTTTGTCTCTTTAATGGCTTTTACCGTTTCTTCAGGAATCTCAAAATACTCACTGTGCATCACGTGGTCTGTGATTTCATCTTCCTTAACGGGTCTGAAGGTTCCCAGTCCAACATGAAGAGTTACAAATGCAGTGTTAATACCTTTTTTTCTGATTTTCTCAAGCAGCTCCGTAGTAAAATGGAGTCCTGCAGTGGGAGCTGCTGCTGAGCCAACGGGGTCAGAATATACGGTCTGGTATCTTTCTTTGTCCTTGAGGGTTTCCTTGATATAAGGGGGAAGAGGCATCTGCCCGATTTTATCAAGAGCGGTGTAGATGTTTTCTTCGCTTTTGAAGCGGATGATTCTGATACCCTCGTCAATGATATCCTCGATTTCACCCTGCATTATTCCGCCAAAATCAAAGGTCTTTCCGACCTTAGCTTTTTTTCCGGGCTTTGTTAGGGTCTCCCAGCAATCGTTTCCGATTTGCTTGAGAAGAAGAAACTCAACAGTGCTTTGGGTATCTGTACGTGTTCCAAAGATTCGTGCAGGAATAACTCTTGAATTGTTCATTACCAGAAGGTCGCCTTCTCTGAGCAGATCAAGAACGTCTGTGAAATGTCCGTGAGAAACCTGACCGGACTCCTTTGAAAGGTGCAGAAGTCTCGAACTGTCTCTTTGAGAGAGGGGAGTCTGTGCAATGAGCTCTTCGGGTAAATCGTAGTAGAAGTCTGATTTTTTCATTTATAGTTCCTTTCGGGAAATAATCGTGATTTTTTAGTAATTTAATTGCCTGATATAATTGACAATATAGCCCCTAAGTGGTATAGTTACTGATAGTGGGTTTATATTTGCTTTTTTCAGTGAATCATTTTACCTTACTAATAATATAATATATCGGAGAAAAACACAACCGTTTTTGTGTTTTTTTCAGGAGGGTTTTATGAAAAAGTATAAAGTTGGTATTATCGGCGCTACCGGTATGGTTGGTCAGCGCTTCGCAATGCTCCTCGAGAATCACCCCTGGTTTGAGGTAACCTGTCTTGCCGCAAGTGCAAGAAGCGCAGGTAAAACTTACCGTGAGTGCGTTGAGAGCAGATGGGTAATGGAGAGACCTATCCCCGAGAATATGGCTGACCTTGTTATCAAGGATGCATCCAACATCGAGGAAGTTACATCTCTCGTTGATTTCTGCTTCTGTGCAGTTGATATGAAGAAAGAGGAGATCAAGGCATTAGAGGAAGCTTACGCTAAGGCTGAGTGTCCTATCATCTCCAACAACTCCGCTCATCGTCACACACCTGACGTTCCTATGATTATCCCTGAGATTAACCACGACCACGCAAAGGTTATCGAGTCTCAGAGAAAGCGTCTCGGTACAAAGCGCGGATTTATCGCAGTTAAGTCCAACTGCTCACTTCAGAGCTATGTTCCCGCAATTCATCCTCTGATGCAGTTTGGTGTTGATAAGGTTCTCGCTTGCACATATCAGGCAATCTCCGGTGCAGGTAAGACTTTTGAGCGTTGGCCCGAGATGGTTGACAATATCATTCCTTACATTGGCGGCGAGGAAGAGAAGTCCGAGCTTGAGCCCCTTAAGATCTGGGGTAAAGTTGAGGGCGATGAGATTGTTAATACCAAGGATATCGCAATTACTTCACAGTGCATCCGTGTTCCCGTATCCAACGGCCACACTGCAGCTGTATTTATGTCCTTCAAGGATAAAGATAACAAACCCTCAGTCGAGGAAATCATCAAAATCTGGAGCGAATACAAGGGCCGTGCACAGGAGCTGGAGCTTCCCACAGCACCCAAACAGTTCCTCCACTACTTCACAGAGCCCGATCGTCCTCAGATCAAGTCTGAGAGAAACCTTGAGGGCGGTATGGCAATTTCTGTTGGTCGTCTCAGAGCGGATTCTCAGTATGACTACAAATTTATCTGCATGTCCCATAATACACTCAGAGGTGCAGCAGGCGGCGGTGTTCTCCTCGCAGAGCTTCTCTGTGCAGAGGGATATATGGATTAATCTTACTCTTATAGGGAGGAAAAGATATGAAAAAGCCTATTTTCACAGGCTCCGGTGTTGCAATCGTAACACCCATGCACTCCGACGGCTCCGTTAATTACGAGTCTCTCGGCAAGATGATTGAATATCAGATCTCAGGCGGCACAGATGCCATAATCGCTTGCGGAACAACAGGTGAGGCTGCAACTCTTTCCGAGAAAGAGCATTGTCAGGTTCTTGAGTTTGTTTCCAAGAAGGTAGACGGCAGAGTTCCCGTTATTGCCGGTGCCGGCAGCAACGATACCGCAACTGCTCTGAGCATCAGTAAAGCTGCTAAGAACTACGGTGCAGACGCTATCCTGAGTGTTACACCTTACTATAACAAGACTTCACAGACAGGTCTCATCCGTCATTTCACAACTATTGCTGACAATGTTGATATCCCCATGATTCTTTATAATGTACCTTCCCGTACAGGATGCAACATTCAGCCTGAGACCTACGCAGAACTCTGCAAGCATGAGAATATCGTAGCTACCAAGGAAGCAAACGGTGATATTTCATCTGTTTCCAAGACCCGTTCTCTCTGCGGAGATAAGCTTGACATTTATTCCGGTAATGACGATCAGACCGTACCCTTTATGTCTCTTGGTGCTCTTGGAGTTATCTCTGTTTTTGCAAATCTCTGTCCCACAGAGATGCATGAGATATGTCAGCTTTGTCTTGACAATAATTTCGTAGATGCAGCCAAGATGAACTTCCATTATATCGAGCTTATGGATATGATGTTCTCTGATGTTAACCCAATCCCCGTAAAGACAGCAATGAATCTTATGGGCTTTGATTGCGGCGAATGTCGTCTGCCTCTCGTTCCTATGAGCTACCATGGCTATCATAATCTTAAAGAGTGTATGGCTAAATACAACCTCATCGGTAAAATCAAATAATAACGAAATAGGCGTGAGACGGACTCAGAGTCTGCCCTCACGCCGATTTTTTAAGGAGAATAATTATGGTTAAAGTATTATTGTATGGCGCAGGCGGCAAAATGGGACAGGCTGTCGCAAACGCAGTCAAGTCTAGAGATAACATTGAGATTGTTTGCGGAGTTGATCTTTTTGGAGCCGCATCTGCGGAGTTTCCCGTTTATGAAAACATTTCAGAGGTGAGAGAAACTCCTGATGTAATCATTGATTTTTCAAATCCGGCTTCCTTTGATGACATCAGAAAATACGTTCAGGAGACAAAGACTCCCGTAGTTTTCTGTACCACAGGCTTTAGTGATGATCAGAAGGAGGAGATGAAGAAGCTCTCTGAGTCAGCTCCTGTATTCTTCTCAGGTAATATGTCCCTGGGAGTAAATCTTTTGGTTGAACTTTCAAAGAAGGCAGCCGCAGTTCTCGGAGCAACCTTTGATATTGAGATTGTTGAGAAGCATCATAATCAGAAGGTGGATGCTCCCAGCGGAACCGCATATATGATTGCGGACGGTATTTCTGAAGCTCTTGAAAATGAGCCTCAGTATGTATATGACCGCCATGCTTACAGAATGAAGAGAAATAAAAATGAAATCGGTATTCATGCTGTCCGCGGCGGAACTATTGTAGGTGAACATGAAGTCATTTTCGCAGGAAATGATGAGGTGCTGACTATAACTCATCAGGCTCAGTCAAAAGCACTTTTTGCCACAGGTGCGCTCTCTGCTGCTCTTTATATGTCAGACAAGGGAGCAGGCTTCTATAATATGGCAGATGTTCTCAGCGACGTATTATAATAAATTTATATGATAAACTTAACACCTCATGTTTTTTGACATAGTATGTACTAAAAAACATGAGGTGATAAATTTTTATGGACAATAAACTATTCCTTCTTCAGAATATTACGGTGGCTGTCAGAAGCCGTAATATTCTCCAAAGGGCAGGAATACAATCGTATATACAGAAAACTCCTAAATTTAATAATAAAGCAAACTGTGGTTACAGTATTTTTGTACCTCAAAGAGCAGATGAAGCGCTCAGAATTCTTCTTGAAACAGGTATAACTGTACTTGATGTCATAAAGAGGGATGTCTTTTGATATATCTTGACAATGCGGCAACCACATATCCCAAGCCGATTTCTGTTAAAAAAAGCATTTGTTCGTCCTTTCAGACTGCAGCAAACCCGGGCAGAGCAGGGCACAGATTGTCCCTTGAATCCGCTCTCAGGATTTACGAGACAAGAAGTAGTCTCGCGAATTTTTTCAAAGCGAAATCTCCTGAAAATGTAATTCTCACTCCCGGATGCACCTTTTCCATCAATACAGTAATCAAAGGAATTCTCAGACAGGGAGATCATGTAGTGATTTCTTCTCTTGAGCATAATAGTGTTCTGAGACCCCTTGAGAAACTGAGAAGTCAGGGAATGATATCATATAGTGTAGCAGATGTTTTCGAGAAGGACCATGACAAAACATTTGAATCCTTCAGAAAAGCCATTCAGAAAAACACAAAACTTATGGTGTGCACTCATGCATCCAATGTTTTCGGTCTTAGATTACCCATAGAGAGAATAGCAGCTCTGTGTAAATATTATGGCATTCTGTTTTGCCTTGATGCATCCCAGTCTGCAGGCGTAATTGATATAAACCTCACAGATAACGATGTGGATTATCTGTGTATTCCCGGCCACAAAGGGCTTTACGGCCCAATGGGGACAGGAGCACTCATTATAAATACCGATGTTATTCCGGATTCGCTTTGCGAAGGAGGAACAGGAAGCGGATCTCTGGAATTTTCACAACCGAGTATGCTTCCTGACAAATTTGAAAGCGGTACTGTCAACTTAAGCGGATTTGTTGGACTTGCATACGGAGTGAAATTCGTTAAGGAGAAAACTGCAGCTCAGATATTATCCCATGAAATGCATCTCACTCAAACTCTTTACGATGGGCTCATAAACAATAATTCTGTAATTCTTTATACTGATAGACCTCAAAAAGAATTCTATGTGCCAATGCTGTCGTTTAATGTTAAGGATATAAGCTGTGAGGATGTTGCATCAATTCTTGACCGTAAATACGGCATTGCAGTCAGAGCCGGACTTCATTGCAGTCCTTTAGCTCATGAAAGCTTCAAAACAGGGGATATGGGAACGGTCCGAGTATCTCCTTCGGTATTTACAACTCCGTACCAGATTGACTATCTGATTCGTGCTGTTAACGAAATTACTGTAAAATCAAAAAAATTCAGATAATATTATGATTCATAGACCATAAATTCTCTCTTAAGTTATTGCAATATCAGTATAAAAATGTTACAATATTGATATAATTGCGAAGGGAGGATATTTATGACTGTGATTAAACAATGGATGAGCAGTTTTCTGACACTGCTGGGCACATTTTCCTGGCATGATGTCATAGATATTCTTATTATTACTGTGCTTATTTACAGCATCCTTAAACTTATTCATGACACACGAGCAGAGCAACTCCTCAAGGGTATCGTTCTTATTCTTGTGTTCTATGCATTGGCTGTTATCCTGAGACTTACAATGGTTCGTTCCATTCTTAAAGTCTTCCTTGAGTTCTCGGTTATTCTGATTTTCGTCATATTTCAGCCTGAGCTCAGAAAGGCTTTGGAGCAGCTTGGTAGTTCGAAGATCAATAACGGTTACTTCAAAAAGCTTTTTCAGGGTGGTCTTGTAACTGATGAGTACAGAGAAACTATGGAAAAGGCAATCTCCGACGTAGCCGATGCCGCTACGCTTTTCAGCCACACAAAGACAGGTGCTCTTATCGTTTTCGAGAGAGATATACGTCTTACTGATATAGCGAATACAGGAACCATCCTTAATTGTGACACATCAGCTGCAATTTTCGGTAATTTGTTTTTTAATAAAGCGCCTCTTCACGATGGTGCCTGCATCGTCCGTTCCGGAAAAATCTTTGCAGCCGGTTGTATCCTTCCTCTTAACAGCAAGGATATCGGAAACAAAGAAGTAGGAACCCGTCATCGTGCCGCTGTTGGTATGTCAGAGGTTTCCGACGCTATTGTAGTGGTTATTTCCGAGGAAACAGGTCAGATTTCAACAGCTGTAAACGGCAATCTTGTGAGAGATTACGACAGAGATTCTCTTATCCGCGTGCTTGAGGATATGCTGATTCCCGATGAGCCTGAGCTTGATAAGAAAAATTCAATAACTTCTATTTTCAAAAAAAGGAAGGTGCAGGACGATGAAGAATAAATCTTTTATCGGACGCCTTCTTGATAATAAGAAGGTTGTCCTTCTTGTATCTTTCCTTTTAGCGGTTATGTTCTGGGTTATCTCTTCCGATAATACGGCGGAAACTATTTACAATGTTCCTGTTAAGTATAGTTTTTCAGAGGACGCGCCCTCTGATTTAAAGGTTTTCGGCCTTAATATTGATGGTGTTGCAGTTGATGTAGTAGGCAAGAGAGTTGTAATTGACGACCTTGATTCGGAAGATCTCACAGCAACAATCGATCTTACAAGTGTTACAGGGTATGCAGATGCTTCTTTTCCTATTTACGTAAGAAACAATAACTCTGATTTTGACATTGAAAATGTTGAGCCTTCTTCAATCAGACTTGTCATAGACAGAGAGGTTACCAAGACGGTAAAGCTTGTAACTGACTTTAAGTATGCAGTCAGCGGATATTATGTTGACAGCGACGTTCCCTCCACAATAGAGATCACAGGTCCCGAGACCTTGATTTCTCAGGTTAAGTGTGCGTATATCGGCGGAACTGTTGATAATTCAGAATCAGCTAAGGTTACCAATTCTTACAGCGTTGAGCTTTATGACAGCGAAAACGGTGCAAAGGACGGAAACAAGGTGTCTAAGGAGTTTATAAGTCTCAGCCACAGCAATGTGGAGGTTACCTTCCGTTTTCTGAAGCTTGACGAGGAAATGCCTTTTGAGATCACATATTCTCCCTCTGAACAGGACGTTCCTTCCAACTATTTCACAATTACACCCAAAACCATCAGCCTCGCAGGTCCCGAGGAGTTCATTACAGGCTCAAAGGCTATTTCAGGTATTAAGATTGATATTGGTGATCTTTCAGGATACAAGAATGAGCTTTATAACAAAACATTCCCCATATCAGACCTTCTGGGCGACAACTTCATCAACAAGTCTGAGGGTGTTGAAAATGTCAGCGTAAGAATTGATTTCTCATCCCTTAAGACAACTACTATTGAAGTTCCTGCATCAAAGGTAGAGACTAAGAATAAGCCTGATAAGATCAAGTACACAACTTCCTCGTCCTATCCCGTTACTGTGGTAGGCACCAAGAGTGTAATCGAGAATATTTCAGTTGAAGATATCAGCGTAATTCTTGATTTCTCAGAAGTAGATGCCGATACTACCAGCGAAGTTCTTACTGTCGGCACCACAATCAATATCGAGGCACAGGGCCTGTGCTGGGCATATACACCTAACAATACCGCAACTGTACAGATAGATAAATAACTAAATTCTACTCATCGGAATAATAAATCAGGCGACTCTTAAAAAAGAGTCGCCTTTTTTATGTCAATATTTTTTCTGCAACCTTGAGTCCGTCAGCTGCTGCAGACATAATTCCTCCTGCGTAGCC
>JAZSME010000132.1:0-4225 GCA_045535715.1 Ruminococcus sp. | reverse complement strand
AATGATAACCACAACAGTAGCATGGTTTACAATTTCCAACATTGCTTCTGTGGATAATATGAAGATCACCATCGGCACAGGTGTTCAGCTCCTTATCTCCGACAAGGACCACGGCAACGTGCTCAGCGAATACACCAACGAGGTTACCTCAGAACAGATCAATCAGCAGCTCTCAGCTTACGACACCTCTCTTGCAGATATCCTCCTCGACCCCGTGACCTCCGCAGACGGCAAGAGCTTTTACTCTCAGCGCGGTGCAGAGCGCCAGCCTAACAACGACAGTTTCCTTGAGTTTAATCTCTTCTTCATCGCCTCCGAGGAAATGTGGGTTCACCTCACCTCCACCGAGAGCGAGCCTGGTGCCAACAACGGCACACTGGTATTTACCGACAGCACCGGCGCACAGTCCGATATCATCAACTGTGCAAGAATCAGCTTCACAGATAACACCACAGGTGATACCGTTATCTACGAACCCAACAAGGGTACTCCCGTTGCAGGTCAGACAACCTTCGACCTGCCCTCCCCCATGCAGTACACAAACGCAACCCGCCTTTTCCATCTTGATCCCCTTTCTCCCAAGATGGTGACAGTCCGCATCTGGATCGAGGGCGAGGATCCCCAGTGTGACGACGATGTTCAGCAGACAAACCTTCAGGTTCAGCTTAACTTCGAAGGAACTGATGAAAGCAACATTCCCGTAAACTAAGCAATACTCAAGAATTCTGATTATAAACTCCCTAAAAGGAGGGGATAAACTTGTTCGGCAAAAAGAATAAAGAGGCTGAACCTTTTACTCCGAGAGACTTAGATGCTCTTGCGGCATCCCGATGGAAAAACCACAAGGGAACCCGCGAAGAGGCAGATAACATAACAAAGGAGAAAAAGCGACAGCAAATAATCCGCTGGATAATTCTTGCGATAATCGTGATTATTATCCTGCTCTGGCTCTACTCTTGTCTGGCTACCCAGTTCGGTGATCTGGTTGTCAGCATGGACAACACTTTGTCCAAAAGGGGCGTTATCCTCTCCGAAACCGCTGATTTTGAGAAAACCTCAATAAAGCTCAGCGGTCCTAAGGTGGGCGATGTTTATCACTTCACCTATGATTGGTTTGAAGACAGAGGGGTCCTCGATGACCTTGATAATATTGACGGCTCGCACAATGGCAATGACTACTTCGCGTATACCTATTATATTAAGAACAACGGAAGTGAGACATTCCCCTATGATGTGACTCTTGAGGTTACAGGTCAGTCAAAGAGCTGTGACGAGGCCGCAAGAATTATGGTCTACAAAAACGGCGAACCCACTGTTTACGCAAAACCTGTGATGGGTACGGACACTCCCGAGAAGCTTGCAGGCGCAGACACCGAGGACACAGTACCTTTTTATGACAACGACACAGTATTTACCGAAGAGAGAGCAGATTTTGCTCCCGGTGAAGTAGATAAATACACAGTTGTCATCTGGTTTGAAGGCGAGGATTCAGAATGTATCAATGATATTATGGGCGGACACATGAGACTGTCGATGCTCTTCGAGGCTGCTGAACTCGAGGAATAAGGCTCTCTCCCCCGTGATATCCTGATCCATTTGGATTATAAATTCAACCCCGCTTTCCGAGGGGCAATTCGGAAAAGAAAAAAATTTTGGAGGAAAATTTCATGAAAAACACATTCAGAAAAAGTTCACTCATCACTTCTGTAGCACTTCTTCTTATTGCTATCGTAGCTCTGAGTGGCGCAACATTCGCATGGTTCTCAACAAGCACACAGTCAACAGCTAGCGGCATCAACGCTACAACAACAGCTGCTTCCTCTCTTGAAATCGCAGATAGCTCTAAGCAGTGGGGTACTTCTGTAGATTACGAGTTCGGTACAGCTAATGCTAAGCAGAAAATGATCCCTGCATCTTCTGCAAATGGTACAAATTGGTATACAGCTAACTCCATCGATGGTACTGGTGCTGTTAAAGCTGATACAATCAGCTCCGTTGCTGCTACTAATAAAGAGTATGTATTTAAGCAGGAATTAAACATTAAGAACACCGGTGCTGTAACTGTTAATGGTGTTACAATCACAATTAATGGCTTAGCAGGTGAGTCTGACTTTGCACGTATTGCATTAGTTCCTAAAGCAGGCACAGATGCAATTACTACAAATGGTACTTTTGCAGAATGCGTATATGCCAATAGCGCTGAAACATACTACCCTGTAAAGGCTGACGGCTCAATTGATAACTCTGAGACATCCAATGCTGTTTCAATTACTGCTAAAACAGACACCGAGATTACTGTAGGTGACCTTGATGCAGGCCAGATGGCTTTCTACGATCTTTATGTATGGTTTGAGGGTCAGGATGCACAGTGCACAAATGCAAACTCCGGTCAGGAACTTGCTGGTATTAGCTTCACTGTAACTGGTACACCTGCAGCATAATTAAACCTGTACATACAGATTTAATTTACCTTAACTTTTATTAACTGAAATCCTTGGGAGGCATTTGCCGTGAAATCAAAAGTAAAAACTGTTTTAAATGTCATTCTTGACATTTTTATAGTACTTTTTCTTATCTTTGCTATTTTAGTACTTGTAGTATCACTTACGCAAAAGTCGGGAAATGTCTCCCATATCTTCGGCTATACAGTTAACAGCGTACAAACTCAATCAATGGAAGCATACAATGAGGATGGTTCCAAAGTAGAAGGCGCAATCTATAAAGGCGACGTCATTATCAGCAAACTTTCCGACGAAGATTCCTATGAAGTAGGACAGACCGTTATGTTCTACATGCCAGTTATTAAGGATGAGAACGGAATATACAAAGAGGCTGTTCCAAATCAGCCATACTCCATGCCCATCCTTGTAACACATAACATTGTAGAAGTTGTAAACGTAGACGGCGTTGAGATGTATCGCACAAAGGGTATCAACAACCCTCTTGAGGATACTAACCTAAAGACAGCAGAAGAAATTGTTGCTGTATATACAGGTACTCGCATTGGCGGAATCGGTTCTGTAATTGACTATGTACAGTCGCCTATTGGATTCCTCCTCTGTATTATTCTTCCCATTCTGGTTTTTGTAATCATTCAGGCTATCAGAGTTATCAGAAACTTTATTGCTTACAAGGCTCAGAAGCTTGCAACAGAGGGATCACCCACTGCAAACGAGCTTACAGAGGAAGAAAAGAGACGTATTGCCGAAGAGTACATGAAAAATCTGAACACTTCAGATTCACCTGAAGCTGCTCCCGAGAAAAAGCCCGAGGAGGCAGAGGAAGCATCCTCTGAAGAAACTTCGAGCGAATCCGAGACAGATACTCAGGAATAATAATTATCACAGAAAGCGATATTTATTATGGTTTTAATTGACGAGCAATAGATCTTATTTTCGTCAGCAGAGTTTATAAGATCTATTGATGTCAAATTTATTCGGGCAGGGGTAAGTCCCCCGCCTCAACGAATGTTTCCTGTGGGAAGCATCCCTGCCCTTTATTTTCCTTCACTTTCCCCTTTGAATTTCTTTAATCCCTACCCCTTAGTTCTACTGAGAACTTGTTTTTGGTAAATCTTTTTAAGCACTTAAAAAGGAGACAAACATTATGGATGGCATATTAAATTTTTTCTTTGAATTCTTCGGACAGTTCCTGGGCGGCCTGTGGACTGCTTTTTCCAATATATTTATCGGTATTAAGGAGATGTTCAATTTCCCCAAGTATGTTGGAATTGTAAACAACCACACTACCGAACTGGGCGGTCTGGCTTGGGTCTATGCTATTATCGGTATGGTACTCATCATTGCCGTTTTGGTTCTGCTTGTTTACCTCATCGTTATGTCCTTAAAAAAGTTTATCACTTTCAAGAAGAAGGTTAAGGATACCAATGATCTGGTAGAAGAAGTATCTGCTCTCAACCGCGAGGTTATGAGACTGAACCTTGAGAAGGACAAGATCCTCTCTATGAAGGTTTCTCAGATCGGCCTCAATCCCAACGAGATCGCAGAGCTCACAGGCGATGAGCTGGAAGCTCTCAACAAGCAGGATACACCTCTCGAAGAGGGCGAGAGCCGCTTCTTCAAGCTCTCTAAGGTTGACGCTCAGTGGGCTGACTACGTTCCCCCTGTATACGACAACGAGATCACTCTTCCCGAGATCTGCGAAAGATTCAGAAACTTCGCTTGCTCCAGACTGGGTCTTTACTACGATATCAAGATCATTCGTC
>JAZSME010000047.1:0-3541 GCA_045535715.1 Ruminococcus sp. | reverse complement strand
AGCAATATAAAGTCAACAATAATACAAATATTTTTATTATTTTCCAATTAAATTGACAAGTTTTTTTGAGTCGAAAACAGAAAAAAGCACCTGCACAGCCGAAGCCGATATAATCCCCTTAACGTAGTCTTGAAATTTTGTTTTTTTAAGTGTTTACTTTAAGGGGATTATATCATTAAAACGGATGTTGCCTGCTGTAATTTTTATTTCATAATTGATAAAATAAAAAGTCATCTGACTTTCAATCAGATGACTTTTAAAATGATTTTTGTTTTTGCCAACCCTGTTAGACAGATGCTCTGAACATTTTTTAAATTACTGTTTTATGAGCACCCGTCAAACCGTACAAGCGTTAATTAAGTTACATCAGGAGAAGAAAACCTGAATGCTTGATGAGAACTTGCAGTAACCTTCGAGATCAATGGGTTCTGAGCAAGGTTCATACGAACTGAAAGCATTGTTCGGATCATATCCCATTGATATGAGAATATCTTTTATCATCTCGGCATCGGTTGTGCTTGAGGAGCAACTGGAAGCCACTGCAGAAGTTGCATTCATAGTAATAAGCGAGATTTTAGGTTTTGTATATTTGCTCATTATCTTACTCCTTTCTTAAAAACCAATAATACTGTTCAAAGCAGAAAGTATCTTCTTGAACGTTGCAATTATCCAATTGATCAATCTTACAAGCCAGCATTCTGCGGAATCATCGGGATTTGCGGGTTCATCAGAATCATCGGGATCAGTTGTATCATCGGGTTCCGAGGGATCGGTTGTGTCTTCAGGTTCTGTAGGATCGGTTGTGTCCTCGGGTTCTGTAGGATCGGTTGTGTCCTCGGGCACTATGGGAGTGTTGGGTTCAACCGCTTTTGCGGGAGCCATCATCATAAAGCTTGCGGTAACAAGGTCAAAGTCTGATGAGAGAAGAACGGTCTCATTGAGCTGGCTTGTAATCTTAACAGAGCCGATGGAAAGAAGAGTACCTGAATCCTGATTCTCTATTGTTACAATACCTTCTTTGATATAATCTGTAATGTCATAATACATTTCGGTATTGCTAATGACATCAAATTCATATTCACCAATCTTAACTGTAGGAGTGCCGGATGCAGCTCTGAGGCTGATCATAACTCTTGATGTTGATTTATCAAAATCTTTGATTGAGAATGCAACAGCTCCTGTACCGCTGGTGAGATAAAGCTCATCCTTAGGACCGATTTTTGCATAGTTTTCAATAGCAATTGATTCTTTATCTTTACCTGAAATGTAAGCAAAGATGTCTGCACCTGTACCTGAGATTATGTTGCCATCCTTCACGTTTACAAGGTTATCAATAACATTGTAATATTTAGCGTTTCTTTCGGAAGGAATGTAGTATGCATCGCCGTCTTCAATGGGCTTATAGACTCTTACTGAGTCAACAACGTTGAGGAGGCTTGTTACTGCCTGAGTTTCAAGCATACCGTCTTCAACCGTATTTACGCCTTCGCCGCCGTTGAGAATTGAATCTTCATCGAACCAGACAATTTCAACTGATTCAGCATCGAGAGCATATTCAAGACCGACTTCAGCAAGTGCTTCACGGAGAAGTTCGTTATCTGCGTCGCCGACTGCCTGAGTGCTGAGAGCACCTGACATTGAGGGAAGATAGGAAGCAACGATCTGAACTGTGTAGTTACTGTAATCAAGTCCGTTTTCGCTGATGAGAGGAACCTGATAAAGAGTATCTGCGTATCTGTTTGCTATGTTTTCGTCAAGGTCGCTGTAGTAGGTATCAACGATGTAGGACTTAACCACCTTGCTTACTACTTTTCCGTCTTCGACATATTCATTATTTTTGAGCGACACAACCAGAACACCAGTGTTGGATCCACAAGCACCGATGAGGTCGAAGCCCTCGCCCATGAAGTTGAAGCTGATATTCTCTGAACGCTTGTTTGTTTCGTCAACGGTTACTGTAAGAGCCGAACCGTTTGAGTAGTTTGCAATTTTATTGTAGCCGTTTTTGTTGGTGTCGTAGCCGTAAACTTCGTTTGTTACGGGTGATGCATCCTGATTTACAGTGCTTGCCGTGCCTTTAGTCCAATCAAGACTTGAGGTTTCAGTTGATGTGAAGATGTTTTCCTCATAGAGAACGTTTGAAGCAGGAGCAACAATGATTTCGTTCTTTATGTTTGTTGTTACGCCGTTGACAAGAACTGATGCGTGATAGTAAATCTTCTCTGTACCGTTTACAACCTTTGTGGGCTTGTAAGTAACGGTACCGTCGCTTACGGTGAATTCACCGTAAGTGCCTGTAAGAGATGATGCGGGAGTTGATGTGCCGTCTGCCGTGATGCCGAGGAATGTCCTTGTTCCGCTTGCGGAATTGAAGATTGCGTCATTTGCAAGAGGTGTGATTGCGATGGGGGAAGCAAAGTCCACAACAACGGTATCGCTTACAAGAGCATCATCTGTTATTACCCAAACAGCATAAAGAGTAACTGTGCCGTTTGCAGTGGCAGAAAGTTTGCTTACGCTCTGACCGAGTGAATACTGTGGGGTTGTTGCAGCGGAATTGGTTGACCAGCCGAGAAGATTATAACCTGATCTTGTGATTCCGCTTGAAGCAAGTGTTACATTTTGGCTGTACTTAACAGTCTGGTTTTCAATTGTACCTGAACCGCCGTTTGAATTATAAATGATTGTGTAGCTGTTTTCGGTCCATTTTGACTTGAGGTAAACTGTTGAGGTCTGAGTAACGGTTGTTGAATCGGTGATGAGAGTATTGCCGTCATACCAACCTGCGAAGGTGTAGCCTTCTCTTGTGGGAACGGGGAGAGTACCGAATGTTGAACCGTACTGTACTTCCTTGCTTGACTCGGGAACATTAACATTCGGAGCGCAGGTGGTTGCTTCGTAAACTCTGATGTCGCTGAAGGTTACTGGGTTGCTTGAGCCGTTGGCATCAACACGGATAACAGCCTTTGTTGCACCTGCAGGAGCTGTGAATGTTCTCGACTGAACGCCTGCACCGTTTGATGAGAAGCGGTTTGTGCTGTCAGCGAAATCGATACCTAATCCGCCGGTTGTTTCGTTTCTGAAGAAGATGTAAACATCCCAATTGTCGCCGGTGAAATCAATATCAATGTAATACTGCTTGCCTGCAGTTACAGGGAATTCGGGAGATTCAGATGTACCTTCGCCTACACCGGCATTTGATGTAAGTGTGAAGCCGTTAGCGGTAACATTGCTGATGGTTGCATTACCTGCGGATGTGGTGTTCCACTTGCTGAAATCAAGGATGGTGTCGAAGTATACTTTTATTTCGCTGAGTGCCCACTGTGCGGTAAGCGTTACGTTACCGTACATTTTTGCAGGAACTTCACCCGGTGAACAGATTCCGTTAAGTTCCCAGTTGCCATCAGATACGGTAACCAGCCAGCCCTGGAAGACATAGCCGGCGCGTGTGGGTGTGGGAATATTAAGAGTATCTTCTACAGTGTAGGTCTCCGATGTGGGGCTTACGCTGCCGCCGTTTGCGTTATAAGTGATTGTGTAG
>JAZSME010000015.1:0-11898 GCA_045535715.1 Ruminococcus sp. | reverse complement strand
AAGAGTCCCGAAATTTTAAAAGTTTAGTTACTTTCTTTATTGTTTTGATTACTTTGCGGATTCAATTATATTGATTGCGCTTTCGTTTTTCTCAAAATGCGCCTTTACTTCCTCATCGCTCATACCCACAAGCTCAATTTTCTCATAGGTACCTTCTCTGTGGTTTCCGTTTGTCTCTGTGAACGCGTGCTGGAATTTGTAAACACGCTCATCACCTTTCATCTGAACATAGCCGTAATAGTCTGCGGACTTTGAAAGGTCATCTCCGAAAACAAGATAGCTGTTACCCGAATCTTCTGTATAGAACCACACGCAGGGTGCCTCAGAATCCTCAGAAGACTTTGAGGTTACCTTGATTCTCTCGCTGTCATCCCAGAACTTGAGATTTGCAGGTGCAGCGTCAAACCCTGTGATCTCCATCCAATAGGTATCGGGGTCGTTCTTGTCGGAATAAACTGTCACAAGCTCGTGCTTTTTGTCGCCGTTAAACTCAAGAATTCTGACTACTGCAAGACCCTCAAGCTTATTTTTGCCGTCCTCGGTCTTTACAGCTCTGCCTGCACCTGAGTATCCCTCAAGCTCATCGATACTGCTGGAAAAAACCCCTGCAGCGTACTTATCAGAAACTCGAAGGGTATCATCCTTATTTTCCTCGGAAACAGCCTTTTTTGAGCAAGCGCAAAGAGAAATCAGAAACAGAGATGCAAGTAAAAATGCCAATATCTTCTTCATAACAAAATCTCCCAATATCAAAAATACTTTTATTATTTTACTACACCGTTCTCTGTTTTGCAAGAGCTTTCAGGAATATACATTTTTGAGGAAGAAAAGGGCAGCCGATCAGACGCCGACTGCCCCCTGTTTATTTCGATGTGAAGGTAAAGCTTCCCTCTTCAAAGTCGCAGACAATAGTTGCGTTATCACAAATCTCCGAGGCAATGAGCTTTTCCGAAAGTGCATCCTCGATTTTCGAGGTAATTGCACGTCTTAAAGGTCTTGCACCGTAGGAATCATCAAAGCCCGCCTTTGCAATCTCATCCAATGCCTTGTCGGTGATCTCAAAGCCGTAGCCAAGCTCCTTAAGGCGTTTTGAGAGTCCGCTTATCATAATCTTTGCAATCTCCTTGATTTCCTCTTCCTGAAGCTTCGAGAAGACGATGATATCGTCAACTCGGTTTAAAAACTCAGGTCTGAAAACCTTTTTCAGTTCACCAAGTACAAGCTCTCTGATGTTTTCCTCATCCTTTTGCGAGGCTTCTGTAAATCCCAGCGTTTTGGTGTCGCTCATAATGAGTCTTGCACCAACGTTTGAGGTCATAATGATGACGGTGTTTCTGAAGCTTACTGTTCTTCCCTGAGAGTCTGTGAGCCTGCCGTCATCGAGAATCTGCAGAAGCATATTGAATACATCGGGATGCGCTTTTTCGATTTCATCAAAGAGGATGACGCTGTAAGGCTTTCTCCTCACCTGCTCGGTGAGCTGTCCGCCCTCGTCAAAGCCTACATATCCGGGAGGAGAGCCGATGAGTTTGGAAACTGTATGCTTCTCCATATACTCACTCATATCAAGTCTGAGCATTGCGTTCTCATCAGAGAACATTGCCTCAGCCAGTGCCTTTGCAAGTTCGGTTTTTCCCACACCCGTAGGTCCTGAGAAGATGAAGGAGCCGATGGGACGTCGGGGATCTTTAAGTCCGGAGCGACTGCGTCTTACGGCCTTTGCCACCGCTTTTACCGCTTCATTCTGACCCACAACGCGCTTGTGAAGTTCCTCTTCAAGATGAAGAAGTCTCTCGGATTCCTCCTTTGTGACCTCCTCCACGGGAATTCCCGACCAGAGGGAAACCACCTTTACTACCGCCTCAGCAGTTAACTTCAGATGGCTGCTGTCGCTCTGATCCTTCCACTGCTTGTGAAGCTCTGAAAGCTTCTCCTTAAGGGCGTTCTGCTTGTCACGTATCTGAGCGGCTGTCTCGAAATTCTGAGAATTTACCGCTTCACTCTTTTCGTTTTCAAGGCTCTTTATTTCCTCCTCAAGAGCTTTAAGCTCCTCGGGAACAGTAAGGCTCTCAAGGCGGATTTTTGACGCAGATTCATCAATAAGGTCAATAGCTTTGTCGGGAAGGAATCTGTCGGGGATATACCGAACGGAAAGTTCTACCGCCGCCTTTATGGCCTCATCGGTAATGGTCACCTTGTGGTGAGCCTCGTATCTGTCACGAAGTCCTTTGAGTATCTCAAAAGACTCTTCTGCGCTGGGCTCCAGCACCTTTACGGGCTGAAATCTTCTCTCAAGAGCAGAATCCTTTTCAATGTATTTTCTGTATTCCTCAAGGGTGGTGGCACCAATGACCTGAATCTCTCCCTTTGCAAGGGAGGGCTTGAGGATATTTGCCGCATCCGTTGAGCCTTCTGCCGAGCCTGCGCCCACAATGGTGTGAAGCTCATCGATAAAGAGAATGATGTCCGAGGATTTTCTCAGCTCGTCGATGACGCCCTTGATTCGCTCCTCAAAGTCACCTCTGTATTTTGTCCCTGCAATCATATCCGTAAGGTTCAGACTCATTACCCTTTTATCTTTGAGTATCTCGGGCACGTTACCTTCGGTTATTCTGAGCGCCAGTCCCTCTGCCACCGCTGTCTTTCCGACACCGGGCTCGCCGATGAGAACAGGATTGTTCTTTGTTCTGCGGGAAAGGATCTGAATCACTCTCGTGATTTCCTCTTCTCTGCCGATTACGGGGTCGATCTCACCCTTTGCGGCAGCTTCGCAGAGGTCTCTTGAATACTTGGAGAGAGTACCCTTCTTGCCACCCTCTTTCGGGGCGTCGTAGCCGTTCATTTGTGTCACATCCCCCGAAGGATTCTCCGAAGGCAGACTTGACTTCAGAGAGGAAAGGAGCGCATTGACATTTACCCCTTCTTCTGTCAGGAATCTCACTCCGTAGCTGTCGGTCTCGGAAAGCACCGAAAGTAGCAGATGCTCCGTACCCACAAAATTGTGACCCATATTGGAGGAGATGAGAATTGCCTTCTGCATCACCCTTTTTGTTCTCGGTGTGAAGTCATCGGGAGAAAGAGGCAGACTCTGTCCCTGTCCCACCATATCGCCTATCTTCTTTCTGAGTTTATCCGCTGAAACAGAAAACTCCTTGAGCACAGTAGCGGCAACTCCCGTACCCTCTCTCAGAAGGCCCAAGAGGAGATGCTCTGTACCGATGTAGGTGTGACCCATTGCTGATGCCTCTTCAATAGCAAAATTGAGGGCATCGTTTGCTTTGCCTGTAAAGCCTTTGAAATTATACATAAACTTCATCCCTCTCTGTTTTTCATAAAATCCAAATTATTAACCCTTTGAAAGCTTATCTTAAAGCCTTCTTTATAAGCTCCGCGCGAGCTTTATCCCTCTCCTGAGGAGTGAGCTTTTTGCCTTCTCTCTCCATCAGACTTGCAGGCTGAATATCTAAAATCAGCTTATCTATCAGTTCTACTGAAACATCCTCCACAAGACCTTCGCAGATACCCAGACGGACATTGGAGAGGAGTCTCACCGCCTCACTGTGGGAAATGAGTCTTGCTGTAAGAAGTATTCCCATGCTTCGGCTGATTTTATCCTGATACTCCATACTCTCAAGAAGGGACTCTCTTGTGTGATTCTCTGTCTCGGAAAGCTTTCCTGCAATGCTTAGTATGTTTTCGATTGCGGTCTCCTCTGAGATACCCAGAGTCACCTGATTACTCAGCTGATAAAGCGATGAGGAAGCGTCGCTTCCCTCTCCGTAAGTGCCTCTGATCACAAAGCCAAGCTTTGAGAGATTCGAGGCAATTCGGGGCACCGCTCTTGTCTCTGCCATGGCACACAGATGCATCATAACCGAGGCTCTCATACCCGTACCCAGATTTGTGGGGCACTGGGTAAGGTAGCCCAGTTTCTTTGAGAAGGCAAAGTCAAGCTTTTTCGAAAGCTTTGTCTCAATTCTGTTGGCTGTGCTGTATGCCTCTTCAAGAGAAAGACCGGGGAGAATCACCTGAATTCTTAAGTGGTCCTCCTCACCTATCATAATACTGATGCTCTCGTCCTTGGAAACAGCCAGAGCTCTCTCCCGGCTTCTGTCAGCAAACTCGGGGCTTATGAGGTGTCTCTCAACCATAGCAATTATCTGTGTGTCGGAAAGCTCCTGAAGGTTTACGAACATCAGCTCCTCGCCTATTTCTTCGATGGCAGTCTTTACCTTCGATATCAGTTCGCTTCGCTGTGTATCATTCATTCTCGCAGGAAAAGGATAGTCCTTAAGATTTCTCGCAAGTCTTACTCTCGATGAAATATATACGCTGTCACTCATCTTTGCTTCCCTCCAGTTCACGGATTTTGTCACGAAGCTCTGCGGCTTCCTCGAAATTCTGGACCTTCACCGCCGCTTCAAGATTTTCTTTGAGCTCTTTTATCATATCTTCCTTTGTATACTCTGTGGTCTGGGGTTTCACGTCTTCGGCTGCGTTCTCCTCATACACATCCTCGGGAGTTTTTCCGCAGTGAGTTGTATTTGAGTGGATTCTTCTCACCGAAGGCAACAGCTGTGATTCAAAAATCTCATAGCATTTTGCACAGCCTACCTTGCCTGTGTTCTGGATATCTCCGAAGGTCGCACCGCACAGGGGACATCTTGTTGCCGATGTTCTCTCAGGAAGAGCTCCGAAGATACTCTTCATAAGTCCCCCGAACATATCGGGAAGCTCCATATCGAAAACATTTGTAAAACCCATTTCATGGGCACAGTCAGCACAGAGCATATACTCCTCATACTCACCGTTGACTACTCTTTTCACTCTTGTTGTTGCGTCTTTGATCTTACATTTACTGCATTTCATATCATTACCTCCTGTATGCCAGATTTAAAAACATACTCTTGAATATATCTGCGCGGACTTTATCGCGAAGAGCTACGGGAACGCTGCAAAGACTTCTCTCAGATACTGCCGCCATCATAAGGGAGCCTGCATCCTCGGTTATTATTGACGAGGAAACAAGGTTTCTAATCATTATGTGGGCGGTAAGATTATCAAGCTCCTGACCTATTGAATTTATTATATGCATAAGAGCGTCGCCCTTATCCGTTATGATACGGCTGATGCGCACATATCCGCCGCCGCCTCGTCTTGACTCAACGATATATCCCTGCTCGGGAGTAAACCTTGACGTCAGCACATAGTTTATCTGGCTTGGCACACAGCCGAAACGCTCCGCAAGCTCGTTGCGTCTGAACACCACGTCTTCTTCTGTTTCGAGAATTTTCATAATGTGTTCAGCCAATATATCACTGATACGCATATTCTCACCTCTTGGGTTATTTTTATATATCAAAAGTTTTTGACCTTTCCTGACCTTGACTATATTCTAAATCATAAGTCAGAGAAAGTCAAAGTCAGACAAAGTCAAACTAAGTCTGTTTTTTTAATTTTATTCTGCGCAATCTCTTGTTTTCTTTCGTTTTCTTTGATTTTCTCGTTTTTTCAGCTTTTTGACTATTAAGTACTTTTGATGGCATTTAATTTCGAGGGATTTATGAATCGTCCCCCAAAAACAAAAAGAGAGCTGTGATTTCTCACAGCTCCCGATGTTTAAATTATTCTGTTTTTACTCAAGTCCTGCAATATGCTTCTGGATAGCGGTGGCATCCTTTATATTGATATCTATATCCCTGTTGAAATCATAAATACATCTGAATCCGGAGTAAACCTCCAGGGTCTCAAGTCCCGCAATATGTTTCTGAATAGCAGTTACATCCTTTATATCTATCTTCCTGTCTCTGTTGGCATCACCGATTCTTGTCACATAAATAGGCTTTGCGAAATAGTCAACCTCTGATAAATCGCTAACTATCCCCTTGTCCCATGCTTCTTTTATTGTATAGAACTTATCTCCGTCATAGGCGTAAAGACAAAGTCCGTCTCCATATACGTAGTATCCGTAATTATTTACAACCCAGTCTCCCAGAATCTCATAATGTCCGTCAAGAGGCACCTGACTGCCCTCTGTGAGGTCGCCTGTGAAAACCAGAACGTCTCCAATTTCCTTTGCGTCCCAAATAAGCACCTTCTCAGGGGAATATTCCTTATAAGGTGAGCAGAAGCTCATAAACTTCCTCTTGAACTCATCTGTTTCATAAAACTTCACTTCGTCAGAGGACGCAGAGGGAGTCTCAGAGGGTTTCTCTGTGGGTGGCTCTGTGGGAGGATCCATTGGAGGCTCATCGGGAGTAGCAACCTCTTCTTCATAGTAATAAACCGATGCAACCTCGGGATGCTCAGCTATGGATATCGCCGTATAAACAGGCACATAGAGAATTGCAACGGGTGAAAGCATACTCACAAAGTCCCGCTCGGAATCTAGAATTCCCAGCTCATCAAGGATTCTTTCGTTGTTGGTGGTATAAAACTCCTTGCTGATTTCAATCCTTGCATTTCTCCAGCGATGTACCTTTTCTCTCTCGGCGGCTCTTGCCTCCTGTACAGTCTCGTAATCATCATAATTCACCGAAAAGTCCTTGATTTCAGGGCCGTACTTTTCAATGGTAAGATTGTCAATATCAGTACCGGTGAGGCCATGGGTGAACCACACCCAGATGCCGACTATATCCTCCTCGGATAACTCTTCTACTTTCAGTTTAAGCTTCTCATCAAGCTTTGCTACACTTGGAGCTTCAGGAAGCTCCACAGCGCTCAGGGAAAAGGTTGCGCTGAGCATCAGAAGTATCAAAAGAATAACGCTGATAATCTTTTTCATAAATCTCATCCTTTCGTGATAAATCAGGGTTTCAATCTCCCTTTGATACTAATACAAATGAAAGTGCCGATTTGTCACAATTTTTCAGAAATTTTTTAAAAAAAATCCCGCACCCAAAGGCACGGGAAATTTTCGTTATATAGTGAGTTACTTAACACGCTTTTCGCAATACTTGCAACGAAGGATATTCTTCTCCTCATCAACAAGCTTGAATGCCTGAGGAAGCTCCTGCTCCGTTCTTGTGATACACTTGGGATTCTGGCATACATGCTTACCTTCTGCATCATCTGAAAGAGGCAGAGGGCGCACCGCGTCAGCAGATATTCCCAGAGGTGCATCCTCAAGAAGCTTGAGAATAAGAGCCATTCTCATATACTTTCCGTTTAAAACCTGCTTGAAGTAGCAGGCACGGCTGTCATAGTCCACCTCAACGGAAATCTCATTTACTCTGGGAAGAGGATGAAGAATAATCATATCCTCCTTAGCGCTACCGAGCTTATCTGCGGTGAGAATATAGCTGTCCTTGAGTCTCTCGTACTCTGCCTTATCCTCGAATCTCTCCCCCTGAACACGGGTCATATAGAGGATGTCGAGGCTTGGCATTGCCTCCTCGAGGGAGTCAACCTCCACATACTCAACTCCGGCCTTCTCAATCACCTCATAAATCAGATAACTGGGAATCTTTAATTCCTTAGGAGAAATAAATATGAACTTTACGTCCCTGTATCTTGCGAGAGCTGTACAGAGAGAATGAACTGTTCTGCCGTATTTAAGGTCGCCGCAGAAACCTACGGTGAGGCCTTCAAACTTGCCTTTCTCGCGTCTGATGGTGAGAAGGTCAGCCAGAGTCTGTGTGGGGTGGTTGTGTCCGCCGTCGCCTGCGTTGATTACGGGAACAACACAGTTTCTGTCAGCTACAAAGGGAGCGCCCTCGATAAAGTGACGCATTGCGATAATATCGGCGTAGCAACCTACAACCCTTGCTGTATCTGCCACGCTCTCACCCTTGACAGCGGAGGAATTATCTCCGTCCGAAAAGCCGATAACAGAACCGCCCAGCTCGTGCATAGCAGCTTCAAAGGAAAGTCTTGTTCTGGTGGATGGCTCAAAGAACAGAGTTGCAAGCTTCTTGCCCTTGCAGGCCTCACTGTATTTTTCGGGGTCAGCAATAATGTCCTCAGCCACATCCATCAGGGAATTCAACTCTTTAATACAGAGTTCGCTGATGTCAATAAGTCCTCTCATACTTACACTACCTTAATTAAAAATACGAAATTTATGCGCCGATCCAACTCTCGTCAGAAGGATTATCTCTGAACTTCTTGAGTCTTACTACATCCTCAGCCTTGATGTAACCGCTCTCTGCAGCTTCCTCTGCAACTGCATCGAGATTTGTAAGGCTTACGTTCTTAACGTTTGCAGCTGCAAGTCTGTCGAGACCCTTCTGCATGCCGTAGGTGAAGATAGAAACGATACCAAGTACCTCTGCGCCTGCTTCTCTGAGAGCGTCAACAACATCGATAACGGAACCGCCTGTGGAGATAAGATCTTCGATAACAACTACCTTCTGACCGGCCTCAAGTCTACCCTCGATCTTGTTCTGTCTGCCGTGATCCTTTGCACTGCCTCTTACATAGCCCATGGGCATACCGAGAAGATGTGCGGCGATTGCGGCGTGAGCGATACCTGCTGTGGATGTACCCATAAGCACCTCTGCCTCGGGATACTCCTTCTTAACTGTGTCTGCGATAGCCTGCTCAACAATAATTCTTGCCTCGGGAGCTGTGAGGATGAGGCGGTTGTCGCAGTAAATAGGGCTCTTGATACCGCTTGCCCAAGTGAAGGGCTCGTCGGGTCTTAAAAATACTGCCTTGATACCAAGTAATGCTTTTGCAACTTTCTTTTCCATAATCTTTATGTCCTTTCTGATAATTACTGATTAGCCTACAAACTCAGCTACGCATCTCTTGTATGCAGCAACGGGATCCTCTGCAGCTGTTATGGGTCTGCCTACTACGATATAGTCAGAGCCCAGTTCCTTTGCACGCTCGGGAGTTGTAACTCTCTTCTGATCACCTACATCACCGTCAGCAAAGCGGACACCGGGAGTAACTGTTACGAATTTCTCGCCGCATCTTGCGTGAACCTTGCCTGCCTCCAAGGGTGAGCAAACAACGCCGTCGAGACCTGCATCCTTTGCATTATTTGCATAGTGCATAACAACCTCGTCAATGGGGGCATCAATGAGAAGGTCAGCCTTCATAGCTTCTTCACTGGTAGATGTAAGCTGTGTTACAGCAATAAGGATAGGACGTGTGCCGTCCTCGCGGGTGAGACCCTCGAGAGCTGCCTCCATCATAGCCTTTGTACCTGCTGCGTGAAGGTTTGTCATATCAACGTCAAGATTCTTGAGCACTGACATGGACTTCTTAACTGTGTTGGGGATATCATGGAGCTTGAGGTCGAGGAAAATCTTATGACCTCTTGCTTTGATTTCTCTTACGATATCGGGACCTGCGGAGTAGAAAAGCTCCATACCGATTTTCACGAAGGGCTTGCAATCTGTGAATTTATCGAGGAATGCAAGACACTGCTCCTTGCCTGCAAAGTCGCAGGCTACAATTACATCTTTACCCATTAGTGTGCGCCTCCTATAATATCATTTAAATCTTTAATGCCATACTTTTCCATAACGGAAGGCAGGTTTTCTATAATTGTCTTTGATGCAAAGGGGTCAACCAGATTTGCAGCACCAACCTGAACAGCGGTAGCGCCTGCAAGCATCATTTCGATTACATCCTCAGCTGTTGAGACACCGCCCATTCCGATGATGGGAATGTTTACTGCCTCAAATGCCAGATACACAAGTCTCAGAGCCTGAGGGAATATTGCGGGACCTGAGAAGCCGCCTACCTTGTTTGCAAGGACCGGCTTCTTTGTGCGAAGGTCGATTCTCATACCGAGGAAGGTATTTGTAAGGCTTATTCCGTCTGCACCTGCTTCCTCGCAAGCCTTTGCAATGGAGGCAATATCGGTAACGTTGGGAGTAAGCTTCATATAAACGGGCTTTGTGGTCACAGCCTTCACAGCTTTTGTGACATCAAAGGCCATCTTGGGATCGGTGCCCAGAGCCATACCGCCGCCGTGAACATTGGGACAGCTTATGTTGACCTCTATGAGACCTACCTGATCCTCTTTGTCTATCTTCTGACAGCACTCTACATACTCATCGATGCAGAAGCCGCTGATATTCGCAATAACTTTCTTGTTGAAAACCTTCTTGAGTTTGGGGAGTTCCTCAGAGATAACCTTGTCGATTCCGGGATTCTGCAGACCTACGGAGTTGATCATACCGGAGGGAGTCTCTGCGATTCTGGGAGTGTTGTTTCCGAAACGGGGCTCTAAAGTTGTACCCTTGAAGGAGAAAGAGCCTAAGATATTGATATCATAAAGCTCTGCAAACTCGTAGCCAAAGCCAAAGGTTCCGCTGGCCGGGATAATGGGATTTGAAAGTTCAAGACCGGAAAGGTTTACTTTTGTGTTTACCATATTATCTCCTCCCTCTCAAGAACGGGACCGTCCTTGCAGATTCTCTTGTTGCCGTACTTTGTCTTGCAGGAACAGCCCATACAAGCGCCGAAACCGCAACCCATACGCTCCTCGAAGCTGAACGGACCCGAGGTTTTTGACTCATTATATACAGCCGTAAGCATAGGCTCGGGACCGCAGGTGTAAACGTAGGTGTAGTCATCCATATCCTTCATAATATCGGTGACAAAACCCTTCTTGCCTTCAGTTCCGTCAACGGTTGATACATACACATCAGCGCCCAGCTCATAGAACTCGTCCATATAGAAGATTTCCTCCTCGGTGTTAAAGCCAAGGATAACAGTGACCTTCTTACCTTCTGCAATAAGGTCCTTACAAAGCTGATACATGGGAGGCACGCCTACACCGCCGCCGATGAGAAGAGGTTTCTCTCCTGACTTTTCTGTGTCGTAGCCGTTGCCGAGACCTGTCAGCACATCCACCTCGTCGCCCTCACAAAGAGTGCTCATATAGTCTGTGCCTCTGCCCACCGCCTTGTAAACCAGGGTGAGGATATCCTCATCCACCTCGCAGACGGAAATGGGTCTGCGAAGGTAGAAGCCCTGAAGCTTAAGGTTTACAAACTGACCGCACTTTATATCCTCGCAGTCACCCTGAAGCTGCATTTCGTAAACGTCTTTGGCAATTTTTTCGTTAGAAATAATTCTGAAAATTGTCTGTTTCATTTTAATTCACTCCTACTTATTCTGCGTCGATAGTAGAAATTGTGAGTGTTGTCTCCTCGAGAACATCCAGAAGAACCTTTACGGTATCAAGAGCTGTGAACATTGTTACGTTGTTCTCAGAAGCACAAGCTCTTATCTCGTAGCCGTCTGTTGCCTGACTTGCAGAACCGATATCACGAGTGTTGATAACGTAAGCAATGTGACCCTTGCGGATAGCCTTGGGGATATCCTCTGAGCCATCGGAAATCTTGCCCATCTTGTGGGTACGGATTCCGTGATTGATAAGGTAATTTGCAGTACCCTCTGTTGCCTGAATATTGAAGCCCAGCTTATAGAAGCGGCGGATAAGGGGCAGAGCCTCTGCCTTATCCTTATCAGCAATTGTTACAAGAACTGTGCCGTAGTTCTGAACGGTCATGCCTGCAGCCTGAATAGCCTTGTACATTGCGCGATTGAGCTTAGAGTCATAGCCGATCGCCTCACCTGTACTCTTCATCTCAGGTGAGAGGTAAGCGTCAAGGCCCTTGATCTTATTGAAGGAGAATACGGGAACCTTAACGTACCAGCGATTCTTCTCTGTGGGAGATATTGTGAAAATTCCCTGCTCCTTGAGAGTCTTGCCCATAATTACGTTTGTAGCAATATCTGCAAGAGAGTAGCCTGTTGCCTTGGAGAGGAAGGGAACTGTTCTGGAGGATCTGGGGTTAACCTCGATGATATAAACGTCATCGTTCTTGTCAACAATGAACTGAATGTTGTAGAGACCCACGATGCCGAGTCCCAGTCCCAGCTTCTTTGCGTATTCAAGGATAACGCCCTTTACCTTGTCAGAGATACTGA
>JAZSME010000108.1:0-4037 GCA_045535715.1 Ruminococcus sp. | reverse complement strand
CAACCCTTTTGTCGGCTTTGCCGACATTTCCCCTGACAGGGGAATTTCCTCGAGGGGAAGGCTTTTTTCGCCCGAAAAAATCCTCGGAAGGAAAGGTGACATTACGTTACGGGTTGTCGTGGCGCCAACCCCTACGATTTTTCATCAAACGTTTATTTTCATTTGCCGTTTTATGGGGGCATTGCGTTCCTATCCGTAGGGGCGGTCATGGGTCGCCCGAAAGGCTTCTCCTCGAGGGGAAGGCTTTTTCACCCGAAAATCCGCAACAAAAAACTCCGAAGCTTTACACTTCGGAGTCTGATGAACTGATAGATTGTCAGCCTGATATTTGATTACTCAGCGTAGTTGTAGCCCAGCTCCAGAGCCTTCTTGTTGGAATCGAGAAGGTGCTGCTTGGAAGCGGGAACAACTTTAGCGAGAGCTCTGTCAATATTCTCAAAAGGAATAATACCTGTCTTCTTGATAACGTAGCCTACCATGATCATATTTGCAAGACCTGAAAGGCCCTCGTCACTTGCAAGCTTTGTTGCGGGAATGTAGTAAGCCTCAACGTCAGTACGCTCTACCTTTCTGTCGATGAGAGCGCTGTCAACGAAGATCTTGCCGCCGCTTACTGCAGCGGGCTCGTACTTATCCAGAGAGGGCATATTCATAGCGATGAGAACATCGGGGTTTGATACGATGGGAGAACCAACGGGTGTGTCGGAGATGATAACGGAGCAGCTTGCTGTACCGCCACGCATCTCAGGGCCGTAGGAAGGGAGCCAGCTTACAGCCTTATCCTCTAAAAGTCCCTCGTAAGCCAGAAATTTTCCTGAGAAGAGCATACACTGACCGCCGCAACCTGCAAGAAGCATATTTGTTGTCATAGTCTTAAACCTCCTCTGCGTACTTGTCCTTGTATACACCGAGAGGATAGTAAGGAAGCATATTTTCCTCAAGCCAGTTCAGTGCTTTCTGAGGTGTGAGACCCCAGTTTGTGGGACAGGTGGAAACAACCACGATAAGAGAGAAGCCCTTGCCCTCGATCTGATTTGCGAAAGCCTTCTTGATAGCCTTCTTTGCAGCCTTTACGTTCTTGACGTTGTTAACTGCAACACGCTCAAGGTATGCAGCGCCGTCAACATTTGAGAGAAGCTCGCAAACCTTGATGGGAAGACCAACCTGACTTACGTCTCTTCCGTAGGGAGAGGTCTGTGTGATCTGACCGGGAAGGGATGTGGGAGCCATCTGGCCGCCTGTCATACCGTAAATTGCGTTGTTTACGAAGATAACTGTGATGTTCTCGCCTCTTGCTGCTGCGTGAACTGTCTCAGCAGTACCGATAGCGGCAAGGTCGCCGTCGCCCTGATATGTAAACACGATGTTCTCAGGGTTTGCACGCTTAACACCTGTTGCAACTGCGGGAGCTCTTCCGTGAGCTGCCTGAACCATATCAATATCAAAATAATCGTAAGCCATAACGGAGCAACCAACGGGAGCAACACCTACTGTTGTGCCCTGAATGCCCAGCTCGTCAATAACCTCAGCTACCAGACGGTGGATAATGCCGTGAGTACAGCCGGGGCAGTAGTGGAGAACCTTATCTGTAAGTGACTTGGGCTTTTCAAATACAACTGCCATTATACGTTACCTCCTTTGTTAGCTTCTTCTATCTTTGCGAGAACCTCTTCGGGAGTCATGATCATACCGCCGGTACGGTTGCACAGAAGCACAGGCTTTGTACACTCTGTTGCAAGGCGTACATCGTCAATGAGCTGACCCATGGAAAGCTCTACGCTTACAAAGTTCTTTACTCTGTCAGCAATAGCACGAAGCTCCTTCTTGGGGAAGGGCCAGAGGGTGATGGGTCTGAGCATACCGACCTTGATACCCTTTGCTCTTGCCATATCAATAGCATTCTTGGAGATTCTTGCGGCAATACCAAATGCAACTACGCAGATCTCTGCGTCATCCATAAGGTACTCCTCATACATAACCTCGTTCTCTTCGATAGTCTTATATCTCTCGTATCTCTCGAAGTTCTTCTTTTCAAGCTCTTCGGGCTTGAGGAAGAGGGAGTTTACGATGTTCTGCTTTCTCTCACACTTTGTGCCTGTTACAGCCCAGGACTTGTCATACTCTGTAACCTCACCCATATCAAGGGATACAGGCTCCATCATCTGACCCATGGTACCGTCAGCAAGAAGCATAACGGTCATGCGATACTTATCAGCAAGGTCAAAGCCCTTGAATGTCATGGAAACCATTTCCTGAACTGAAGCGGGAGCAAGCACCAGCATGTGATAGTCACCGTGGGAAGTACCGCGTGTTGCCTGGAAATAGTCAGACTGTGAGGGCTGAATGCCGCCGAGACCGGGGCCGCCACGCTGAACGTTTACAACAAATGCAGGAAGGTCACAGCCTGCAAGATATGAAAGGCCCTCGCCCTTAAGGGAAATTCCGGGGCTGGAGCTGGATGTCATAGCACGCTTACCTGCTGCTGATACACCCATAACCATATTGATAGCTGCAATCTCAGACTCAGCCTGAAGGAAGGTGCCTCCTACCTTAGGCATACGCTTTGCCATGTAAGCAGCGATTTCTGTCTGAGGTGTAATGGGGTAACCGAGATAGTGGCGGCAGCCTGCCATAATGGCAGCTTCAGCCAGAGCCTCGTTACCTTTCATAAGAACTTTCTCGCTCATATCTTATCCTCCTTACTTCTCTACCGTAATAACACAGTCGGGACACATTGTTGCGCAGAATGCACAGCCGATGCACTTTTCCATGTCTGTAACTGTTGCGGGATGATAACCCTTCTGATTGATTTCCTCAGAGAGAGCAACGATACCCTTGGGGCAAGCACCTACACAGAGTGCGCAGCCCTTGCAGAGATTCTTATTAAATGTAACCTTTGCCATTTCTTTACCTCCAAATCACCAGAAGTCCCTTTCCTGAAGGGAGATCGGCATAATATTTTCGTATTTATCAAGAAGTGCGGGGGCTATTTTCTCCCACACTGTTGTAAATCTTACAGGGAGTCCTGTGGCTTCAGAAGCCTTCTTCGCATAGTCAAAGGATGAAATAACATCCTCGGGTGCGGTCTGAAGTCCTAAATTAGAGTTATTCACAATTCCTGTGAAGGGAATGCCTGCGGCGGCCTCGATCTCTTCCTTGATTTCAACAAGTCCCTCAATATCTCTTGTGAGAGGACGGAACTTATTGATAACCAGAAGCATCTCGTAATCCTCTCTGAGAATGCCGTCACGGTATCTGCCCAGAGCATAGGCACCTCTGTCGTCACCGCCAACGTCACAGACCGCAAAGGTCTCCTTGTCGTCGATGATGGCATAAGCCTCAGAGGGCATTGCGGGAAGATCAACATTGGAGTTTGCAAATTCCGAAGAGATAAGGCGGATGCCCTTTTCCTCGAGGATATCTGTGCTGTCCTTTGCTCTGTAATAGGGATTTACGATATCAAGGTCAGCAAGTGAGACCTTTTTATCCGTAAGCTCCCGAACCTTAAGGGCATAGTTTACCGCAATGTTTGTCTTGCCCGAGCCGTAGTGTCCTGCAAAAATTGTGATTCTTTTTATATCCATCATTATACGGTTACGATCCAGCCGAACTCGTCAGCTACTGTGCCATTCTGGATGCCTGTAACTGTATCGTAAAGCTTCTGGGAAAGCTCGCCGATGGTGCCGTCGCCGATGGTCATAACGTCATCCTTGTAGCGAAGTGTACCAACAGGAGAGATAACAGCAGCAGTACCTGTGCCGAAAACTTCGTCAAGTTTACCGTTGTTGTAAGCATCAACGATCTCCTGCATGGGGAGGAGACGCTCTGTTGCGTTGTAGCCGAGGCTTCTGAGGAGCTCGAGAACGGATTTACGGGTAATGCCGGGGAGGATGCTTCCGCCAAGTTCCGGAGTAACGATCTCGTCACCGATCTTGAAGAAGATGTTCATAGCGCCAACCTCTTCAACATATTTCTTCTGAGCGCCGTCCAGCCAGAGAACCTGGGAGTAACCCTGAGCATGAGCCTCTTCCTGAGCG
>JAZSME010000110.1:0-7340 GCA_045535715.1 Ruminococcus sp. | reverse complement strand
CTTACGTGGTCAAGAAGATGGAACTCAAACTCAGGTCCGATGATCATCTGATCAGCAATACCTGTTTCCTTCATATATTCCTGAGCGCGGATAGCAACGTTTCTGGGGTACTGGTCGAAGGGTCTGTTCTCCTCGCCCACTGCACCGATGATGCAAACGTCGCCTGTCATGGTGAGAGTCTTCTGAGAAACGAAGGGATCGATCTGAGCGGTAGAGAGGTCGGGGATGAATACCATATCACTCTTCTCAACTGCTGCGAAACCGTAGTTTGAGCCGTCAAAGCCGATACCGTATACCATTGTATCCTCGGTAAGTCTGCCCACAGGGATTGTGATGTGTCTCCAGCGACCGTTGATGTCGATCATCTTGAAGTCGATCATCTGGATTTCATTTGCTTTGCAGTAATCCTGCACTTCTTTTACGGACTTGAACATTAAAAAACCTCCTATGGTTTTATTTATTAAATCACAAATACAGTTTATTGTATTATGAAAAAAATGTCAATAAAAATATCTTTATGCCTTAAAGCTCAGAGGCCTGCTCCTCGGTGATGCACTTGATGCCTTCATTAAGAAGAAGCTCTGCAACCTTATCGTTGTCATCCACACGAAGCACCATATATGCGTGGTGAGGTGTGGAACCGTTGAAGGCGTACATATACTCAATATTTATGTCGTTTTCTGAAAGAACCTTTACTGCGGTAGCAAGAGCACCGGGCTGATTCTTAAGACGAACACCTACAACCTCGTTGACTGCTACAATGCAGTTCTTACTTCTGAGGACATCAACCGCTCTGTCAGTATCGGAAACAATGAGACGGAGAATGCCGAAATCCTGAGTGTCGGCAATGGACATTGCACGAAGGTCGATGCTCTCGCTGGCGAGAGTCTCTGTGATTGCAACGAGAGAACCCTTTTTGTTCTCCACGAAAACAGAAATCTGACGAATTGACATAACATTAACCTCCTATAAGCTTTCTCTTATCGAGCACTCTGACAGCCTTACCCATTGAACGCTCAATGGAGTTGGGGGCTACGAGCTTTACGTTTGCACCAATTCCGAGAAGTGAACGCAGATCACTTTCAAGGGACTTCTCGTACTCCTTGATCTTTGTAACTGTATCGGAGAACATGTTTTCATTCATCTCAACCTGAACCTCGAGAGTATCGGTATTATTTACACGATCAACGATGATCTTATAGTTGGGGAGGTATCCCTGACGAAGGAGAACAGTCTCGATCTGTGAGGGGAATACATTAACACCGCGGATGATGAGCATATCGTCGGATCTGCCCATGGGTTTTGACATTCTTACAAATGTTCTGCCGCACTCACAGGGCTCTGCATTGATGACGCCGATGTCACGGGTGCGGTAACGGATAAAGGGACAGCACTCCTTGGTGATACAAGTGAACACAAGCTCACCGGGTACACCATAAGGAAGAACCTCGCCTGTGTCGGGATCAATGGTCTCGATAATGAAATGGTCCTCGTTTACGTGCATACCCTTCTGCTCGGAGCATTCATAGGATACGCAGGGACCCATAATCTCCGTAAGTCCGTAAACATCGTATGCCTTTATATCCAGCATCTCCTCGATCTGACGGCGCATCTCCTCTGTCCAGGGCTCTGCACCGAAGATACCTGCCTTAAGGGACAGCGTCTTGGGATCGATTCCCTTTGCTTTTACCTGCTCTGCAATGTACATTGCATAGGAGGGTGTACAGCAAAGAACAGTGGAACCGAAGTCCTGAAGAATTGTGATCTGTCTGTCGGTATTACCTGAAGAAACAGGGATGGCTGTTGCGCCGATCTTGCCTGCACCGCCGTGAAGACCAAAGCCGCCTGTAAAAAGTCCGTATCCGTAGGAAACGTGGATAAAGTCGTTCTCATCTGCACCAACTGCATAGAGCTGACGTGCAGCAATGTCATCCCACACATCGAGGTCGTGTCTTGTGTAGCCTACAACGATCTGCTTACCTGTGGTACCCGAGGAAGCGTGAAGTCTCACTACATCTTTTGTGGGTACTGCAAAAAGACCATAGGGATAAGCATCACGAAGGTCCTGCTTGTAGGTAAAGGGAAGCTTTTTAAGGTCATCAACTGACTTGATATCCTCGGGCTTTACACCTGCTTCATCCATTCTGTCTCTGTAAAGCTTTACGTTATCATAAACGTGCTTTACTGTTTTTTGGAGTCTCTCGGACTGCCACTCTCTGATCTGCTCTCGTGAGGCGGTCTCGATTTCCTCCTGCCAATAGCGCTGTGCCACTTTAATTCCTCCAAACGTTACGCTGAATAATTATATCCAAGGCTCAATGCCTTTAAGTTTATGTCAATAAAGCGGGGTTTAACAACCTTTTTAAGTGCATCCTCCCACTTTTCATAGGGAATGTCCAGGTATTTCGCAAGTCTGCCCATGAGGACAATGTTCACTGCCTTTGATGAGCCTGCTTCCTCAGCAAGAGCGAGAGCGTCAAGTGCATCAAGGTTTACCTTGCTTGCTACCTCATCGAGGATGTCTGCGGGGTACTCCACGGCACCTGTAACAACAGGCATAGGATCGATCTGCTGAGTGTTGGTGATGATGGTACCGCCCTCCTTGAGATAGTCGGTAAAGCGGCCTGCCTCCAATTTCTCAAAGGATACAACGAAATCTGCTCCGCCCTTTTCAATAATGGGTGAGTAAACTTTATCGCCAAAACGTACATAGGTCACAACAGAACCGCCTCTCTGGCTCATTCCGTGTACCTCGGAAACCTTTACATCATAGTTTTCTGAAAGGAAAAGCTTTCCCAGCAGGTTGCTGGCAAGCAAAGAGCCCTGTCCGCCAACACCTACGATCATAATACTTTTAGTCATTATACTTCTCCTCCGTTCTCGATAGCATCGAATTTACACATCTGTGTACACACTCCGCAGCCTACGCAGAGAGTTGCGTCGATCTCAGCCTTGCCGCCATGCATACTGATAGAGGGACAGCCCAGCTTCATACACATCTTACAGCTCTTGCACTTATCCTCATTTACCTTGAGTGCAGGCTTGGTCTTAACACTCTTAAGGAGAACACAGGGTCTTCTTGAAATAATAACGGAAGGCTCTGCCTTTGCGAGCTCCTCTTTCAGCACCTTGTCACACTCCTGAAGGTTATAGGGGTCCACCACACGGACACTCTCGATGCCTACTGCGTGGCAGAGAGTCTCAAGATCAACTTTAGCGGCGGGGTCGCCCTTGATATTATAGCCGGTGGTGGGGTTCTGCTGATGACCTGTCATACCGGTGATAGAGTTATCGAGGATGATAACTGTGGAGTTGGATGCATTATATGCAATATTTACAAGACCTGTGATACCTGAGTGCATAAAGGTGGAATCACCGATTACGCACACGCTCTTTGCCTCGGTCTCTTCTCCGCCTGCCTTGTTGTAGCCGTGAAGACCTGATACGGAAGCACCCATACAGAGTGTGCTGTCAAGAGCACAGAGAGGAGGCTGAGCGCCCAGAGTGTAGCAGCCGATGTCACCCAGAACTGTGATCTTGTTCTTTGCAAGAACATAGTACATACCTCTGTGGGGACAGCCTGAACACATAACGGGAGGACGCATGGGAACTTCTGTCTCGATCTCCTTGAAAGAAGGAACTTCCTTTGAGAAAGCCTTTGCGATGGTGAGCTGTGAGAATTCACCGATGTTTGAGAACATCTCCTTGCCCACACAGTCAATTCCGAGAGACTTGACATGAGTCTCAATAATACCGTCAAGCTCTTCTACGATATAAAGCTTTCCTGCTTTCTCAGAGAAGTTTTTAATTTTCTCAACGGGGAGAGGATTGACCATACCAATTTTGAGAACGCTTACTGTGTCGCCGAAAACTTCCTTGACATACTGATAACAGGTACCGCTTGTGATGATACCGAAGTCACTCTCTGCGTACTCCTCGGTGTTGATCGGGAAGGTTTCAGAAAGCTCTGTAAGCTTTAAGGTTCTCTCCTCAACAACGGGATGACGCTTCTTTGCATTAGCAGGCACCATAACGTATTTCTGAAGATTCTTCTCGTAGGGCTTCTCCTGGGGATTTACTCTCTCAGAGGTCTCTACGATGCTCTGGGAATGAGCAACTCTTGTGCACATTCTGATAAATACGGGAGTGTCAAACTCCTCGGAAAGTTCAAATGCAAATTTTGTAAACTCCAGAGCCTCCTTTGAATCCGAGGGCTCAAGCATTGGCACCTTGGATGCCTTTGCATAGTGGCGGGAATCCTGCTCGTTCTGGGAGGAATGCATACCGGGGTCATCTGCAACGCAGATAACGAGACCGCCGTTTACACCTGTGTAGGAAAGTGTGAAGAGAGGGTCTGCGGCTACGTTGAGGCCTACGTGCTTCATACAGCAACAAGCTCTCTTGCCTCGAAGGGACGCGCCGAAGGCCACTTCCAGTGCCACCTTCTCGTTGGGTGCCCACTCGCAGTACATTTCATCATAAGTTGCCGCAAACTCGGTGATCTCCGTTGAGGGAGTACCGGGATAACTTGAAACTATGGAGCAGCCTGCTTCATAGAGACCTCTGGCAACTGCGGCGTTGCCGATAAGTAATTCTTTCATATCATAAACTCCTAAACTTTTTAATTTCCAAGAGAATTTTTACTTTTAACTGTTACCTGCTTTTCGTAACAGGAGAACATCTCACAAATCTTTTCCTCGTCGCGATTCTTTGTAAGAAGGCTTATCACCACCACAAGGAGAATGCTCATAAGCATTGCAAGCACACCAACATTGGAGGATGCTCTGAAGATCTTGGGAAGCACCTCAAGATTCTTGGTGAGACTCAGCACCATATATGTAACATTCACGGTGATACTGAAAATGAAGCTTGCCCAGACGGCGGGCTTTGTGACTTTCTTCCAGTAGAGACCCAGCATAAAGGGGCCAAGGAAAGCACCGCTCATTGTGCCCCAGGAGATTCCCATAAGGTCAGAGATAAACACCACAGGGAAGTTCGCCTGAACAATAGCGATTGCGGCAGATACCACAATAAAGAACACGAGGAAGATTCTCATCCAGAACATCTTTTTCTTTTCCTTCATGGGCTCTTTTCTCATGGGATTCATAAAGTCAAGCACCAGTGTGGCACTTGATGTGAGCACCAAAGAGGAGAGTGTGGACATTGAAGCCGCAAGCACAAGCATAATTACCAGAGCAATTACAACGTCTGAATTTACCTTCTGGAGCATTGCGGGAATTATAGAGTCAAACTGACCCGAGATCTCATCCTCGGTCATAAAGATTCTTCCGAAACCGCCCAGGAAGTAGCAACCTCCTGCAACGATAAGTGCAAATACCGTGGAGACGATTGTGCCTGTCTTAATGGATTTCTCGCTCTTGATAGAGTAGAATTTTCCTATCATCTGAGGAAGTCCCCAGGTACCCAGAGAAGTAAGGAGCACAACGCCCAGAAGAGATATGGGATCAGGACCGAAGAAGGAGGTGTATCCGCCCTCGGAGACAGTCTCGCTTGTCTGCTTTGAGAGAAGCTCAACAGAGGCGTTGAAGCCGCCGTTCACACCCAGAACAGCTCCCACAACAACAATAATACCCACAAGCATAACCACACCCTGGATAACGCTGTTGAGAGCCGTTCCCACATAGCCTGAGAGCACAACATAGAGTGCGGTAACAAGTGCCATCAGTACTACGCACACCCAGTAGTCTACATTAAAGCCCATGGAGAAAAGTCTCGAGAGACCGTTGTAGAGAGAGGCTGTGTAGGGAATCATAAATATGAACACGATTGCCGCCGCCACAATCTTGAGAGGCTTCGACAAGTAGCGAAGTTCAAAGAAATCGGGCATTGTGGCACTGCCTAAGTGCTGGGTCATAATTCGGGTTCGCCTGCCGAGCACTACCCAGGCAAGGAGTGAGCCGATAAGGGCATTTCCCAGACCTATCCAGGTTGACGCAAGTCCGAAGTTCCAGCCAAACTTACCTGCATAGCCTACAAAGATACCCGCCGAGAAGTAGGATGTTCCGAAGGAAAAGGCAGTAAGCCAGGGACCCACAGACCTTCCTCCCAGAACAAAGCCGTTTACGTCGGTGGCTTTCTTTCTGCAGTAGATGCCAACACCAATGGTAACTGCGAGAAAGAGGAGAATAAATGAAATTTTAATAATCATTTCGAAAAAATACGCAAATTGACGGAAAAATTATACCTTCCTATCCGACAAAAATGCAGAGTTTCCCTCCAATACAAATTATTTTCCTTTTATTATAACAAAAACACTCCCGTATTACAAGATTTTTTTCTTATATATATACACTTTTTTGGATATTTATTCATCATTTCATTTCCCTCTTTTTCATAGTTTTTCCAAGGTGTAAAAACTGTTGACAAGGGGAAGTTTTATGGAGTATAATTGTAGGCGATAATGAAAAGGAGGAGCCGGTATGTATTATTTCTTAATGACTGCAGATATGATGATGCAAAGCTCCGCCTTCAAAAATCCTTTCTGAGAATCAGATATGAATTTTGAGGGCAGATTCCGTTTGGTATCTGCCCCTTTTAATTCTAAAGAAAAGCAAGTCAAGGAGGCTTCTTTATGAACTACAAGAACATTGATACCACCTGCGTTCAGGGCGGCTATACACCGGGAAACGGCGAGCCCAGACAGATTCCCATTGTCCAGAGTACAACCTTCAAATACGACACCAGCGAACACATGGGCAAGCTCTTCGACCTTGAGGCAGAGGGTTACTTCTACACAAGACTCCAGAACCCCACCAACGACTACGTTGCAAAGAAGATCTGCGAGCTCGAGGGAGGTACTGCCGCTATGCTTACCTCCTCCGGTCAGGCTGCTAACCTTTTTGCAATATTCAATATTGCCTCCTGCGGCGACCACGTTGTTTCCAGCTCGGAGATATACGGCGGCACCTTTAACCTCTTTAACGTTACTATGAAAAAGATGGGAATTGATTTCACCTTCGTTTCGCCCGATGCGACTGAAGAGGAGCTGCGCGCAGCCTTCCGTCCCAACACCAAGGCTGTGTTTGGCGAGACCATTTCCAACCCGTCTTTGTCGGTGCTTGATATCGAGCTCTTTGCCAAGGTAGCGCATGAAAACGGAGTTCCGCTTATAATTGACAACACCTTTGCAACCCCTATTAACTGCCGCCCGTTTGAATGGGGCGCAGACATTGTAACCCATTCGACCACCAAGTATATGGACGGACACGGCTCGGCTGTCGGCGGCTGCATTATCGACAGCGGCAAGTTTGACTGGACGGCACATGCCGACAAGTTCCCCGGTCTTTGCACTCCCGATGACAGCTACCACGGTGTTGTTT
>JAZSME010000053.1:0-6643 GCA_045535715.1 Ruminococcus sp. | reverse complement strand
TATTCGGGACATAAGGTGCTGACCCTTCCTCATCACGACGGTAAGATAGATGCAAAGGAGCTTCGCGCTCTTCTCGAGACCTTCTGGAACGATGATTCCTACGAGCATATGGTTTATCCCGGAATGGTTTATGTTTCCTATCCTACGGAGTTCGGTACCCTCTACTCAAAAGAGGAACTCAGTGCAATTTCAGAGGTTTGCAGAGAGTATAAGATCCCCCTTTATCTTGACGGAGCAAGACTCAGCTACGGACTTATGAGCAAGGAAGCAGACCTTACTCTTTCAGATATTGCAAGGCTTTGTGACGTGTTCTATATCGGCGGCACAAAGGTGGGAGCTCTGTGCGGTGAGGCAGTTGTTTTCACAAAGGGTAATATGCCCTGCGAGTTCACTCCTCAGATCAAGCAGAGAGGAGCTCTCATGGCAAAGGGTTGGGTGCTTTCTCTTCAGTTTGACACTCTCTTTACTGATGACCTTTATTTTAAGCTGGGCGCTCACGCCATCGAAATGGCAAATCTCTTAAAGGAGGGTCTTGTGAAAAAGGGTCTGAGACTCTATGCGGATTCTCCTACCAATCAGCAGTTTGTGGTGCTTGATAACAAGAAGAGAGACGAGCTTTCAGAGCTTGTTGTCTTCGAAAATTGGGAGAAGATCTCTCAGGATGAAACCGTTGTCCGTTTTGTGACAAGCTGGGCAACAAAAAGAGAGAATGTTGAGAAGCTTCTCTCATATCTCTGATATGTTTTATGATGCAGAGCGGAGGGTTTTCCTTCGCTCTCTTTATTTGTAAATTTTTTCTTAAATCTTTTGGAAGAAAAAGGAAATCTATTGCTTAAAATATATCTTGCGTGGTATAATAATTTCATACATGAATATACTGAATAAATACAGAACGGAGGATAATATATGAGAATTTGTGTCTTTGGTGCGGCATCTCCCAAAATCGATCCCGAGTACATTCGGCAGGTTGAGATTCTTGGCGAGGAGCTTGCAAAGCGCGGCCACTCACTGGTTTTCGGCGGCGGTAAAAACGGACTTATGGGTGCAGCGGCACGAGGTGTTCAGTCTCAGGGCGGCTTCATTGTGGGAATTATTCCCAGCTTCTTCGAGAATGAAAATATCGAGGCTGTCTATGAGTATTGCGATGAAATATACGAGACAGGGACAATGCGTGAGAGAAAGCAGCTTATGGAAGATAAAAGCGACGCTTTCATTATTGTTCCGGGCGGTATCGGTACCTTTGAGGAATTCTTTGAGATTATGACTCTCAGACAGCTCTGTCGTCACAACAAACCCATCGCTCTTTATAACATCAAGGGATACTACAATGAACTCACAGCCATGATGAATGCGGCTGTTGAAAAGGGCTTTGTCCGCTCTGCCTGTGATGAACTTTATAAGACCACAGACAATCTTACTGAGCTCTTTGAGTTTATTGAGACACCTCAGCCTGAAAATCTTTTGGTTCAGGATCTTAAGGACGGCTGATACCGAAGTTTTGAGGAGAAATAAAAATGAAAGTAACGTTTATCGGCGCTTGTCACGAGGTAACCGGAAGCTCCACCCTTCTTGAGGTTGGCGGAAGCTTTGCTCTTGTGGATTTCGGTATGCCTCAGGGAAGAGATGTTTTTGAGAATGCGCCTCTTCCCGTAAAGCCATCGGATATAGATTTTCTTTTTCTGACCCACGCCCACGTTGATCATTCGGGATATATTCCCCTTCTTTACAAAAACGGCTTCAGAGGTCAGATTTTTGCCACAGCGGAGACCTGTGACCTCTCGAGCATTATGCTCAGAGACTGCGCTCACATTCAGGAGAGCGAAGCGAATTTCAAAACAAGAAAAGCAAGGCGTGCAGGAAATGAGGCGGTGGAGCCGCTCTTCTCTCTTGAGGATGCTGAGGGAGTTATGCGTCATTTCAGAAGATGCTCCTACGACACACCACTTCAGATAAGCGAAAACTTTACCGTCACCTTCAGGGATATCGGACATCTTCTCGGAAGTGCCGCGGTGGAGCTGGAGCTTTTCGAAGGGGGAGAAGTGAGGAAAATCACCTTCTCGGGAGATGTGGGCAACACTGACCAGCCCATTATCAATGACCCCAAGGAGCTGTCTTTCTGCGACTATCTTGTGATTGAGTCCACCTACGGAAACCGAATTCATGAGAAAAAGAGAGAGGATACGCTTTCTCTTCTTGCTTTGCACATACAGCAGGCACTTGACCGAGGCGGAAACCTGATAATCCCTTCCTTTGCGGTGGGCAGAACTCAGGAGCTTCTGTACTTTATCCGAGAGATCAAGGCGCAGAATATGGTGAAGGGTCACCCTGATTTTCCTGTCTATGTTGACTCTCCCCTTGCAAATGAAGCAACAGGCATATATATGCAATGCAGTACGGACTGCTTCGACGATGAGATCAAAGCGGTGATGAAAAGGGGAGACAATCCTCTGGTTTTCGACGGGCTCAGAATCAACGTGACCATCGATGAGTCCAAAGCTCTCAACGTTGACCCCACTCCCAAGGTAATTATTTCCGCCAGCGGAATGTGCGAGGCAGGCAGAGTCTGTCATCATCTGAAGTATAATCTCTGGAGATCGGAGTGTACCGTACTCTTTGTGGGATATCAGGCAGAGGGCACCTTGGGCAGAAGAATCCTCGACGGCGCAAAATCTGTAAAGATCATGGGGGATAACATTGCTGTCAATGCCCATATTGAGATGCTCCACGGAATCAGCGGTCACGCGGATATGGAGGGACTTCTCAATGTCGTTGAGAAGCTTTCCCGAAAGCCCTCACATATATTTGTCAACCACGGAGAACACCACTCTTGTATGGACTTTGCGGACACCCTCAGAGAGAAGTTTTCTATCAGAGCGGATGCTCCTTACAGCGGCACCGTATTTGACCTTCTTAAGGGTGAGTTTGAAACCGTGACAGAGGGTATCCCTGTCAAAGAGAGCTCTGCGGAGTATTCCTCCTTCTCGAAGAAGAGAGTGGCTTTTACTGAAGCTTATTCTGCGTCTGAGAGACTTTTGCGTCTTGTGAAGAGTCTTGAGGGAATTCCAAACAAGGAGCTCAAACGTCTTACAAGCGAGATAAATAACCTTTGCGAAAAATATAAAAGATAAATTCCGTAACCGTTGCAATTTTATTGCAACGGTTATATAATTATGGGAGATATTTTTAAAGGTACAAGGAAATCTGATATGCTAAGGAAATTTATAGGAAGTAAAGAATTTTACAAGAAGGTTTTTGTGATTACTCTGCCGATTCTCATTCAGAACGTAATCACTAATTTTGTAAACCTTATCGACAATATGATGGTAGGAAGGCTGGGTGCCGAGCAGCTCAACGGCGTTGCGGCGGTTAATCAGCTTATGTTTGTTTTCAATCTCTGCATTTTCGGAGGTATCTCCGGTGCGGGCATTTTTACGGCTCAGTACCACGGCAAAAAGGACAGAGAGGGTGTCAGGGATACCTTCAGAGCGAAGATACTCATCGTTCTGGCGGTGTCTGTTATCTGTTTTACGCTTTTCAGGCTCTTTGAGTCGCCCCTTATCTCTATGTTCCTTCACGAGGGAGAGGCGGATATCGACCCTGCGCTTACTCTGTCTCTGGGAAAAGAGTACCTTGCAATAATGCTCCTGCAGATACCTCTTTTTGCAATAAGCCAGGCCTATGCAGGTACTTTAAGAGAAACGGGTAATACCGTTCTTCCCATGATATCAGGTGTGGTAGCGGTTGTGACAAACTGCGGTCTAAACTATGTTCTTATTTTTGGCAAATTCGGAGCTCCTGCTCTGGGTGTCAGAGGTGCGGCGCTTGCAACCGTTGTGGCAAGATTTGCGGAAGCTTTGATTATTATACTTATCACCCACATAAAAAGAGACAGATATTCTTTTGCCAAGGGGCTTTACAGAAGCATGAGGATTCCCCGGGAGCTTGTGGGAAACATTGCAAAAAAGGGTCTGCCTCTTATGCTCAATGAGATTCTCTGGGCAATGGGCACTACTATGCTTGTGCAGTGCTATTCCCTCAGAGGTCAGGAGGTTTTCACCGCTCAGAACATAAGCTCTACGGTATCAAACCTTTTCTTCTGCGCGTTCTTTGCTTTTGGAAATGCCATCAGCATCATTGTGGGACAGCTCCTCGGCGCAGGAGAGCTGGAGCGTGCCAAGGATGAGGACAGAAAGCTTATCTTTGCGGCGGTAATGATCTGTACCGTTGTAGGCGGTGTTATGGCTCTTCTGTCACCTTTTATACCTCAGATTTATAACGTTCCGGATCTTGCAAAGGGGCTGGCTACAAGCTTCCTTCTGATAAGCTCTCTGCTTATGCCTTTTAACGCTTTTGTGCACACTGCGTATTTTACACTCAGAAGCGGAGGAAAGACCTTTGTCACCTTCCTTTTTGACAGCGTTTATGTATGGACTGTTTGTGTTCCTGTGGCGTTTGTGCTGGCAAGGTTCACAAGCGTTCCTGCAGTGCCCCTTTTCTTCATTGTTCAGGGCCTTGAGGTCATCAAATGTACAGTAGGCTTTGTTCTTGTCAAAAAAGGAATCTGGATCAATAACCTTGTAGCAGAGACAGAGGACGCTTTGAAATAATCAGTAGAAAAACCGCACTCTCAAAAGGGGTGCGGTTTGGCATTTTTTATAAAAATTGTTATTTCGTAAATATATATATAATAATATAGTAGAATATAATAAAAAACTTTAATTTAATTCTTCTATGGCATTGACTTTAGGACGCTTCGGTGGTATTATTACTGCAATAAATCTTTAAGAGCGGTACAGAGATGCCGACAAGATTTGTGTTTATATACAGCAGGCAGGGTAAACTGCGTGCGTTTATTCACTGTGTCTTGTCGTGTATCTGCGGCAGGATTTTTTTGTTTTCTGCCCTTGTTTACCGAAAAGAAAGATAATGAGGAACAGATATGAAGTATTTACTTAAAAACGCGAAAGTTTTCATTAAAGGCGAGTTCACCGAAACTGATGTGCTCGTCAGCGACGGCGTTATTGTTTCTCTTTCTAAGGATATCGTATCTGACGACGCAACCGTTTTTGACTTCAAAGGCTGTGTTGTCTTTCCCGGCTTTGTGGATGTGCATGTGCATTTCCGTGAGCCGGGCTTTTCTTATAAAGAGACCATAAAAACAGGCTCGCAGGCAGCGGCAAGAGGGGGATACACCACCGTTTGCACCATGCCTAACTTAAATCCTGTACCCGACAGCGTAGAGAATATTAAACTTCAGCAGGAGATCATCCATAGGGATGCAGTCATCACCGTATGCCCCTACGGCTCAATAACCAAGGGACAGCACGGAGACGAGCTTTCCGATATGGAAGGTATGAAGGACTTGGCTGTTGCTTTTTCCGACGACGGCAGAGGTGTCCAGTCAGAAGAAATGATGAAAGCCGCTATGATAAAGGCAAAATCTCTCGGGAAGATGATAGTTGCCCACTGTGAGGACAACTCACTTCTCAAAGGCGGATACATTCACGATGGCGAGTATGCAAGGGAAAACGGCCACAAGGGCATCTGCTCCGAAAGCGAATGGGGTCCCATAAAGCGTGATGCAGAGCTTCTTAAAGAGACAGGCGCTTCCTATCACGTCTGCCACGTCAGCGCAAAGGAATCCGTTGAGGTCATCAGAAAGGCAAAGGCAGAGGGTGTTGACATCACCTGCGAGACAGGTCCTCACTACCTTGTTTTTGATGACAGTATGCTCCTTGACGAGGGCAGGTTCAAGATGAATCCTCCCATAAGAGCAAAGGCTGACAGAGAGGCGCTTATTGAAGGCATCAAGGACGGCACCGTGGATATGATAGCCACAGACCACGCTCCTCACAGCCCTGAGGAGAAGGGAAGAGGGCTTTCGAAAAGTGCTATGGGAATCGTGGGACTTGAGACAGCCTTCCCTGTGCTTTACACGAAGCTTGTAAAGACAGGAGTTATCACTCTCGAGCATCTTATAAAGCTTATGGTCACAAACCCCTCAGAGCGTTTCTTTGAGAGACAGGAGATAAGAGAGGGCGCTGCGGCAGACCTTACGGTCTTTGACCTTGAGCATGAATACACCATAGACCCCGAGGAATTTCTCACCATGGGAAGGGCAACCCCCTTCAAGGGAGAAAAGGTGTTCGGAAGATGCAAGCTTACTCTCTCAAAGGGCAGAGTAGCCTTTGAGGAGAAATAAACAGGGAAATAATAATTTCATATATAATGACTTAAGACTGAAGGAAGGAAATGTTTTATGGCAAAACGTACAGACATCAAGAAAATTCTTATTATTGGCTCAGGCCCCATCATTATCGGTCAGGCTGCTGAGTTCGACTATGCAGGTACACAGGCTTGCCTTGCACTTAAGGAAGAGGGCTACGAGGTAGTTCTTTGTAACTCAAACCCCGCAACAATCATGACAGATACCACCATTGCCGACAAGGTTTACATGGAGCCCCTCACACTTGAGTATATCGCAAGAATTCTCCGCTATGAGCGACCCGATGCAATTATTCCCGGCATCGGCGGACAGACTGGTCTTAACCTTGCAACTCAGCTTGAGAAGAAGGGAATCCTTGAGGAGTGCGGAGTTGAGCTTCTGGGTACAAGCTCCGAGAGTATCGAGAGAGCTGAGGAC
>JAZSME010000057.1:0-3682 GCA_045535715.1 Ruminococcus sp. | reverse complement strand
TTTAGAAAGGAAAACCACAATGAATATCAGCGTAAAAATCAATCGTATCAACACCGAAGGTAACGTAAAGGCAGTAGCGTCTGCCACACTTGATGACTCTTTCGCAGTCAGAGGAATTAAAATCGTTGACGGCAAGAAAGGTCTCTTCCTCGATATGCCCTCATACAAGACAAGTAACGGCGAGTACAAGGATATCTGTTTCCCTGTAAGTGCCGAATTCCGTCAGCAGTTAAGCGACGCAGTAATCGGTGCATACAAGAACGCTATCTCACAGCTTCAGAATCAGGCTGCAGCACCCATATCCACAGATCAGGGCGAGGACTCTGAAAATTTTAATAATGCGGAGCAGTTCGACAATATGTTCTGCCCCGCAATGTAAACCATAAACCATCTTTAAATACGAAAGGAAATAACCACTATGAAGATTTTTACAACACTTAAGAATAAGGCAAGAAACGCATCTGTTAAGGCAGCAGCCGTACTCTGCAACATGAGAGCCGAAAACTTCGTTGACTCCGGTATCAAGATTCTCATTGCCGTAGTTATCGGCGCTTTACTCCTCGGCGGGCTTTACTCCCTCTTCGGTGACACAATCATGCCTACCGTAACACAGAGAGTAGAAGAAATGTTCAACTTCCAGGGCTAATGGAAAGAGAGCTTGTTCTCATCGGACTGACAATCTCGTATCTCGTTATCGCCTCCGTTTCCGATATACGAACTAAAACAGTCGATGACCACATAAGCGTAGCTCTTGCGATAATCGGCCTCATAGGTTTTCGCCCCGAAAATCTATGGGGCTTAATCCCCGCCATCATCATGTTTGCCGTTGCGTACTCCACCAACGGCAGACCGGGTGGTGCGGATATCAAGATATTCGCCGCCCTTACGCTTTCATGCGGGTTATGGAAAAGTATGTTCATTCTCTTTGCGGCTCAGCTCACAAATCTCATAGCCTTCGGCATTTACCGTCTTATCTGCAGAGCAAAGAAGAAAGAACACGATAATACGGACACATCAGAGCAGTTGTGTGAACCCTGCCGTTCAACAGCAACCGAAAAAGAAGAAGATTGCAAAAGGCAGGAATCGCCAAAGGCGGCTCGCCTTTCTATGGCTTTTGTGCCATTTATAACCCTCGGATATCTTTTGAGTATCTTTTGTACCAATTTAATATGAAAGGAAAATTAACCTATGAATATTCTGAAAAACAGAACCGTCCTCGGTATTATCTGTATTGCCTTATCCCTTATTATCTGTTTTCTTATCACACCTTTATTCAACGCCTCAACATCAACACTCACAACCATTGTCCGTATTAAAGAGGACTTAAAAATCGGTCAGGAGATCACCTCAAAGGATATTGAAACTGTAGAGGTGGGCGCATACAATCTCCCCGAAGAAGTCATCCGTAAAGCTGATGATATTGTGGGCAAGTACGCCACAAGTCCCATGATTAAGAACGAATACGCCTTATCCACTAAAGTAAGCGATGTTCCCGCAAGTGAAAATGCTTACCTTTACGGACTTACAGGCGAAAAGAGAGCAATCTCCGTTACAATCCCTTCCTTTGCAGGTGGTCTTTCGGGTAAGCTCATTTCCGGTGACATTGTTTCAATCATAGCCTGCGACTATCAGGAACAGGGCGAAACTGTTGTTCCCGATGAACTCCAGTATGTTGAGGTTATTGCCGTAACAGACAAGGCAGGTAATGACGAAGCCGTTACCGAATACAAGCCTGACGGCGAAGAAGAAACCTCTCTCCCCGAAACCGTTACTCTCCTTGTTACTCCCGAACAGGCGAATATATTAGCCGAGCTTGAAGCAGAGGGAGAAATCCACGTTGCCCTCGTTTACAGAGGCACACCCGAAAACTGTGCAAAGTTTATTGAGGCACAGGCAAAGGTGCTTGAAACTGTAAAGTCAGAGGTTGTAATCGAAAAGCCTGTTCAGACTGAAACGACAGACAATTCCGAAGAAATCGTTGTGGAACAGACAACTTCTCCTGTGTTTGATCCCGTAATCATTACAGATGTGCCTGCGGTTACAGAAACTGCAGAAGAAACCGAGGCAGTTGTAACAGAAACGGTTATTGAAGAACCCGTAACCACAACTACAACCGAAATCATCCTCGAAACAACAGAAGAAGAAAATGTGGAGGTGACCGACAATGCCGAGATTTCTTGATAAAATGCTGAACAGAGGCGATGAGGATGAAGAACTCGACCTTGAGTTCGACATTGCCGACAGCGAATGCTATGAGCTTCCTCCCGAAAGAAAGGACAATCAGGTCCTTGCGGTATGGGGCAGTCCCTCATCCGGAAAGACGCTTGTGAGTGTTAAGATTGCAAGATATATTGCTTCTCTTAAAAAGAACGTAATCCTTGTACTCTGCGATATGTCAGCACCTCCTCTCCCTTTTATCTGCCCGCCCTCCGACCTTGACTGTGAACGCTCTATGGGCAATATCCTGGGTGCAGCTCACGTCACATCAACCCTCATAAAGCAGAATGCAATCCTTCACAAGAAGAACGAATATCTTACTATGATAGGAATGCTCAAAGGTGAGAACAGTTTCACATATCCCCCTTACACAGAAACACAGGCAAAAGAGCTTATAGCCGAACTTCGCAAGCTTGCCGACTACATCATAGTAGACTGCACCTGCAACATCTCAAGCGATGTTCTTTCCGCTGTTGCTCTTATCGAATCCGACGCGGTTCTCCGCCTTGTGTCATGTGATTTAAAGTCCATAAGCTACCTTTCCTCCCAGCTTCCCTTACTCCTTGACAGCAAATTCAACGCCAACAAGCAGTACAAGGTAGCAAGTGACATAGGTGACTTCCAGGCCGATGACAACATCGAACAGGCTGTGGGCGGTGTTTCTTTCAAGATACCTCACAGTCCGGAGGTTAAGCAGCAGTTCCTCACCGGAAATCTGTTCGCAGGTCTTACTGGTAAGGACAGCAAGGATTTCAGAAAGGCCATTGCCAAGATATCCAACGAAGTATTTGAATTGTAACAGGAGTTTTAATTATGAGTTTACTTGCAACCAATACACAGAACACACAGAATTTATTCTACCGATCAGAAAACACAAAACAGTTCAGCGAGGTACTTGACGAGGTACAGTCATACATTTCAAGCAAGTATTCTGCTTTAGTAGTTGACGGAATCAATAACGTAGGCACAGGCAATGACGAGATAAAAAGACAGGTAAAGCGGTATATCGGAAAATATCTTCTCGACTACCGCCTCTCTGTCGAGGGGCTTACACAGGAAGAGCTTATCGACAAGCTCTACACCGAAATGGCAGAGTTCTCGTTCCTTACGAAATACATCTTCGGTACGGGAATAGAAGAAATCAACATCAACTCATGGGATGACGTTGAGGTTCAGTATTCTAACGGCACTACCGTAAAGCTTGACGAACACTTCGAAAATCCCGACCATGCCATAAATGTTGTAAGGCGAATGCTCCACGTTTCAGGCATGGTGCTTGACAACACATCCCCCGCAATCCTCGGTCATTTATCCAAGAACATCCGTATTGCTGTTCTTAAAACACCTCTTGTTGACGAGGATGTGGGTGTTGCAGCATCTATCCGTATTGTAAACGCACAGAAACTTCAGAAAGAAGATTTCATACGTTCAGGAACCGCAACAGAAGAAATGATGGATTTTCTCT
>JAZSME010000129.1:0-6176 GCA_045535715.1 Ruminococcus sp. | reverse complement strand
CGGTCTTGCAGGCGCAGAGCTTGTTGGTGCTCAGGCTGAGGCTATGAAGGCAGCAGCTGCAAACCAGGGCGGTGCTATGAACGGCTTCATCGGTATGGGTATGGCTATGAACGCAGGCGGCGGTATGAACGCAGGCCAGTTCTTCCAGATGAATCAGCAGCAGCAGGCAATGCAGGCTCAGCAGGCTGCAGCCCAGGCAGCTCAGGCTCCTGCAAATAGCTGGAAGTGCCAGTGCGGTGCTATGGCAACAGGTAAGTTCTGTCCCGAGTGCGGAGCTAAAAAGCCCGAGCCTCAGGCAGCAGACGGCTGGAAGTGCCAGTGCGGTGCTACTGCAACAGGCAAGTTCTGTCCCGAGTGCGGAGCTAAAAAACCCGAAGTACAGGGTTGGACCTGCCAGTGCGGCACAGTTGCTCAGGGCAAGTTCTGTCCCGAATGCGGTGCAAAGAAGCCCGAGGGCGCTCCCCTTTACAAGTGTGACAAGTGCGGCTGGACACCTGCTGACCCCCACAATCCTCCCAAGTTCTGTCCTGAATGCGGAGATCTTTTTGACGACAACGACAAGCAGTAATTCTCTGCTAAACTCAATAGAAGGATTGGTATTATGGCAGTATTGCAGGAATACAAATGTCCTTGTTGCGGCGGAGCTATCGAATTTAACTCCGACATCCAGAAGATGAAATGTCCCTTCTGTGACAGCGAATTCGAAATGGATGCTCTCAAGGATTTTGATGAAGTCCTCAAAGAGGAGGCCTCCTCTCAGGACGAAATGAACTGGGATACACAAGGTACTCAGTGGCAGGAAGGCGAAACAGACAACCTTAAGGTCTATGTCTGTAAATCCTGTGGCGGTGAGATCGTCGGTGACGATAATATGGCCGCAACCGAGTGTCCCTACTGCAACAATCCCATTGTTCTGATGGGCCAGTTCTCAGGCGCATTAAAACCTGACTATGTTATCCCCTTCAAGCTGGATAAAAACGCAGCTATGGAGGCATACAGAAATCACCTCAAGGGTAAGATCCTTCTTCCCAAATCATTCAAATCAGAGAACCGTATCAACGAAATCAAGGGTATGTATGTTCCCTTCTGGCTCTTCGACGCAGGTGCTGACGCTAAAATCCGCTACAAGGCAACAAAGGTTAACACCTGGAGCGACAGCAACTACATCTACACAAAAACAAGCTATTTCTCTCTGCTTCGCGGCGGTCAGATAGCTTTTGAGAGAGTTCCCGTTGACGGCTCCAGCAAAATGCCCGATGACCTTATGGAGTCCATCGAGCCCTATAACTTTGGTGACGCTGTTGATTTTCAGACCGCATACCTTGCAGGATATCTCGCAGATAAGTATGACGTTGACGCACAGCAGAGCATTGTCCGCGCCAACGAGAGAATCAGAAACAGCACAGTTGAAAATTTCAGAAAGACTGTCACAGGCTATGCAACCGTTACCCCTGAACACACAAACATTCAGCTCTCTAACGGCAAAGCAAAGTACGCACTCTATCCTGTCTGGATCCTCAACTCAACCTATGAGGGCAAAAACTACGCTTTTGCCATGAACGGACAGACCGGTAAGCTTGTGGGCGACCTTCCCATGGACAAAAAACTCTTCTGGAAATGGTGGGGCTTAATTGCCGCAGGCGCATCTGTACTTTCCTTTGGCATCATTGCACTTCTGAAGATTATGGGGGTGCTCTGATATGACAAAACGTATTATCGCTGTTATTGCAGCTCTCATTATGATTTTCGCGGTTTGTCTCAATGTATCTGCCGTAAACCACGGTCAAGTGCTTGATAATGAGCATCTTCTTTCCGAAGACGCCGTGAATAACCTCAGCGAAAGAGCCGACGAGATTGCCTCTGAGTACTATTGCAATGTTTATATTGTTACCTATGAGAACGTTGAGGGGTACTCTTCAATCGAAGATGTGGCTGACGCTTTCTTTGATGAAAACCCCGATACAATTCTCCTTCTCATATCCGAAAGTATGGGTGCTTACAGCATCAGCGCTGACGGATACGGAGAAGATGCTCTCACCGAAAAAGGCAAAAATTACATCGACAAAAAGATTTCTTCTGACCTCAAGGACGGCAACTACGAAGAGGCTTGTGACGAGTTTCTCAACATCGCAGAGAAGTATCTCAGCTATTATGATGAAAACGGAAAGGTTTACACTCCCTTCAGTATCTCATGGATCATCTGGGCAGTAGTTATCGGCGTTGTAATTGCCTTTATCGCAGTATTCATTATGAAGGGCCAGCTCAAGTCCGTCAGATATGAGTCTGCAGCCGGAAACTACGTTGTTGACGGTAGCTTCAGCCTTACTCTCCAGAGAGATATCTATCTCTACTCAACAGTCAGAAGGGTCGCAAAGCCCAAACAGAATTCCTCCTCTTCCTCAGGCGGATCAAGAGGTCACACAAGCGGCTCACTCTGATAAGAAACTGACACTTCGGCGTATAGCTAAAAACTATACGCCGATTTTTTTATATTTTGACCATAACTTTTTTGTTGAGGATTGCGCTTTTATGTGATAAAATTATTATGTAAAGATGTGCGCTTCGTACACATTGTTTTATTTCACAAAAACGGAGGTAATATCATGAAAAAAAGAACAAGACTTTTGTCTATGGTTCTCGCCCTTATGATGCTGGTGTCCATGATCATTCTGGGCACTACCACAGCTTTTGCGTCAGAGGACAGTATCAGCTATTCCTTTAAGAATTCCAAAGCAGGCTTCGCTGAGGGAAAGATCCTCTTTGAAACCGCTCCCGGAACCACACAAAGCTACACCCTCTACTGGGCTGACAACGAAAAGGCTCTTGAGGGATACCGGGCTCTGGGCACACTCTCAGGCTCAGGCGAGATCACTATGCCCGCTCACACCGCAATTCCTGCTGACGCTGAGAAAGTAATTGCAATTGAGGGAAGCGCTCAGGCTCCTACTTCTTCCTGCACAGTCAAGAACGCTTCTGCTGTTTTTGACATTCCCGAAGGCAAAAAGCTTTCCTTTGATTCTGAGGATGCTCTCTACACCTTCGGCTCCGTAGGTGATCCTCAGATTGCAAATGACTCCTACGGCTCAAATTCCTATCCCAATGACGAAATCCACACAAAGAAGGCTTTTGAGACCCTTCACAAGAGAGACGTTGACTTTGTAGTTTCCTCAGGCGACACAGTAAATGACCAGAACGGCAAGCAGACCTTTGCAGCCGAGTACAAGGTTTATCAGAAAATTCTCGCAGAGTCTCCATATGCAAAGCCCATTTACGAGGCAAACGGCAACCACGATGTAGGAACTGTCTGGAACAAAAACAGCAACTACTACAACGACGATGCTCCCTTTATCAAGGGTACAGGTCTTGACTCAGACCCTGACACAATCGAGAAGGGCAAGCCCTACTTTGAAATCACCGAGCCCGTAACAGGGGATCACTTCATCTTCATGGCTCTTGAGGGCGGTTTCTACACCAACCAAGGCGTTCAGTTCTCCAAAGAACAGCTCGACTGGCTGGAGGGTCTTCTCAAGAAATACTCCACAGACGGTAAGAACATCTTCATTATTGAGCACGCAAACATTGCGGGCTGGGGCTCAGGCGACAAAACCACCGCTGATTACTACTATGACCTTGGTCTTGATAAGACCAAAGATGATGTTAAGCGCTTCATAAGCCTTATGGAGACCTACAAGGAGTGTGTTATCATCACAGCCCACACTCACCTTGAGCTCAGCGCTCAGTATAACTATTCCGACAACAACGGCACTTCCGCAGTTATGATGCACAACAGCGCCATCGGCGGTGTCAGACGCCTTGTAAACGGCAAAATCGACAGATCCGCTGTCCTTGGTATGTCCGAGGGATATATCGTTGAGGTTTACGAGGACTGCATCCTCTTCAACGGCATCAACCTCTACTACAACGAGATAATGCCCCTTTGCTCCTATATTATCCCCTTCGACACAGAGGCAATAGAGAATCCCACAGAGAAACCTACCGAGACTCCTACTGTGAAACCCACTGAGACTCCCACTGAGAAGCCTACCGAAGCACCTACTGTGAAGCCCACTGAAGCACCTACTGTGAAGCCTACCGACGCTCCCACAGAGAAGCCTACTGATACTCCCACAGAGAAGCCTTCAGAACCCGATACAATTCCCCTCTATGGAGATGCAGATTTAAACGGCACCGTTAACATCAAGGACGCAACCACCATTCAGAAATATGCTGCCGGTATGATTACCTTTGATGATATTCAGTTTACTCAGGCAAACGTTACAGGTGACAAGGCTGTAAATGTCCGCGACGCAACAGCAATTCAGAAGTATGTAGCAGGTATCATCAGCGTTTTCCCCTCAGAAAAAACTGCTCCTGCTGTGCTCAGCGCTTCTAAGGATGACGCAAAGAACACCCTTGACACCTACTACACTTACAGCTCCTATGATCAGTATATGGCTCTCAAACACGCTTACCTCTACGGAGACGGCACAGAGAATCTTGACGCTCTTGTAGCTGAGCTTATGGCGATTGTTGAGGCAACCGGCGGTGACTCTCAGCCTGCAGGCGGAGAGATCACATTATACTTTACAAACAACTACAACTGGTCCACAGTAAAGGCCTATGTCTGGGGCTCAGGCGGCAAGCTGTCCGAGTGGCCCGGAACTGAGATGACCTACGTAAAGACCAACGGCCAGAATCAGAAGATTTATTCTGTGACCTTCAATTCTGACGATTACCAGAACATCATCTTCACAGACGGCTCCAAGCAGACCGTTGACATCACTCTCTCGGGAGAGGGTGGCATCGGCTACTACATCTCAGGTGAATCAGGCGGTAAATACACCTGCTCTACTTACACCTTCAGCTAAACGAAACAACACAGAAAGCCTCGGGAAACCGAGGCTTTCTTTTTTTCATCATAATGAATTAAACACCTCCTTTTAATCATAAACTAAATACGGAGGTGCAATATGAAAATACATCTTAAAAAACTGCTTATTGCCATAGGTATTCCCCTTTTGACAGGAGGGCTTTCCGCGCTGCTCACCATGGGCAGTATGAGTTCCTTTGAAGAGGTAAGAAAGCCGCCCCTCTCCCCACCCGGTTGGCTATTTCCCGTGGTGTGGACTATTCTATTTATCCTCATGGGAATTGCGTCATATCTGGTCTTTACCGCAGAGGAAAATACGCTTAGGCTTCCTTCATTGATTCTATATGGAGTTCAGCTTTTCTTCAACTTCTTCTGGTCCATAATCTTCTTTAATCTTGAAGCTTACCTTTTTGCCTTCGTTTGGCTTCTGATTCTCTGGGCACTTATACTATTAACTACTCTGATGTTTTATAGGATATCAAAGCCTGCGGGAATACTGATGCTCCCCTACCTTCTCTGGGTAACCTTTGCAGGGTATCTGAATTTCGGAATTTTTCTTCTGAACAGATAAACTGACAGAGGATTTTTTAAAAGAGGTAACCCGTTTTGCCCCTGACATACAGATTCGCATATATCCCGCAAAAAATACATCGGATGAAAAAGCTTTCGAGTCGTCAAAGGTGCCGACCCCTACAATTCAAACGAAACCTTTCATAAAAAAACGCTATGCAGGTTTTCTGCATAGCGTTTAGTTTTTATATATTCAGTAAGTCCCAGAGCTTAGTTTGACTGGCCTGTTGCCTTGAGCATAACGTCGTGGTAGCCACCTTCAACAATGGAGGTTGCGGAAACAACGGTGAGCTTTGCGTTCTTCTGAAGATCGGGGATGTTAATAACACCGCAGTTGCACATTGTGGACTTAACCTTGTAAAGGCTCTTAGCCACGTTATCCTTAAGGGGACCTGCGTAGGTTACGTAGGAGTCAACACCCTCTTCGAAGGAAAGCTTTGTCTTGCCGCCGAGGTCATATCTCTGCCAGTTACGAGCGCGGTTTGAACCCTCGCCCCAGTACTCCTTAACGTAAGTACCGTTGATGATGAGCTTGTTTGTGGGGGATTCGTCAAAGCGAGCAAAGTATCTGCCAAGCATCATAAAGTCTGCACCCATAGCAAGTGCCAGAGTCATATGGTAATCGTGAACGATACCGCCGTCAGAGCAGATGGGAATATATATACCTGTCTTCTCAAAATACTCATCTCTTGCAGCTGCAACCTCAATCAAAGCTGTAGCCTGACCTCTGCCGATA
>JAZSME010000024.1:0-1943 GCA_045535715.1 Ruminococcus sp. | reverse complement strand
CCCAGAATAATAGCCGTAAGACCACCTGCAATAGCGACTACACTCAGTAGAGGCGACATTTTCTTATCCTCTTCCTCGCTCTGTGTCTCACGGTTTCTGAAAGCGCTCATAATGACGATCACATTGTAAAGGATGAAGATGAGAAGCAACAGAAGTCCGTCAACAAGACCCAGTACATTTCCCAGAAGCATCAACAAAAGAAGCACACCGCTTACTGCGATGTTTACGGGAAAATCTCGATTGAGCATTGTTTTTTCGATGGAGTAGGGCTTGATGATAGCACACACACCGGCAACCACCAGAAGATTGAAGATGTTCGAGCCTACCACGTTACTGATGGCAATTTCATTGGAGCCCTGAAGAGAAGCGGTGATACTTACTGCGGCCTCGGGAGCACTTGTGCCCATTGCCACCACTGTGAGTCCCACCACAAATCCGGGGATACCGATGAGCTTTGCAAGAGACGAGCTTCCGTCCACGAAAAAGTCTGCGCCCTTAATGAGAAGCACGAAGCCTATAAGCAGAAGAAGCACACTTAAGAGTAATTCCATTTTCTTTTTCCTCCTTAGATTTAATCAGGAAGGCAATAAAAAAAGACCTATACTGCCCCCTGTGACGCAGTAAAAGTCTCGTTACAAAACAAAATAAGTTTCGGGCAAGGTCCGGAATTTCTTCGTGATGACGAACCAAACCGCGGCTATCGCCGCTGACTACTCCCTTTTACGTTTTCCATTTTATTATATTGTTGATGAGTTGTCAACCATATTTTTTTAGTTTCTCCAACTTTTATCAAACAGCCCCTACACTTATTACCCTTTAACGGATACACCCAAAACACCCCGACGCAGGATGCATCGGGGTGTTTTAAACTGAAATATTGATTTAAAAATTACAGATCGTAGTAGAGAGCCATCTCTGCAGGATGAGGAATCTGATTAACCTTTGCAGCTTCCTTGCGCTTATTTGCGATCCAGAGCTTGAGGAGTCTCTCGGGGAATACGCCACCCTTTGTGAGGTACTCGTTGTCAGCCTCGAGAGCATCGAGAGCCTCATCAAGAGTCTTGGGAAGACCCTGAAGCTTTGCCTTCTCCTCATCACTGAGGTTGTAGAGGTTGTAGTCATAGGGACCCCAGCCGTTCTTCTCGGGATCGATCTTGTTCTCGATACCGTCAAGACCTGCCATAAGGATAGCAGCGTAAGCATAGTAGGGGTTACATGTAGCATCGGGGTTACGAAGTTCGAAACGCTTGGTCTCAGGGCTCTTTGCGTATGCGGGGATACGGATAACAGCAGAGCGGTTGGAGGTAGCGTAGCCGATAGTTACGGGTGCCTCGTAGCCGGGAACAAGTCTCTTGTAGGAGTTTGTGGAGAGGTTGGTGATTGCACAGAGGGATGCAGCGTGCTTAAGAAGTCCGCCCATGAACCAGTGAGCAACGTCGGAAAGACCTGAGTAACCCTTCTCATCAAAGAAGAGGGGCTTGCCGTCCTTAAAGAGGAGCATGTGAACGTGCATACCGTTACCTGCCTCACCGAAGATGGGCTTGGGCATAAAGGTTGCTGTCTTGCCACTTGCTACTGCCTCATTCTTAACGATGTACTTAATGATCATGGTCTTGTCAGCCATCTCAAGCATCTCGCCCAGCTCAACCTCGATCTCAACCTGACCTGAGCCGCCTACCTCGTGGTGGTGATACTTAACCTTAACGCCCCACTCCTCGAGCATAAGGCACATTCTGGAGCGGATGTCGTAAGTAATATCCTGAGGTGCGGAGATGTGATAGCCGCCTGAGGCGGGTACCTGATAGCCGAAGTTCTGAACCTCGTTCTCGCCTGTGTTCCAGTTTGCCTGGTCTGTATCTACCTCGTAGGAAACCTTGTTTGATTTGCACTCGTAGCTTACGTGGTCAAGAAGATGGAACTCAAACTCGGGGCCGATAATCATC
>JAZSME010000065.1:0-5945 GCA_045535715.1 Ruminococcus sp. | reverse complement strand
GTATTCAGAAAGGACATCAAGGTAAGACTCCGCCCCGGCTTCTTCCCCTTCGTTGAGCCCGGCTTTGAGCTGGATATAAGCTGTCTCATCTGTGGCGGCGACGGATGTCCCTCCTGCAAGCACAGCGGATGGCTTGAGCTTTGCCCCTGCGGTATGATCCACCCCAACGTTCTGCGTGAGGGCGGAATCGACCCCGAGGAGTACACAGGCTTTGCTTTCGGTCTGGGACTTACCCGACTTGCAATGATGAAGTACGGCGTCAAGGATATCAGAAACTTAAACTCAGGCAGCCTCAAGGCTCTCTCACAGTTTACAGACGACGAATAAGGAGGGAAACTAAATGCTTTTATCAATGAATTGGATCGAGGATTTCGTTGATCTTTCAGGTCTTGACAAGCTTGAGCTTATCAAAAAGATTTCCCTCTCCACAGCAGAAGTAGAAAACGATATTTTCTTCAAGGGCAGCGACCTTACAGGCGTTGTTGTTGCAGAAATCAAATCAGTAGAAAATCACCCCGAATCAAAGAAGCTTCACCTTCTCAAGGTTGACGCAGGCGAAAGCGAGCTTATCGATGTTGTCTGCGGTGCTCCCAATGTAAGAGTGGGTATGAAGACCGCTTTCGCAAAGGTTGGCGCAAAGCTGGGCGAAATTGAAATCGCCCCCAGACCCCTTGCAGGCTTTATGTCCTACGGTATGTGCTGCTCCGAGGCAGAACTGGGTATCAGCGATGATCACTCAGGCATTATGGATATCACAGAGGATGTTCCCTGCGGCACAGATGTAAAGGAAATATACGCTATTGATGATATCATCTTCGAGGTTGACAACAAGTCCCTGACAAACCGTCCTGACCTGTGGAGCCACTACGGCTTTGCAAGAGAGTTCGCCGCAATTTCCGGCAGAACACTCAAGCCTCTTGAGGTTGAGGAGCTCACTCAGTACGACGCTCTTCCCAAGGTTGATATGAAGATCGAGGATAAGCTCTGCCAGAGATACAGCTGTATGCAGGTTGAGAATATCACAAGAAACGTAAGCCCCGTCAATATGAGAATCCGTCTCGCTTACTGCGGAATGAGAGGCATCAACTTCCTTGCTGACCTGACAAACTACCTTATGCTTGAAATCGGTCAGCCCATGCACGCTTTCGACTCAAGAAAGGTTGAGAAGATCCGCATCAAGCGTTTCGACACTCCCTTCACCTTCCGGACTCTGGACGGCGTAGAGAGAAACATCGACGAAAACACTCTTATGATCTGCAACGATAACACTCCTGTTGCAATTGCAGGTATCATGGGCGGTCTTGATTCCGAAATCGTTGAGGATACCACCACCCTCACCCTTGAGAGTGCTACCTTCGATGCAGTTTCCGTCAGAAAGAGCACCGTTCGTCTTGCACACAGAACAGACGCTTCCATGCGCTACGAAAAGTGCCTTGACCCCGAGATGACCACCCTGGCTATTGCAAGATTTATAAATCTTTTAAAGAAATATAATCCCGAAGCAAAGGTTGTGTCCGCACTTACCGACGAGTACGCAGTAAAGTACGACACCGTAACTCTTTCCTTCGACAAAAAGTTTGTTGTCCGCTACACAGGTATCGAGATCGACAACGACACCATCCTCACAACTCTCACCAATCTCGGCTTCAAGGTGACCCTTGAAAATGACGAGTTCACCGTTGTGGTTCCCTCCTGGAGAGCTACAAAGGACGTTACCATCAAGGCTGATATCATCGAGGAAATCACAAGAATTTACGGCTACGATAACTTCGAAATCAACACCACACGCTCTCCCTTAAAGCCCGTAAGAGCAGACGAGGTCAAGACAAACGAAGACAGAATCAAGGATATCCTTGTGAACAAGTTCTGTCTCCACGAGCTCCACTCCTACGTCTGGGCTTACAACGAAGAGATGAAGGCTATCGGCCTTGAAATCGAGGAAAACGTTAAGCTTGCCAACGCTACAAACCCCAACATCGAGACCTTGAGAAACTCCATCATCCCCACCCAGCTTTGTCAGGTGAAGTCAAACTCAGGCTTTGCAAGCGACTTCGGCATCTTCGAAATCGGCAGAGTCATCAAGGGTCTGGATGACAGAAACCTCTGCGTTGAGGAAAAGAAGCTTGCTCTCACACTTCTGAGCAAAACCAAAGATATCAAGACTCTCTATCTGGAGCTTCGCGATATTCTTGAGACCCTCTCAGAAAATATCAAGCACCAGGAGCTTTCCTTCGAAAAGGCAGAGCCCATCCACGCTTACGAGCACCCCGTAAACCTCTTCACCGTTTCTCTCGACGGCAAGGAAATCGGCAGAATGTCCATTCTCCATCCCGCTGTGGGCAAGAAGATCGACAAGAAAGCAAACATCGTATTCGCCGAAATCGATATGAATGCCTTCACTGAGGCCGAGGTAGCTCCCATCGTTTACGATGAGCCCTCCAAGTTCCCCGGTGTAAGCTACGATATCAGCGTAGAGCTTCCCGAAGGCACCCTCTTCAAGAACCTTGAAGAGTGCTGGAAAGAGGAAGGAAAGGACCTCCTCAAGTCCACACGCATCGTTGATACCTACGACACCGACGAGATCCACTCCATCACCATCCGCTTTGAATTCTCCTCCTCAGAGAGAACCCTCTCAGGTGCAGAGATTCAGGAAATTATGGATAAGGTTATCGCAAACCTTAATTCCATCGGAGTCACCCTCAGAGGTTAAAAATATTAAACAAACTGCACAGACAGCTCCTTCCTTGACGAGGGGGCTGTTTTTTCCCGATTGACACCCTACCCCCTCTTCTCAACTCATTAAATTTGGGTATTGAAATCTTAAAGAGATTGATGTATAATAAATTTGTATATTATATGCAGTAGCGGACGATCATCAGGTTTTCCGCACTATTTCATCGGAGGTGTTCTTTATGCTGGATAAAACAATGGTCTTTTCTTTAGGCGGAGACAGGGATGACGAAATCAAGCGCGCCCTTCTTATCGTCTATAACGCACTGCGTAAAAAGGGCTACAATCCCATAAATCAGATAGTAGGTTACATTCTTTCAGAGGACCCCACCTATATCACCACCTATGATAACGCACGAAATATCATCTCGAAGATTGACAGAGACGACCTTCTGGAGGCTCTCGTCAAATCCTATCTCAAGAACTGACGGAGGTATTCCCTTGGCTAATAAAGAATTTTTCACCTACAAAGGCAAGCCCCTTGTTCGCTGCGGTGATGAGCTCTACTACGGAAGTATGTCAGAGCGCTTCGTTATCCGTATGCAGATCAAGACAAAGAAGGACGTGGGCGGTCTTCAGGTTGCTGACAAAGTAGCGATTCAGCTCCTTTGCACCGACCCCGACTTAAGCCCCAGAAAGCAGCTCATCAAAGCTTCCGAGAAGACAGGTCTTTTCGTTGCAATGGATATTGCTGACATCTGGCTTGAGCGTGCTCTTTCAAACAAAATGTAATCAGAAATCCGCTGTGAATATCACAGCGGATTTTTTCTTTCTCTTCTCGCTTTTAAAAATAAAAATCTCCCCTGAAAGCATCAGAGGAGAAAAGAATTATTTATTCTGAAGATAGTTCTTGATAGCCTCAAGGGTGGTGTCTGAGATGTCATGCTCCATTTTGCAGGCATCCTGAGATGCGGTCTCTTCATCAACTCCGAGACTCAGAAGAAACTCTTTGAGAACTGTGTGTCTCATAAAAATCTTCTCAGCAACCTCTTCACCCACCTGTGTCAGATGAAGATATCCGTTTTCATCAACTACAATGTAACCGCCGTCACGCAGAAGCTTCACCGCACGGCTCACACTGGGCTTTGAGAAGTTCCTGTACTCCGCCACGTCAAGGGAACGTACAACCTTCAGTTTTTTACTGAGAACGAGAATAGTTTCCAGATACATCTCGCCCGATTCCTGAAGATGCATTTTTCTCCCCCTTTTCTCTTAATAATCTATATTATCAGTATACCACAATTACGAATTTTTGCAAGAGAAAGTCATCTCAAACGCTCCTAAATCATATATTTTTATTATCAATCTGCACATTGTATTTCTAAGCCCTCAAGAAAGATTTTACACAATTTGACGAAATTGGAAAGTTTTGAAAAAAACTCCCCTTCAAATGTTGACAACGCATCAATTCAGTAGTAAAATAACCGTAGGTTAGCAAAGGCTAACTATATTTGATACAGCTCAGTTAGCATCAGGTAACCAACCCTGTTTACATATAAAGTCAGGTGAACATTATGAATCTCAGAGAAGCACAGGTTTCAACTGAATATATCATCAAGCGCATAGAGACAGACGACGAAGATATGAACTCTTTCCTCTTCTCTCTCGGTTGCTACGAAGGTGAGCCCATTACAGTCATCTCTCACCTCAAGGGCGGCGCCATCGTGTCCATCAAGGACAGCCGATACAACATTGACAATCAGCTTGCCGAAGCAATCATAATCTGATAAATCGGAAAAATCAGCAGCGGTCTCTGCCGCTGATTATTTTCGCCAAGCAGTTAGCACCTGCTAACCGACAATAAAACTCAGGATATAAGCTAATGCTTCATATACAATACCCCAGGAGGAAATCAAAATGAGAATCGCTCTTGCAGGTAATCCCAACTCAGGTAAAACCACTATGTACAACGCCCTCACGGGTGCAAACGAAAAGGTGGGCAACTGGGCAGGAGTTACCGTTGAGAAAAAGGAACATCCCATCAAAAAATCATATACAAACGGCAACGAATATATGGCCGTTGACCTTCCCGGAGCATACTCCATGTCTCCCTTTACATCTGAGGAAAGCGTAACCAGCGACTACGTTCAGCAGGAAAATCCCGATGTTATCATCAACATCGTGGACGCCACAAACTTAAGCCGCAGCCTTTTCTTCACCACACAGCTTCTGGAGCTGGGAATCCCCGTTGTTGTTGCCCTCAACAAGGCTGACCTCAACAAAAAGAAGCATAACAAGATAAATTCCGAGGCACTCTCTGAGCTGCTTCGTTGTCCCGTTGTTGACACCACAGCAACATCCGCTGAGGGTCTTCAGAAGCTTATGGAGGTTGCTCTGAGCCTTAAGGGCAAGAGCCAGACAGCTCCCTACAAGCAGCAAAAAAACATCACCGACAAGGCCTCATCGGAAGAGGCTGACAGACAGCGTTTTGAATTTGTAAACAATGTTGTCGCAAAGGTCGAGAAGCGCAAAACCTTTACAAAGGACAGAAACGCTCAGGACAAGATCGACGCTGTGCTCACCAACAAATGGCTCGGAATTCCCATTTTTGCAGTGGTAATGTTCCTTGTGTTCTGGATCTCCCAGGCAGGTCCCGGTGTGTGGATCGCAGACTGGCTCACAGCACAGCTGGAGACACTTCAGGGCCTTGTAGGCGGCCTTATGGAAAATGCCAACCCTCTGCTCTATGCCCTGCTTATCGACGGCGTAATCGGCGGCGTAATTGCTGTTATCGGATTTTTGCCCCTTGTTATGATCATGTACTTCCTCATCGCATTACTTGAGGATTGCGGCTATATGGCACGTGTTTCTGTTGTACTTGACCCCATCTTCAAGAAGGTTGGTCTCTCAGGAAAATCTGTTATTCCCTTTGTAATCGGCACAGGCTGTGCCATCCCCGGCGTTATGGCATGCCGTACCATCAAGAGCGAGCGTGAGAGGCGCGCAACCGCAATGCTCGCTCCCTTTATGCCCTGCGGCGCAAAGCTTCCCGTAATTGCACTTTTTGCAGGCGCATTCTTCTCCGACGCATCCTGGGTCGGTCCTCTTATGTACTTACTTGGTATCGTTATCATCTTCTTTGGTGCTTTGCTTATCAACAAAATCACAGGCTACAACGCAAAGAAGTCCTATTTCATCATTGAGCTTCCCGAGTACAAGGTTCCCTCTATCTGGGGTGCAGTCAAGTCCATGTGCAGCAGAGGCTGGTCCTATGT
>JAZSME010000087.1:0-13283 GCA_045535715.1 Ruminococcus sp. | reverse complement strand
CTATTCGCAGGAAGAGCTTGCAAAACTGAGCGGTGTGTCTGTTGAGGATTATAAGCTGCTGGAGGCAGGCGAATCCGATTTCAGCTTTACCTTCATCTATAAATGTGCAAAAGCCTGCGGCGTTGAGGTAGTTGACCTCTTGGAGGGTCGAAGCTCGACCCTTACATCCTTTGCCATCACAAGAAAGGGCGAAGGACTCAAAATCGTTAAGAAGAAAGGTTTCGTTTACAATAACCTTGCACCTAAGTTCAAGGATAAGCTTGCCGAGCCTTTCCTTGTTAAGTTCCCTTATCTTCCCGAAGAGCAGAATGCTCCCATCAAGCTTTCTTCTCACAACGGTCAGGAGTTTGACGTAATCGTCAAGGGTTCTCTGAAAGTTCAGGTAGGCAGTCACATTGAAGTTCTCAACGAGGGCGATTCAATTTTCTACAACTCCCTTATTCCTCACGGAATGATCGCAGTAAGCGAGGGAGGCTGTGAATTCCACGCAGTTGTTCTCAATCCTCAGAACGGTGAGGTTTCAGAGGCTTATCCTGATGTTCCCTACGTTAAGGAAGAGGAAGAAGCTCCCGAGGAGAAGAACAGAAAGACAGTTGCCGACAACTTCATCGAGTGTACCCGCGATGAAAACAGAGTCTTCAACGGCATCAAGTTCAAGAACGATGATAAGTTCAACTTTGCCTTCGACTGTGTTGATGAAATCGCAAAGAAAGATCCCGATAAGCTTGCAATGATGTGGGTCGGAAACGATAAGAGTGAGAGAAGATTTACCTTCTCCGATATGAAGAAATATTCCGCAAAGACAGCCAACTACTTCGAGTCCCTCGGAATCAAGAGAGGCGACACAGTAATGCTTGTTCTGAAGCGTCACTACGAGTTCTGGTTCTGTATGCTGGCTCTTCACAAGATCGGTGCTATCGCAATTCCTGCTACAAATCAGCTTGTTGAGCATGATTTTGAGTACAGATACAAGGCAGCCAAGGTAAAGGCTATTGTCTGCACCGCTGACGGCGAAGTAGCCACAGAGGCAGAAAAGGCAGCAAAGAACTTCCCCGGTATGGTGAAAATTCTTGTTCACGGTGAGCGTGAAGGTTGGAATAACTTTAACGTAGAGATGGAGCGTTTCTCCACTCACTACTTCAGAAATGAGAATTCTCCCTGCGGAAACGATCCCATGCTGATGCTCTTTACATCAGGCACCACAGGCTATCCCAGAATCGCAACCCATTCCTACAAGTACGCTCTGGGTCACTATCCCACAGCAAGATTCTGGCACAATGTAAAGAGAGACGGACTCCACTTCACAATTTCCGACACAGGCTGGGGTAAGGCTCTCTGGGGTAAGCTCTACGGACAGTGGCTCTGTGAGGCAGGTGTATTCACCTACGACTTCGACCGCTTCCATCCCGATGATATCCTGCCCCTCTTCAAGAAATACAATATCACCACCTTCTGTGCGCCACCCACCATGTATCGCTTCTTCATCAAGGAGGATCTCTCCAAGTATGATCTCTCCAGCATCAAGTACGCAACAACAGCAGGCGAGGCACTCAATCCCGAGGTGTTCAATCAGTTCAAGAAGGCCACAGGACTTACTATCATGGAGGGCTTCGGTCAGACAGAGACTACACTTTCCATCGCAAACTTCAAGCACTCCACACCCAAGATCGGCTCAATGGGTCGTCCCAGCCCCCTCTACGATGTTGTTATCCTTGATCCCGACGGCAACGAGTGCAAGACAGGTGACACAGGTGAGATCTGCATCCGTACCAAGGAGGGTGTGCCCTGCGGTCTCTTCATCGGCTACTATCTGGATGAGGAAAAGACCAACGACGTGTGGTACGACGGCTACTATCACACAGGCGATCAGGCTACCATGGACGAGGACGGCTACCTCTGGTATGTAGGCAGAATCGATGATGTTATCAAGTCCTCAGGCTACCGCATCGGACCCTTCGAGATCGAGAGCGTCATCATGGAGCTTCCCTATGTTCTTGAGTGCGCTATCACACCTGTTCCCGACGAGGTAAGAGGTCAGATAGTCAAGGCTACCATCGTGCTTACAAAGGGCACTGTGGGTACTGACGAGCTCAAGAAGGAGATTCAGGAGTACGTTAAGACTCACACAGCTCCCTACAAATACCCCAGAATCGTTGAGTTTACAGATGAGCTGCCCAAGACCATCAGCGGCAAGGTAAGACGTGTAGAGATCAGAAAGAAGGACCTTGAGAAAACTCAGGGCTGATTATATGTGAAATCATAAAGAAAGGCTTCCCGATATTTTTTGGGAAGCCTTATTATATTGACAGAATGATGAAAGCGGTGTAGTATGGATGTAGAGAATACTTTGAGGAGGGATTGCTTACAATGAAACGTTTTCTGCAGATTATTTCACTTGTGCTTATGTTAACTATGTGCTTTTCTGCTTTCGGTCTTATGAGTGTTTTTTCACAGGATAAGCAGGAAGCGTCTATCTCCTCTGATACAAGTTCTCTTTTTGAGTACATCATTTTTGACGCAGAAGTCACCGTCACAAAATATACCGGCAGTGAGAAGAACGTGACAATTCCCCCAGAAATCAATGGCTTGCCAGTCACAGAAATCGGAGACCGTGCTTTTATGAATCAGGAGAATCTGGTGTCGGTAAGTATTCCCGAGGGCGTGAGGAAAATAGGATACTGTGCCTTTGAAAACTGCACAAGCCTTGAGAAAATCAACATCCCCGCAAGTGTTACATCCATTGTGCGCGGAAGTGATTACTATGATCAGGGTACATGGTATAACCGTGCCTTTTACAATACCGCTTACTACAATAACGAAGAAAACTGGGAAGACGGACTCCTTTATATCGACAATGCCCTGATTGCGGCGAAGGAGGATATCTGCGGTGAGAGAAAAATCAAAGAGGGAACAACCCTTATTGCAGACTGGACTTTCTTTAACTGCCAAGGCCTTACACAGCTTTATATCCCCTCAAGTGTAACTCATATAGGAATCTATGCCTTTGCCTCCTGCGGACTTCCCTGGGTTTATATTCCTCTCAGTGTGGAGAGGGTAAACTGTGCCTTCCATCATTTCTTCTCCCCGGTTTATTATGAAGGGACACAGGAGCAGTGGGATCAGATTTTTGAGGATTACATCTGTGAGGATTGCTCTGTTTCGATTACCTTCAATGCTTCTTATCCCACTACACCCACAGAGCCCTTGGGAACATACCTTCTGGGTGATGTGAATTTAAACGGCAGAGTGAATATAGTGGACGCAACCCTGATTCAGAAATCTGTGGCAGGGCTTGTGACCCTTGGGGAGGAGAGTTTTATCTTGGCGGACACAAACCTTGACAAAAACGTAAACATAAAGGACGCAACCGCTATACAGAAATTCCTGGCTGACCTTGAGACAGGTTACCCCATAGGCGAGGAGAAAAAATAATTATTAAAGTGAAATACCATAAATTAAGATAAACATAATATGAAATAATAAAGGCTTCCTCGAGTTTTCGGGGGAGCCTTTAGTGTTTTTTTGACTATGTGGGGAGGAGGTGTTTTCTGAATTTAAAATTTTAGTTGACAAATCTGGACTATTGTGATAGTCTAGACTATGGAAATAGTCTGAGGAGGAATCTGAATGCAGGAGAAACTTTTTGACAGCGAAGCCAAGATAATGGATATTATCTGGGAGAAAAGCCCCATATCAGCCAAGGAGATAAGCCTTCTGGCAGCTGAGTCCATAGGCTGGAATAAAAACACTACCTATACCGTCATCAAGAAACTTGAGGCAAAAGGCTTTATCCGCCGCGATGATCCGGGTTTTATCTGCACCCCTCTTGTCTCCAGAAGCTCAATGCAGAAGGTGGAGGCAAAGTCCCTTGTAGAGAAAATATTCGGCGGTTCGAGAAAGGCTCTTTTTTCCTCTCTTTTAGAGGATGAGCCTCTGTCCGAGGAAGAGATCTGTGAGCTTCGCAGGCTTATAGACAAAGGGTGAGAGTATGCTTTCTGAGATTTTCTATTGGGTGTTCAATATGAGTATCACCTCTGCGGTGACGGGTCTTTTGGTGCTTGCTCTCAGGTCTGTTAAGAAGATACCGAGAAGGGTGGCGGTCGTCCTTTGGGCAATACCCTTTCTCAGGATGACAATACCTCTGGGAATGAACAGTCCCCATAGCCTTATGTCCTTGCTTTCAAGGCTTTCAACCAAGGATGTGCCGAGATTTGTGCCTGTGCAGTTTTTAAGAGGTGATAAGGATTTTTCCATGATGAACAGCGTAGGCCTTGCAGACAGATATTTTCCCGTAACCTACAAGGTGAATGTCCTTCAGGACGTGTTCACAGTGGCTTCTGTGATCTGGCTTGCGGGCTTTGTTCTTATTCTGCTCATACTTTTCTGGGTGTATCTCAGTACACTCAGGGAGCTTAAAGGAGCGGTGCATCTTCGTGACAATATTTACTTGTCCTCAAAGGTTTCAACACCTGCGGTTTACGGCATCATAAAGCCTAAAATCATTCTTCCTGTGTCCTATGAAAACAAGGATACTGAGATGATTATAGTACATGAGAAAATGCACATCCGCCGAGGGGATAATCTCTTTCGTATGCTGGCAGCGGTGATAGCTTCTGCACATTGGTTCAATCCTCTTTGCTGGATATTCTTAAAAAAGCTTCTTGAGGATATGGAGCTTGCCTGTGATGAGTGTGTACTCTCAGAGCTTGGGGCAGATCGCAGAAAGGACTATGCCTTGTCTCTCGTAAACGGAAAGAAAAGCACTACGGTTTTTGCTTCATCCTTCGGAGGAGCAAAACTTCGTAAACGTGTTGAGAACATTATGTCCTTCAGGAGAATGACATGGTTTTCTTCCTTGATTTTCACAGCGCTGATCACATTGATATCATATATACTGCTGACAAATGCAGGCTGAAAGGAGAGATCGGTATGAAAAATGTACGATATATGAGATATTATTTTATCACCTTGTTCGGAGTGCTGGCGGCGTCCTATTATCCGCTTTCCATGGGCTTTCGGGTTATCTTTGATATGATAACCAAGGGAGCTGTAAATAAGGAGGACTATCCAAAGTATGTGATTCCCTATACACCGATATGTGTAGCTATTATATTCGGAGTTCTTATGATGCCTTTGTGTGTAAAGCTTTTTAAGAAGCTCTCTCTGCTGTCGGGTGTACTTTTGTCCACAGGAGTGTTCTTCTCCCTTGAGCTTTTTCTTGAAGAGAAGATAATCGTGGAATCCTCCGAGACTTTTTATACCAGACTTGATGATTGGCAGATGTATTTGTGCCGAGCCCCGGTGTGGAGCGAACCTGTAACCAGATACGATCAAAAGACGGCTGTTGAGATACTGATGGGTGAATACAGCCCTGCCTTCAAGCTTCATTTTTATGTTATATCTGTTTTGCTCATACTGGCGGTGCTGGGCTGTATATACGGCTTCGGTCAGATAGTGATGAGTAGGGATAAGAAGAGACTAAAATCTCTTATCGTCCAGTCTCTGTGTACACTTTCTTTCCTTTCTCTCTGTATTCTTGCCTGCTTTACAGCTTTCTGGAGAGACGGAAGTATCGAGGTCTCTCCCTTGTCTGCAATACTTATGGCACTTTTCTTTATTCTGATGGGTGTAACGGCAGGTCTCTTTACAGGCTCTTTTATGTTGGGAAAGAGAAGGCTCTTATCCCTTTATATTCCTGCAATAGTTTCCTCTCTGATGACACTTCTGATGTATATCGGTGAGATGATTCTCTTGAACGGTCACTTGTATATTTTAGGGGAAGGCTTCCTTTTTGTGAGCATACCCCTGATAGTGCTTTCCCTTGCTGATATTCTCATAATCATTGCCTCAGGCTGTGTGACGGCAGGTATCTCTTATCTTCTCAATAAACCAAAGAGAGAGGGATAATCAATCTTTTGATATTTCTCAAACAAAAAACCCCCGATTTTACTCGGGGGTCATTTTTATGCCGTTATTATTTTTTAAGTCCCAGGATCTCTGCGGATTCATCACGCATTTTGTACTTGAGGATCTTGCCTGCGGCGTTCATGGGGAACTCCTTTACAAAGAGGAAGTATCTGGGGACCTTGTGGCGTGCGATGTAAGCATTTCCGAATTCTCTCATCTCGGTCTCATCTGCCTCTTCGCCCTTGTGAAGGATTATCCATGCACAGCATTCCTCGCCGTATCTCTCGTCGGGAACACCTACAACCTGAACGTCCTTTACCTTGGGGTGTGTGAGGTAGAACTCCTCGATCTCTCGGGGATAGAGGTTCTCACCACCGCGGATGATCATGTCCTTGAGACGGCCTGTTACCTTGTAGTAGCCGTCCTCGGTGCGACAGCAGATGTCGCCTGAGTGGAGCCATCCGTCCTTGTCAATAGCCTGAGCGGTTGCCTCGGGCATCTTGTAGTAGCCCTTCATAATGTTGATGCCTCTGGCTACGAACTCACCACTTTCACCCGGGGGCAGTTCCTCTCCTGTTTCGGGGTCGATTATCTTACACTCAACGCCGGGGAAGGGGCTTCCTACGGTTTCAACTCGGTGGTCGATATCCTCGTTTACCTCGCCCATGGTACATCCGGGAGAAGCCTCGGTCTGACCGTAAACGGAGATTATCTCTCTCATGTTCATTTCGTCAGCTGCTCTTCGCATCAGATCAGCGGGACAGTTTGCGCCTGCCATAATGCCTGTTCTCATATAGGAGAAATCGGTCTTTGCGAAGTCAGGGTGGTTGAACATTGCAATAAACATTGTGGGAACACCGTTGAAGCAGGTGATTCTCTCATCGTTTATGCAGGCAAGAGATGACTTGGGTGAGAAGTAGGGAATGGGGCAGAGCGTGCCGCCGTGGGTCATCATTGAGGTCATGGAAAGCACCATGCCGAAGCAGTGGAACATAGGCACCTGAATCATCATACGGTCAGCGGTGGAGAGATCCATTCTGTCGCCGATGGTCTTGCCGTTGTTCACAATGTTTCTGTGGGTGAGCATTACGCCCTTTGGAAAGCCTGTGGTACCTGATGTGTACTGCATATTGCAGACGTCGTCGGGTCTGACGAGAGAGGCTCTTCTTCTTACCTCCTCGCGGGGCACAAGGGATGCGCGTGAGAGCATCTGCTCCCAGTTGAGACAGCCCTTCATATCAAAGCCTACTGTTACAACATTTCGAAGGAAGGGCAGGTTCTTTGAGTAGAGAGGGTCACCGGGGGTCATATTCTCAAGCTCGGGACAGAGCTCTGCGATGATCTCTTTATAGTTGATATCCTTACAGTCCTCGATCATCACAAGAGTGTGAGTGTCGGACTGCTTGAGAAGATACTCAATTTCGTGGATCTTGTAAGCGGTGTTGACAGTAACCAGAACAGCGCCGATTTTGGTGGTTGCCCAGAAGGTGATGTACCACTGGGGAACGTTTGTAGCCCAAACTGCTACGTGGTCGCCTGCCTTAACACCAAGAGAGATGAGAGCAGCGGCACATTCATCAACATCACGACGGAACTGCTTGTAGGTTCTGGTGTAGTCCAGAGTGGGATATTTGAAAGCATACTGGTCGGGGTAATTCTCGACCATTGTGTCAAGCACATCGGAGAAGGTGGCGTCGATAACATCGTACTTCTTCCAGACGAAGGTGCCGGATTTGTCGCGGTTGTAGTAATGCTTTGCTGAGGATTTCTTCTCTCGGCTGAGAGAGGAAATGTAGTTTGTGAAATGGGTGAGAACGATGTCAGCGTCGGAAATCTCCTCGTTCCAGGCAACACAGATGAAGCCCTCAAAATTCAGGGAGGAGAGGGAAAGGAGCAGTTTCTCAACGGGAAGCTCGCCCTCGCCGATGAGAACTGTTTTATCATCCTTCATATCACCGAGACGGACGTACTTTATGTATGCGCCCAGAGTTTTGATTGTGGTCTCTGTGGTCTCACCTGCACCGAAGTAGGTGCCCCTTACATTCCATGAAACACCGATAGCGGAGGAGGAGAAATAGTTGATGATATCGATGACATTTTCGGTGTTTGCAAGGTAGCCCACTGTCTCGAGCAGGATGGAAATGCCTGCCTTCTCGCCTTTTTTCACAGCGTCCTGCATTTTCTCCGAAAGTGCCTCAAGGGAGGTCTCCTTATCGATGGTGAGAATAACGCTGTCTATTCCTGCAGTTGCCGCCATATCGATGTATTTTGTGAGAGCCTCAGAGGTGGTATCCTCGCTTTCAACAGGGTAGGGGAATCTCAGCGCAGAAACAGAGAGACCTCTGTTAATGAGCTTTCTTTTGGAGTCAGCCACATGGTCACGACGGAGAATACTGTCGTGATGCTGAGAGCGTTCCTTTATTGCGTCAAAAATTTCGAAGCCGTCATAGCCGTAGTCGTAGGCAAAACGGCAGATATCAAGAAAAGAAGAGCGTTTAACGTTCTTCGTTGAGAAAACGATCTTCATCTTATTCCTCCTCAAAGACGATCTTGTTGAGAGCGTTTAAGTATGCACGGATACTTGCGGCAACGATGTCGGAAGAAATGCCGTTGCCTGAGTAGAGCTTGCCGCCTTCACGCAGCTTTACGACTGCAGAGCCTAAAGCCTCTTTACCTTCGGTCACAGCCATAACCTGGAAGTCATCCAGCTCATAGTGGAAGCCGATGCACTGCTCGATGGCACGGAATGCGGAGTCGATGGGACCGTCACCTGTGGAGACACCGCTGATGATATCATCGCCGTTTTTGAGAGTTACCTGAGTCATAGCTCCTGTGATGTTGGAGGTGGTTGTGGTGTAGCTCTCAAGATGATAGGTGGAGGGAGCCTGCATAGCATAGCTTGCGATAAGTGCCTCAAGCTCACGAGCGCCTACTGATTCCTTCTTTTCGCAGATGTGCATGAGTGCCTTGTGAACATTACCACAGTCTGAATCGGAGAGGTCATAGCCTAAGGTTTCAGCAGCCTGAGCCACCTGCTTAATGGTGGTATCAGCGTCAAGAAGGATCTTGCTTCTGCCTGAAGCGTCCTCGTCAGTCTCGTAAGTCTCGTGGCTTATAGATCTCAGCATATCGTCAATGCTTGCGTGGATCTTTGTTTTGTCAAGGTTTGTCTGAGCCTCAAGTCTTCCTTCGCAAACGCTTACGGCGTCGCAGATCTCGCCTGTGAGGAGAGTGTCTTCGCCTGTCATAGCACACTTAAGACCCTGAGCACCTGCCTTTATAGCACCAAGAGCTGCGGCAACAGCCATGCTGATCTTGTCGGAAACCTGAACATATACAGGGATGCCTACGGCTTTTGCAGCTTTGCTTACAAGCTCTGCGATCTCCTCGGGAAGAGAGGAGCCTGCATCGTCACAAATAGTGATGACGGTAGCACCGGCATTCTCTGCTTCCTTCATAGCGGAAAGGAGGAAGTCTTCGTCGGCACGGGTTGCGTCAAGAGCGGAGAATTCAACATCCTCACAGAGCTCTTTTGCACTCTTGATGAGAGAGATGATCTTGTCCTTCATCTTGTCACTTTTGAGGTGATATGTATATTCCATCTGAACGGTGGAGGTGGGAACCTCAATCTGCAGACGGGGATTCTTTGCTTCCTTGATGCATTCGAATGCGTTCTTTACATCCTCCTCGGTAAAGCCTGCGGGAATGGTGAGAGTTGCATTCTTTATGTTCTTTGCGATAGTCTTGTAAATAATGGTATCCTCACGGAGATTCTTTATGGGAGCAAGCTCCACAGCATCAGCACCAAGAGCGTCAGCACATAGTGCAATGGCGGTCTTTTCACGAAAAAGCAGAGAAATGTCTCTTCTCTCGGAAAGCTTCTTGAGCGTAATGTCTGCAATGTTGATTTTTTTCATAATGTAAAACTCCTTTCAGGATATAAAATGCTTTTTGATATGGTTTTAAAAGTTTCGGAAAAACAAAAAACGCTTTCGTCTCCTTAAACTTCAAAGAGACGAAAACGTCAAATCGTTTCCGCGGTACCACTCTTTTTCATTCCATAGGGAATGCACTTTGGATGCAAACACATCTTAACTCTGTTACGGGAGTTCCCGTCTGCCACTACATAAACTTCACAGCAGCCGCTCCGCGGTGAGTTCTGCAAAGCCCTCCCGATGTCTCGCACCATCCGACATCTCTCTTGGGGGCGAGAGTTTTTGCGTACTATTCCGCATCTCAGCGTTTTCAAATTTGAGATAAATTATAATATATTTGCGGTGTGTTGTCAAGGTTTATTCTGCAAAAAACTGAGTGCTCAATACAGGCTGTTTTCTGTCAAAATGACATAAAAACAAAAGACGCCGACTTTAAGGGTCAGCGTCTTGTTTTACGGTTTCCTTTACTCAACTTCTACCACGCCGTCTGCCTTGATGGTGATTTTCATACCGTCTTTAACATACTCGAGGAACTCGTCGCCCAGAGAGTCCACAACGGGCATGGATACACCCTCAACCCATACATCGGAAAGCACAGCACCTGCACAGGCCAGGGAGTCGATGGGGTTTGAGAAAAGCATACAAGCGGGATTCTTACCCATGGCGCAGGCACAGTAAAGCACCAGACCGCCTGTGGTGGAGCCGATGGTCTGAGGAAGACACAGAGCTTTGTGGAGCATTGATTTTCCGTGGAGATCCTTGTTATTCTGATCGGAGCATTTTACTTCCTTGTCACCGAACTGGAGAGCGGTCTGAAAAGATGCAAGGGTATTGAAGCCTTCTCTTGTCACAAGAGCCTCGGCTGAAACCTCACCGGGGGTGATAACTCTTCCTTTAAACTGTTTCATTATTTCTTACCTCCTGTGATGATCTCCTGAATTTCCCCATCGGTGTAGTATCTTGCACTTGTGTATGTGCGAAGCTTATTTGAAGATGTGATAACGGGCATCTTCTTGCAGAGGGGATTGTTCATATACATAAGAGGACAGATGTAGGATGTGATAACACCTGTCTTTTTTAGTCTTTCAGCGTACTCTGTCTTTGAGAAAGCCTCCAGTACCTTGGGAGCGGCTGTGAATACTGTGGGAACAGTAACCTTCTTAAGGGATTTTTCAGAGAGCTTCTTCTCGAGAATGATGGTCCACTCCTTGAGCTGCTCTAAAGAGAGGTGGGGACAGCCTATGAAACAGAGCTTGGGTTTTGCATCAGGGTTTTTCCAGATAACAGGATAGTTCTTCTGAACTCTTTCGAGCTCCTTGTCATCAATGATATATTCTTTTGCACCTTCGGCGATAAGGTCTTTGCCGAAGTCCTTTGCCTCGGGAGTGAGATTGTCAATGTGATAGAGACCTACTGCGCCGTTTGAAGCGGTGGCGGCACCGAAGTCCTTGAGGTATGCACAAGCGGCGTCATCGAGATCACTTCCGATCCACTTGTCAAGACCTACTACGTAGGGCACATCCTCCATAACCTTCATACCGATGGCAGAGCCCAGAAGCTGAGCTTCGGGCTTCTTTGTGGTCTCAACCTTAACCACCCATGTTGCCTTTCTGCCCTCGTCGGTAAGGAGTCCGAAGTAGGGAACAAAGCCAACTATGGAGCCCATAATGTCGATGATGCCTGAGTTGCGGTTGCATCTTGCTCCCAGAACGGAGTTTGCGTATACAACTGCGCTGGATTCTGCCCATGAAAGCACGTCTCCACGCTGAGGCTTATTGCCCATTTCGTCCATATAGCAGGTGCAGGTGAAGGCATCCTCGCTCATAAGACCCAGCTTTTTGAGCTGCTCCTCATAGAAATCCTGCTTTGTGTACATAAATTTGTTGAAAACAAGCTTCTGAAGGAAGTTAGCGGGTACATTCTTGTCAAGGGGTCTGGGGTCAACAGAGAACTTCTGAGAGGACTTTACACCCTCGTCGAGAAGCTGCTGCATCAGGTCGTAAACAGGGGACATAACCTTGAGACCGAAGGAGGTAACAAGGTGGTTGTATTTAGAGGTAACAGGCACAAGCTTCTCGGCACCGAAAGCCTCGCCGTACATAACGAGAGTTTTCATTACCTTGGCCAAGGTTTCGCCCTTTTCGCCCTGAAGTATAGCCTGTTGTTCTTTTGTCAGTATCATAAGTTTCTCTCCTTTTTTATGAAAAGCATCAGAGCTTCATACAAGTATCCCATGCGCCCCAGATAACTGTGCGCAGGTTGCCCACATTCTTGGCGTCTCCGATAACGTGAACGTGTCTTGACTTTTTAGCGATAGGTGCGCTGTTGTAGCCTACTGAAAGGATAACAGAATCAGTGCTTACATCAAAGGTCTTGCCGTCCTTGTCCTTAAGAGTTACTACACCCTTCTTGATTTCGGAAAGGGAAGTCTCAAGATATACAGGCACCTTGTTTGTCTTGAAGAAATCGCGGAGATAGCTGGTGTTCGCAAGGCAGACACCCTTTGTGGTGATGAGATCATCCTGCATCTCAACGATAGTGGGCTTTTTGCCCTTGAGATAAAGGTCATAGGCTATCTCACAGCCTGTAAGACCGCCGCCGATAACCACAACGTTTTCACCTACCTGCTTTTCACCGAGGAGATATTCAACAGCTTCCACCGCACTCTCAGCACCCTTTACGGGAATCTTCTTTGCAGTAGCGCCGGTTGCAACGATTATTTCATCAGCATCAAGGCTCTTTATGTCTTTGATTTCGGTGTTCATCTTAACCTCGATGGGGAGCTTACTCACCTCGCGGATATACCACTTGATAAGATCCTTGTCCTTCTCCTTGAAGGAGGGAGCAGCAGCGGCAATAAACACACCGCCGAGCTTTCCGCTCTTTTCATAGAGGGTAACACTGTGGCCTCTTTTTGCACAGAGGATAGCCGCCTCCATACCGCCGATACCGCCGCCGATAACTGCGATCTTCTTTGCCTTCTTTGCAGGCTCAATGCGATATTTCTTTGACTGCATTGTAAGGGGGTTAAGGGCACAGCGGGAAAGACCCATAGTGTCAGTGAGATCCTGAGTATTTGCGTGACCCTTTGATGAGGAGAAGTTAAAGCATCCTGCGTGACAACAGATGCAGGGCTTGATGTCTTCAAGTCTGTCTTCAATAAGCTTTGTTACCCACTCGGGGTCTGTGAGGAACTGTCTTGCAACGCCCACTGCGTCGATTCTTCCTTCTTCTACGGCTTTGGCACCTGCGTTCTTTTCCATACGTCCTGCACATACAACAGGGATGTTCACAAATTTCTTGATGTGAGCCACATCCTCAAGATTGCAGTTCTGAGGCATATACATAGGGGGATGAGCCCAGTACCAGGAGTCGTAAGTGCCGTTGTCGGCGTTGAGCATATCGTAGCCTGCGTCCTCAAGATACTTTGCAGCTCTTTCG
>JAZSME010000135.1:0-18143 GCA_045535715.1 Ruminococcus sp. | reverse complement strand
AATTGATGTAGGATGTTCCCTGAGTCCTCTCTGCTCCTCCGTTTACGGAGATTGTAAAGCTTGTGCCGCCTGCTACCTCTACTCTCAGATTGCCGATGGTTACTGCCTCGGGAGTGTCGGTATTTGTTTTAAAGAATATGGGCTTAACTGTCAGGTTACTTGTAACAGAATTGTAGTTCTGATCCCAACCGATGAAGGTATATCCCTTCTTTGTGGGAGACTCGGGGGCTACTGCTGCTTCACCCTTTTCCACCAGCTGAGAGGAAATGAGTTTTCCGTCTTCATCAACGAAGAGAACCATAAACTTCTCGACTGTAACTACATCCTCTGTTTCCTTCTCATAAAGGGCAACTATAATCATATCTTCCTTGACATTGGTATAGTTTCCGCTCCAGCCTGTGAAGGTGTAACCCTCTCTTGCGGGAGCAGTGGGGGCAATAGCTGAAGAGCCTAAATTTACGTTCTGAGTTGAAAGAACTTTACCATTATAATCTACAAATACAACTTCAAATAAAACAACAATGGGTTCTACGCTGGCTGTAAGTGTATTGTTCTTTGTGTCCAGAGTAAAGGTAACAATACTCTTATCTGTGAGATTCAATACCTGATTGCCGTTAATAGGCCACTGCATTGAGTAGTCTTCATTTGCAGCCTTATACTCGTAATCACCTGCTTCAAGAGTAAACACAGCTGTGTAAATGCCGTTTTCGCCCTTGATCATAGCATCACTTGTGGACCAGTTGTTAAAGCCTCCGCGCAGATAATAAACACGCTCTGTCTTATCATACTGAGCTGTTACAGTAGTGTCAGCCGTAACGTTGTCAAAAGCATTATCCCAGCCTGAGAAGGTGTAGATATACTCTACATCTGCTGCTCTTGAAGGACTCTCGGGAGCGGTTGCTGACTGACCTTCATAAACTTTCTGAGTGCTGAGCACACTACCATCGAAGTCCACAAATGTTACTGTGTAGGAAGCAGCGTCTCTTTCGTAAAGAGCTGTAACAGTTGTGTCTGCCGTGATGTTATCAAATGTCTTGTCCCAACCAATGAATTTGTAGCCGTCCTTTTCGGGAGCTGCGGGAGCGGTGGCTGCATTGCCCTTTAATACGAGCTGAGAAGAGATGAACTTGCCGTCATCGGTTACAAAGATAACCATGTATTTTTCTGAAACTACATCTTCTTTGTTCTCTTCATAAAGTGCTACAACGATCATATCGCTGTTGACACTATCAAAATCAGCGCTCCAGCCGGTGAAGGTGTAGCCTTCTCTTGAAGGTGCTTCAGGTGTCTCTGCAGACTTGCCTGAGATTACTTCCTGATTAGAAAGTACTCTGCCGTCATAATCAACAAACACAACGCTGTACTTCAAAATTACAGCCTCAGCACTAGCTGTAAGGGTGTGATTGATTGTATCAAGTGTGAATGTAACAACACTCTTATCTGCGAGATTCAACACCTGATTGCCGTTTATAGGCCACTGATTTGAATAATCTTCATTTGCAGCCTTGTACTGGTAATCACCTGCTTCAAGGGTAAACACTGCAGTATAAATGCCGTTTTCTCCCTTGATCATAGCGTCACTTGTGGACCAGCTGTTAAAATCGCCACGCAGATAATAGATCTGATCGACCTTATCATACTGTGCTGTTACGGTGGTGTCGGCTGTGATGTTGGAGAAGTCTTTGTCCCAGCCGGAGAATGTGTAGATATACTCAATATCAGCGGCTCTAAAGGGGCCTTCGGGAGCAATTGCAGACTGACCCTCGTATACCGTCTGAGTGCTGATTACACGACCATCAAAGTCTACGAAGGTTACTGTATAGGAAACAGCGTCCTTTTCATAGAGAGCTGTAATGGTTGTATCAGCTGTGATATTTGAAAAATCTTTATCCCAACCGAGGAAGATGTATCCATCTCTCGAAGGATTGGTAGGTGCTACTGCACTCTCCCCTTCAACCACGATCTGTGAGCTGAGATGAGTGCCGTTGTAGTCAAGGAATACTACGATGTAGCAATTGGTAAGATCCACATTTTTCTCATACTGAGCTGTAATGGTCATATTGCTGACCACATTATAGAACTCTGCGTCCCATCCGATAAATGTGTATCCGTCTCTTGTGGGGGCCTGAGGTGCTGTTGCGCTTTCACCCTCAAGCACCTTCTGCTCGGAAATCACAGTACCGTCAAAATCTCTGAAAATAACAGTAAACTCACTTGCAATAATCTCTGCGCTTGCTACAAGTGTGTGATTCCTGGTATCAAGTGTAAATGTAACCAGACTTGATCTTTCAAGAGTAATGCTCTGATTACCGTTTGCGGGCCACTGCATGGAATAATCTTCGTTTGCAGCCTTGTATTCGTATGTACCTGCGGGAAGAGTGACCTGAGCGGTATATGTACCATTATTACCCTTAGTCATACTCTGAACAGGATACCAATCGTTAAAATCTCCTCTGATATAGTAGATCTGATCAACCTTGCTGTACTGAGCAGTAATTGTGGTATCTGAAGAAATTCCGCTGAAGGACTTGTCCCAGCCGGCAAAGTTGTAAACATACTCAACATCTGCGGGTCTCGAAGGATTGGAAGGAGCTGATGCGGAAGTGCCCTCTACAACACTTTGTGTTGAGAGAACGGTACCGTCATAGTTTACAAAGGTTACTGTGTAATAAACAATATCCTTGGAATAAGCGGCGGTAATTGTTGTGTCGGAGGTAATGCTTGAGAAAGCTCTGTCCCAACCAACAAAGGTATATCCGCTTCGAACAGGCTCAGCAGGTGCAACAGCGGAGCTTCCGTGTGCAACCTTCTGAGTGCTGATCACTCTGCCGTCGTAATCAACAAACTTAACTGTGTATTCGGCATAAACAGTTACGGTATAGTTTGTGAAAATAACTTCACCGTCATAAACAAGATTAAGACCTGTATAGGTTCCGGGGACTGCAGTATTCACCGCTCCGCCTACTGAATTGGTAAGCATATCCAGAGTAATGGGAATTGTTCTTGTTACAACACCCTCAGCTGAGTTGATCTGAATGGTAAATGTGCGTGTAGCCGAGGACGAATCTGAAGATGCCTTTACCTGTGCATCTGAGTCAGCATTCACCCAAACCACACCGGATTTATTCGATACAACAGCTGATCCGGGAATATACTGTTCTTCAAGAACGTTGATTGTAAGTTCACAAACACTTGTGTCTGTTGCGTCGTCATTACGATAATATACGTTTACTTTATAAGAATCAGCGTTTCTAGAATCGGCTGTGCTGAAATCAGAGCTGAAATCAAGCCAATAGTAGCCGATCTTACCAACAGTTCCGCTTGAAGGAATATGAAGATTCTTTCTGGAGGAATCCACAACCTTGAAGCCCTCATAAATCTTTGCGATAACATCTTCTTTGGATGTGCCCTCAAACACGTCAAAGACCTGTGTTCCCTGACTCTGAACACTCTTCTTTACAGAATCAGAAGCATATATGTAGAGACGGACTTTAAGAGAATCCAGGTTCTGAGCAACCTCATCTGCAGTATATGCAGGAGCGGTCCACTCCCCTGTGGATGCGTTACAGGTCAAAACATAGTAATCACTTCCGCTCTTACGATAGATAAGAAATGTGCCGTCACCGAAACTTTCAACCTGAACAGAATTTGCAGGCGCTGATGAACCAAACATATTTGCCTGGTTATCATCCTGAACCCACAGATATCTTTCCTGGGAGCCTTCTGCATCAGCACCATTTTGAGAGTACCAATATGCACCGTTCTTCACGGCATTGATGGTACCATCATCGTTGAATACAGGTCCAATACCCTTTTGGATAAGGGTGTGGTGATATCTTAACACACCACCCAGATACGGAGTTGATGCACCGCCGCTGCTGATGTAAGAAAGCTCATCGCCATTTGCAATTTCAGTATTTCCGTAACTGGCCTTGAGTTCCTGTTTGAATATCCACAGACCCTCATCACGATTACTGTGATCGATGTAAACATTGTTCTCATTGATAGAACCATCGCTGTTTTCACCGAAATAGAAGCAATCATCGGCATTTCCGTTCTGACTCAAAACAAATGAACCTGCTACATCAGGATTCAGTGCGCTGTAAGACAAAATGTTCTTTGTCTTATCATTCATAATGAGATAACGATTGTTATACAAGGGTTTGTCTGCTCTTACAAATACAAAGCTGCTGGAAACGGTCTCAGAGCTGACACCCTGCGAATAGTTAGCTGTAATAACAGTATCGGCAGTAATATTCTTAAGAGGCGCACTCCAGCCTACGAAGGTATATCCGGATCTTGTAGGAGTAGAAGGTGCAACTGCAGTACCACCCTCAGGTACTTTCTGTGTTGAAAGCACTGTGCCATTATAATCTACAAAGGTAACTGTATATGCCTTTTCCTCCCAGACCGCTGTAAGAACGACAGTATCACCTGAACCGAGACCGGTCTTGGAAATTACAGTTTCATCAGCATAAATGTAGTAATCATAGCCTTCAGGCTGTGAACCCTGTGCATAGAAACCTGTTGTAGAACCATTCGTGTAACGATACTGACCTGTTGCTTCTCTGTAACAGGACCAACCAATAAAGTTGTATCCTTTTCTGGTGAACTGATTTTTGGAAATAGCAGTTGAAACACCATAGGTAACCTTTTGGTCAGGCATTGTACCTGTTCCGCCGTTAGGCTCAAAATGGAAATTAAAGTACTCTGTGAAATCCCATGTTGCATAAAGGGTGATAACATCTCGATCTGTTGATGACTGCTTGGAAACTGATGCTCTATCGGCATAAGTTTTAAATGTATAGGAATCGGGATCTGCTGAATACTCAGCCCAAGTAAGCCATACTCCATCCCCTGCTGTGTCATTAAAGAGCCACTTTCCGTCAGAACGACGATGTGCAATCCATCCTGTGAAGGCATAGTTCTCTTTTGTGAATGAAACTGAAGAGAGCTTGGTTGATGTTCCATAAACAACTTCCGTGGAAGCCATTGTACCATCTGCACCATTTGCGTTATACTCGACGGTATATGTTTTTGACGATGTGTCAGTAGGGATCCATTGTGCTATAAAATGAACTTCATCATACTTAGCGGTACAAATTGTAGAGGCTATGTACTGATCCTTATAAAGTGTGAGGCTATATCCCTCAGGCTGATTTCCGGGAACATAACCTGTGGTATCACTTCCGTTTCCGTAAATATATGTTCCGGGATCCGGACGATATACGTACCAGCCGGCAAACTCATAGCCACTTCTGGTAAAGGCGTTCTTGCTGATAGCGGAAGGCACTCCGTATATGTGTGTCGAATTCGCCATTGTGCCGGAGCCGCCGTTTGCAATATACTTGATAGTGTAGTTGTGCTTACCCCAAACGGCATACATTCTGACAGTATCACCTGTTCCCAAACCGGTTGTGGCAATATGCTCACCATCATCAAAGATATAGTAATAATATCCTGCGGGGATATCACTCTTTGCGTACCAGGCAAAGTTAGTTCCGTCAGTACAGAACCACTCCTTGCTGGCTTCGCGATATGCTCTCCAGCCTTTGAAGGTGTAGTCAGTACGAGTAAACTGATTTGTGTTGATTGCTGTTAAGGTACCATAGTTGATGGTCTGATTAGCCATAGTGCCTGTACCATCGTTGGGATAGAATTTGAGAGTAAAGGTGGTCTTTTCAGTTGTGGAGCCGCTGTCTCCGCTGCCGGTATTACCTGAATCACCGCTATCTCCTGTGTCTCCTGAATCGCCTGAGTCGCCTCCGGAAATTGTTCCTGCGTATCCGTTGAAGCCGTAGGTCTTAACGATAGTAGGATAATCCTTATACGCAAGATCTGCATCATAGGGGCCGTATGTTACTCCGCCATAAGTGAAGTAATGCTTATCGGTCCACTGATACATACCGTACTTTGTGCTGTAATAGCTGCCGTAGGTGCTGTAACCTGCGTCATAGGTACCATCACCTGCATAGTGAGCAACCCAGCCCTCATAGTAATCTCTCAGACCTGCAGTTGTAATCCAGTTCTGCTCCATCCAGCTGGCCATACTGTACATACCAACAAGATAGCCTGCTTCCTCGAGAGTTCCCATAAACTCTTCACAAATGGCAATAGCAGTTGACTGAGACAATCCGCTCTGAGAGGAATCTTCATAGTCAAAATAAATGGGATATTCAAAGGTCTTTCCTTTAATATAGGCCATACAGTCCTCTACGTCGGCAGTTGCTCCTGCAACAGAAGTACAGTAGGCATAGTAATACGCACCTACATTAAGACCCGCTGCTTTAGCTTTAGAATAGTAAGTCTCAAAATAGGTATCTTTACCATTGGTAGTACCGCATCTGAGGATAACAAATGAATAACCTGCCGCCTTGATAGCAGAGAAGTTTACATTATCCCCCTGCCACGACGAAAGGTCAAGACCTTTTGTGAGTATCGTTCCTGTACCGGACATTCCTCCGTCATAGCCCTTTTCGTAGCCCGTTCCTGAAGAGGATGATCCGCCGGAGGAGCTTCCTCCAGAAGAACTTCCGCCCGAAGAAGTGCCATCAGGGTTAATCAATTTACCTGCTTTCAGAAGCGACAGCAGAAGTTCATTCTGCTCCGCTGTACCGGAAAAGTTAGTTATTCCGTTTGCGGCAGCAATACGCTGATGCAATTCCCAATCACAATCTACGCCGATTGAAGACATGGCACCATAGAAGGTAATCTGGGATGAACTGCACGCAGGATAATAAGAGGGCTCTACATAATCAGGATTAAGAAGTTTGCCTGATTTGAGCAGGTTGAGGAGCGTAGTATTCTGCTCTGCTGTACCCTCGAAATCTGCGATTCCGTTAAACTCAGCAATCTTCTGATGAAGTGTCCAGTCACAAGTTACTCCGATGGATTCCATCGCAGGATAGAATGACTCATAGCTGGAATCACAAGCGGGATAATACTTGGAATTGGTGGAAGTTGCACCGGAGCTTACGTCATCGCCTGTGGAGCCATCGGGTGCTGCAGGTACTGTGCCTGAATATCTCTGAATTGTGTAGTAAGATCCGTACTTAGAACCGAGAGTTGAGGGTGTGTAATAGGATCTCTTAAGCTGAGGAGGTGTCTGCTCTGTGATCTCAATCTGAGTCAGGTTACCGCTGGAGTCATAAGTAAGACCTGTGACGAGAACAACGTGACCAACATCATTTGAGTTAAGTGCGTCACCGAGCTGAAGATTGTAAGCGTTTGATGCTGTACAAAGACCCAGATTTGTTGAAATCTGAGGAATAGAATATGTAGTCTTTCTGTCTACACCCCAACACCAAGAAACAAAAGCAGAACAGTCAGTGGCATAGTAAGTAGAATATGTACTGCCATAACTTGACTGATAAGTGTAGAACGAACTGCTGGCATTGGCGGCACCTGAAATAAAGGTGTCAACCGAAACGCCGTAGCCGATATAGTAACCGGAGTTGATCGGCTGTCCATAGGGCAGTCTGTATGTACTACCCTGATAGAAATAATAATTTCCGTTCCAACCTGCAACAGTTTTCTGGCTGACCCAGGTAATGTTATACAGGTAGTTTGCTCTTGCATCAATGTTGAGCTGATTTGTTGTAGCCGCTTTTACAGGGTTTTTAAGTACAACAGCGCATGTCAGCACGCTGAAAACCATAAGAACCGACAATAAAAGGCTCAACGCTTTTTTCAACATAATATGCACCTCCCATTTATTTTTTGTGTAAAATGAAACAAAATTACACATTATTATTAATAATTATATCACTTTTGTAAATAAGGTGTCAATAAAGATACATATAAAATATGAAATTTTTTAAAAAATAACAAACACTTAAGTCAATGACTATATTTCTATAAAATCGGTAATTAAAAGTACCCCCTCATCCCTATTTAGTTTCAGAAGTACATCTCCTTTTTTAGCCTTAATAACAAAAGCCTACGAATCGTAATTCTGATCCATAGGCTTTTAAATTAGGTATATTTATTATTACATCATAAAACGGACAGCTTCATATTCAGTCAAGCTGAGTATTGATGCTAAGTTTTATGCCCAAGGGTCCTGTGACTTGGGTGCTCTGATGCCAACCATAATAAACTGTTCCCATAAGAACCATCTGCCGTCGCCCTTCATCCTCAGAGAAAACTGTCTGGGGCTGTCAGCTCCGCCGCTCTTGAGCCAGAGAGTCATATAACCCTCGTTTACAGCAGAGTTGGGATTACTTGAAATCTCCACGGTAAAAGGCTCTGTGGGTGTATAATTATTCTCAGGGGTTGCACCCTTGAAATATGAGAAGGGCACATACCACTGTCCGTCACGGAATCTGTCATCAAGGAAGGAGATTTCCTGATTGCTCAAAGGTCTGGGGCCTTTAAGGAAATTAAGCATTTCAATTCCCGTTGCCTTGTCTGCACCATAAGCGCAAAGTGCAAGCAAGGAAAGTGCCGCTGTTTTGAAAGGTGAATCAAGAGTTGCCTCAGGAAGCGCCTGAAGTTCAGAAACACTCTCAGGAAGCTTCGTGAAAGTAAAAGTTTCTGTTTTACTGCAAACAGAATCCGCTGTGTTGCTTACCGCACCGGTATTTGAAGGGGTTACATTACTTTTAAGCTTATCAAAAATACCCATAGTTTCTGTTCTCCTTTTTTAATTTAATATTAAAAAAATCAGTTGTTATTCTTAGGTTTCTCTCTGCGGTCAACCTTCTTATACATAAAGAGATCGTTTCTTTCGGTAACGTTAAAGCTTCCCTGGCGAACATAGTCAGCAGCATTACTCTTAAAGCCTACACTCTTAAGCTGACTTCTCATAATTCCAGTGATAAGAAATCCACCGCCAACGGCTATAATAGCGGAGATAATGAGATTTGCGAAAATCTCAATAAGGAAAGAAAGAGCGAAACATACTGCCGCAAGACCTGCAATAAAAGCAAGTGTCAGAAGCCAATATTTCTTATTATCACAAGGAAGATCGCCTACCATTTTACCGGTCTGACCATTCATAGCAAAGGTGTACTTTTTGCCATTCCACTCTGTATTAAGCATCCATACGGGATAAAGAGCGTACTTAGCCTGTGCATTCTGAAGATTGATATATGTATTCTCAGTTGTAACGGTGCTATATCCTGTAACTGTTTTTCTGAATTCTTCCTCTGTGCTCTTCTTGATACGCTCATTTGCACGTTCCACGCTGTCTGCTTCGGTAACATCGTACTTATCAGCAAGATAACCTGCCAGATATGCAGTCTGGAAAGGAACAGCCTCAGAGAAATTATAGGGTTCTACGGACTCCATAAGTTCATCGGGCATTTTGCTGGATCCATCAACAGGCACTGTATTAAAACCGATGTATCCTCCACGACGAACGGAATAGTAGCTTGTTTCAGTATAGTCATAGTTGGAATCGCTCCAACGTCTGACTTTGGTTGCTTTGTAACGGATAGAAGCAGCTGCATCGGCATCAAAAAGCCAGAAAGGAACATAAACACCCTGTACATCATCAATATGATTCTCGTCCTTGAATACAGCAGGGAGAAGAATCTTTCCCTCATAGTGTTTCTTAAGACCCTCTATCGCAGCTTTTTTATCCTGCTTGAACGGAATTACGTAGTCAGGCTTAAGGGAACCGGAAAACTGACCCATAAGTACAATAGGATTATCACAATAAGGACATGACGTAGCCGCAGTAGTTTCATCACCGATGATCTCACCGCCACAGGACTTACAAACGTAAGTCTTGAGCCCGTCTGCTTCACCCGCTCCCCACTCCTGACCTGCATTTGCATCCCAGCTCATATCGCTTTCCTGCTCATTCTCAAGCTGATTATCATACGCCTCGAGAGTTTCCATCTCGAATTCAGTATCGCAGAAGGGACACTTCATTTTCTGCACACCGCTGTTGAATTCCAATGCGCCTCCGCAACAAGGGCATTTATATTCCTGTAATACTGACATAAAAATTACTCCTTTATTTTATTATTTAATTTGTCATCGAAACAGCCACAGACTCATCTTTGTATTTCATTGCAAGACTTAAGAAAAAACGGTAAAGTTCCTCATCGTACATGCTTGTCTTTGCTGATTGGTCTGTATTATCAGCAAAATACACTGTTGTTGTGACCACCGTTTTATCAGCCAAAGTTCCAAAAGAGGGGTTGTGCCTGTGCTTAAATATATTATCGACGATTCCTCTCTCCTTGTCAAGGTTACTAAGCCTAGTAAAACACTCTCTGTCAACCTCACAGCTCTCAAGGATTATGTAATAAGGCTCCTCATCAACATGGGCCTGTGCATCAAAGAGCACTTTACCATTCTCTTCTCTTAAAAAGAAGCTGAAGCATCGATTATATTCCATGTGATTTTGTATTAAACTTACACCGCAAAGGGAGTTCTCATTATTTTCACGCAGATGAGTACATCCCGTACTGATAATCAATGCAAGAACAACCCCCGCAACAGAAATTAAAACATAAACCATACGTTTCATCCCTTCCCTCCGTTTTTCAGCAAAGACTTTGAAAAAACAGGCTTATCTTACCACTCATCTTTTCTTGACTGGCATAGGGTTTTATAGTATAATGTTTCAGAAACTGCACTTTAAAAAAGCGCAATAAAAAAAACTACTTGGACAACATCTACTTCCAGTATCGTATAATAAATATACAATAGATTTTTGATTTTGTCCCCACCCCATTATGATTATCAGGGGTGGGAAATCTGATTTTTCCTGCCTAAAAGGGTGGGAAAAAGTGTAGGTTTATTTTGGTTCTCCTCAAATTATAGCATAAGGAGCTCGCTTATGATAAAAAAATTATCAATTATCGGAAGCGTTTTATTAACACTTCTATCTCTCGGCGGGTGTTCAGGAGTAGGCAGCAAGAGCGCAACTATATCTGTCATATACATTGCCACATCGATTTTATCGGTATTATTGCTCCTGGGCTACTGTACACTTATTAAGAAAAGAGAGCCCTGGTTTATCCTGCTTTTCTCGGCAGTCGCCGTTGTTAATATCGGATACCTTTCAATTTCAGTATCCTCCACGCTCAACGAAGCACTTCTGTCCAATCGCATCGCATACCTGGGCTCGGTATTCTTGCCGGTCTCCATGCTGATGACAATAATTAAAACATGTAAGATTTCTGTGCCGAAATGGACTGTTTCAGTTATTATGCTGATTAGTGCAGTTGTTTTTCTTATTGCAGCAAGCCCCGGATATCTGGACATCTACTATAAGGAAATCTCGTTGATAAAGGTCGACGGGGCAACGGTACTTCAGAAGGTATATGGCCCATTGCACAGCATCTACCTCTATTATCTTATGGCCCATTTTGCGGCTATGCTTTCTGTAATCCTCTATGCAAGGATAAAGAAGAAAATCAAATCCAGCTCACAGGCAGTGCTTCTTCTTACCGCAGTATTTATCAACCTCTGTGTCTGGCTTATGGAGCAATTTGTTGACCTTGACTTTGAATTTCTCTCGGTATCATATCTTGCTAGTGAATTGTTCCTTCTCGGAATCAGTCTCCTCATTCAGGATATAACTCTTCAGAATGCCATTGTGACCAAACATCATTCGGAAATCAGCTCTAATGAGGCATCAAGCGCACCAGCCGCAACGCCCCATTCAGAAAATACAGTCCCCGATTCCCCCACTCTCTCTGATGAAAAATCTTTACGAGAAAAAGCAGAGTATCTCGAGTCTGTTCTTTATACTCTGACTCCTACGGAAAGACAAGTATACAAACTTTACTTAGACGGCAAAAAAACAAAAGATGTTATGGCGGAGCTTCACATTACAGAAAACACACTGAAGTTTCACAACAGAAATCTGTATTCGAAGCTTGGAGTCGCCACAAGAAAAGAGCTTGTAGAGGTATCCAAAGTATTGGCTGCAAAAACTTAAACAATAAAGCGTATCGATACATATTTGGTCGATACGCTTTTTTATTACGTGAAATGCGTTTACGACACTTTTTTGAAAATATTTGAAACAATTTGAAACAATAAAAACATCTCGAAGCAAAACAAAAACCGCACTACCAAGCCACTTTTCAGCTAAATAGTGCGGTTTTTGATCTGGTGGAGACGATGGGGATCGACCGTATTCTCCGAATACTTCTGGCTCGGCGACCCAATGCTTTGCATTCGGTACCCGCCTTCACCGCTTTCGGCTAAAAATGTGCCACCGGCACATTTTATTAACGCCAAAACCCTCACGGGTTCGATCCATTTTTGCTTGTATAAACAAAAAACACCGGAAATAATCCGATGTTTCTGCTTCGTGGTGGAGACGATGGGGATCGAACCCACGACCTCTTGAATGCCATTCAAGCACTCTCCCAGCTGAGCTACGCCCCCACGAACGTTTAATATAATATCATAACAAAATAAAAAAAGCAAGTGTTTTATTATAAATTCCCATAAGGAGAACAAGAAAATAATAGAACTGCAAAAATCAAAGCGTCAGATAATAAAATAAAAAACCTGCCTGAACATTCAGACAGGTCATAAATCTTAATTCATTCCGACGGCTTCATTGTCGTGTATGAAAGCTCTACCGCTTCGGGGCTTATATTGCATCCGAAGCTGTAAACCGGAACTTTTCTGAGTGTTTCATCGAGAAGAGTCATAAGCTCCAGCATCTTAAAAGGTGACTTAGGTCTCAGAGTCTGTTCCATAAGTACAGGAATAGATTCCGAAGCCGAGATCCTTTCAATGGTATTTTCAGGAGTCTGATGCAAAATACTGATTCCGCAAAGAGGAACCTTCACATTTGTATTTATATCATACTTTCCCGAGAAAGGGGTTCCGCATATATACGGGATTCCATCTATAATTCTTACCACCGGTTTATCGTCATTAACGGAAATGACCTTATCGCCAAAGTAATTTCTCCAGAGAGTTGCATGAGTTGATTTGCCTGCACCGCAGGGACCTGTAAACACAAATCCGTATCCATCAACGCTCATGGCTGCTGAATGGAGAAAGAAAGCACCCCTTGAGATGATTTCTTCGTAAAACTTAGCACCGGCAAGAACGTATTCAGCAAGACTTCTGTCAACCTCGTAATTCTTAAGATGCTCGTCTATCTCTTCTTCTGTGATTTCAAAAGAAAACTCAGGCACAATGCTCTGATCTTCAAAAAGATACTTCTCAGATCTCTTCGCAAGTCTTTTATATTTTGGGGTGTATTCTACTTTAAAATCTGCAATTGAGTAAATCATAAATACCTCAAAAAATTATCCTTTTATCTGCCAGGGTTTGATGTCTTTTACTTCATTGTACATCTCTACGTAGCTTGTGTGTCTTGACTCAGGGATATCTCCCCTGCTGACAGCGTCAATAACTGCACAGCCTTTTTCACAGGTGTGCATACAAGAAGTAAACATACACTGACCCAGATAATCCTCAAACTCGGGGAAATACTGCATCAGTTTTTCTTTATCCCAGAGATTGTATCGCTCAAGATCAATAGTTGAAAAACCGGGAGTATCGGCGATATATCCGTCCGTAGTCTTGAAAAGCTCTACTGTACGCGTAGTGTGTCTTCCTCTGCCCAGCTTCTTACTGATCTGTCCTGTCTCAAGAGAGAGCTCGGGATAAAGATTATTGATAAGAGTAGATTTGCCCACACCGCTGTTTCCGATAAAAGCAATAAGCTTATGACTAAGCTCACTTTTAATTTGGTTGACGGAATCCTTATCTCCATCGCTATAAAGAAATGTTCTGAATCCTGCTTTGGAATAAATATCACTAAGCTCGTCAACATTCTGAAGATCTGTCTTTGAGAACACTATAACCGGTGTAATACCAAGGCTTACAGACGCTGCTGTAAGCTTATCTATTATGACCGTATTGGGAGCAGGCTCAGCAGCAGAAACAACGATTATCAGCAGATCAAGATTTGAGAGAGCAGGACGCACGAGTAAATTATTTCTCTCGTAAATCTCCTCTATACTGTGGTAGCCGTCCTCCATAACTGCAATTCTGACTCTGTCACCTACAACAGGCGACTGCTCTTTGTTTCGAAATGAACCTCGGGCTTTACATTCATAAATCTCATCATCAGCCTCAACATAGTAAAAACCACCGGTTAGCTTAATGATGATTCCGTTTTTAAAGTTATTGTCTTCAGTTCTCATTTATAGTCACATCCTGAGTTTCGGAAGGCATTGTGGGCTCTGTGACTACGGGCTCAGGCTCGGTCTCTGTCACAGGCTGTGTCTCAACAACGGAGATGTAATTATACTGTCTTGCTGAATTATCCACAACCTTGGATGCTTTGAGATCCACACGGCACTCAAAATATAAATTTCCGTCAAGATAAATCTTAACAGGCACCTCTCCTCTTCCGCCTACTTCCACATCAAGAAGCTGTGTGTCATCGGAAGAATATGCGTACTTGGGCTCGCTTACATCATTACCTACAACCTGCACCACCTCAATGGGATACTGGGCATTTGCAGGAAGTGAAAGTCCCGTATTCAGCGGGAAGGGGCCGAGACTCAGACAAAGTACGATCTCAGATCCTTTGTTAACTTTTCCGCCTGCGGGAATCTGATGATAAACCGTACCTTCGGGGTATTCACAGTACATAGCCTGACCGCCGAAGTTAGCTTTTAGATTGGCTTTTGTAAGTGCTTCGTCAGCCTCTTCCTTTGTAAGACCTATAACATTTGGGATAGTCACAAGGCTGTCTGCATTTTTACTTGCCACAAAAAGAATGATCTTCTGAGAAACAGACACTGTCTTTCCTTCCTCAGGATAAGAGCCTACAACAGTATCAGCTTCAACTGAACTATCCTGAACATAAACAGGATAAATATAGGTGAATCCTGCGTTTCTCAAGTCGGTACTTGCTTTTGATTCTGTGAGTCCGTACACGGGAGGAATTATTTTCTCACTCTCAGATCTGCATACTGTGATACTGATTTTACCGTTCTCCTTGATAGTTCTGGAGCCTGCGGGAGGATCCTGCTGGATAATCTCGCCGTACTTGTATCCGTCCACAAATCTGGTGGAAACTTCAAACTCAAACTTATATTTTGTTCTGGCCTCTTCCTCGGTCATACCAACAACAGAAGGCACCATTATTTCATTGACCTCATTGTTTCTGTTTGACCTGATGATTCCGTAAGGAATGCAGATTGCAACTGCGAGACAAAGAGCAATTATAATTCCAACAATGACGGGAAAAGCAATGCTGTGACGAACCTTCTCCTCAGGAACACCGTATACTGTGTTTGCAAACTCTTCTGCTCGGGTGGTTTTGCCCTTATTCACAGCATTCATAAATTTAGTATGCTGTTTATCGCTGAAGTACTTGTATTCAAATTTAACGCTGGGATTCATTCTGAATCTTTCAATATCCTCAAGCATATCCTGAGCGGACTGATATCTGTCAAGAGGCTGCTTCTGCATAGCCTTCACAGTGATTTCCTCAATACCCTCAGGAATAGAAGGATTGATGGAACGAGGAGTGTCGGGTGTGACCTGAAGATGCATAAGAGCAACGGACACCGCATTGTCGCCATCAAACGGAAGTCTTCCCGTCAGCATTTCGTACATCATTACACCCAGAGAGTAAATATCGGTTTTACCGTCTGTGATATCACCTTTTGCCTGCTCGGGTGCGATATAGTGAACAGAGCCGATTGCCTGCTCTGTCATTGTTCGGGTGGAATTGGAAAATCTGGCGATACCAAAGTCTGTTACCTTGATGGTGCCATCAGCAAGAAGCATCATATTCTGAGGCTTTATATCTCGGTGAACAACACCCTTGCTGTGTGCGTGAGACAGCGCCTTAAGTATCTGGGTAATAAGATGAACTGTTTCTTTCCAGGTAAGAATGCCTTGCTGATTGATATATTCCTTGAGAGTAATGCCGTCGATATACTCCATTACTATGTACTGGATCATATCGCCAAAGCTCACGTCGTAAACCTTTACGATATTGGGGTGAGAAAGCACCGCAATCGCTTTGGATTCATTTTTGAAACGGCGGATAAATTCTTCGTTGTTCAGATATTCGTCTTTGAGGATCTTTATTGCTACCTCTCTGTCATCTACTGTATCGTAGCAGCGATAGACATTTGCCATTCCGCCTATACCGATAAGCTCGCGGATCTCATATCTACCGTCAAGCTTTTTACCAACATATTTATCCATATTTAGCCTCCTCAGTAAATAACGGTGACTGTAATATTATCTGTTCCTCCGCCCTCTTTGGCTTTATCTACAAGTTTGTTTGTCATGTCTTCCCCGCGGTTTTCGTGAACGATCTTGACAATATCTCCTGTTGTTGCACAGTTGGTAAGTCCATCGGTACAAATAAGGAGTACATCTCCGTAAGTGAAGTTTGCCTCAATGTAATCAATGCAAACTTCGGGACGTATTCCGAGAGCTCTTGTGATTATATTCTTCTGAGGATGCTGCATTGCCTCCTCAGGTGTAAGCTCTCCACGTCTTACCATCTCCTGAACAACAGAGTGATCCTCAGTAAGCTGCTTGATTTTGCCGCCTCTGATAGCGTATGTTCTGCTGTCTCCAACGTGAACAACGTGAACCGTTCTGTCCTTGATAAGAACAAGTTCGCAGGTCGTTCCCATTCCCTCAAGCATAGGGTCGGAGAGAGAAATGTCGAAAAGATGAGCATTGGCCCGCTGAACAATATCAATCATCAGCTGAGAGAGCTGATCCTTTGATAATTTTTCGTCGTAGAGCTCGTTCATCTGTTCACTGATGAGTTCCACTGCCGCTGCAGAGGCAACATTACCTCCGTTGGCACCACCCATTCCGTCACAAACAACAGCCCATGCACAACAGGGAGAGAAAACGCCGAAGCGACAGTCATCCTGATTACTTGATCTGACTAAACCGATATCACTTTTGCTGAATACTTCCAAGTTGCACGCCTCCTTTTCGAATTGAATAATATCAAAGCAGAAATCCTGCCTTATTTCTTATATTTACCCCTGAGCTGACCGCAGGAAGCGCTGATGTCGCTTCCGAGGGTGCGTCTCACGGTTACGGTTATTCTTCCTTTTTCAAGGATATTTACAAAGGCTCTGAGTCTCTTGTCGCTGCTTTGCTTATACCCTGTACCCTCAACAGGATTTACGGGAATTAAGTTAACATGACACAACGTACCCTTTATAAGGTTCACAAGGGACTGAGCGTGAAGATCCGAGTCATTGACACCATTTATCAGTGCGTACTCATAGGTGATACGTCTTCCGGTGGTGTCAGCATAATATTTACAAGCCTTGATAAGCTCCGGTATCGGATATTTTCTGTTAACGGGCATAGTCTTTGACCTGAGTTCATCTGTGGGCGCATGAAGAGACACCGATAGATTCACGGGAATCCCCTCTTCTGCCAGCTCGTAGATCTTAGGCACAATACCGCAGGTTGAGAGTGTGATATGTCTTGCACCCAGTGAAAGACCCTCGCTGTCATTTGCAAGACGTATAAACCGAATAACATTCTCGTAGTTATCAAGAGGCTCTCCCATACCCATCAGCACAACAGATGAAATTCTGATAGAAAGATCCTTCTGTGCCGTATGTATCTGACTGATGATTTCTGAGGCAGTAAGGTTTCTGACAAAGCCCCCCTGCCCTGTTGCGCAGAAGGTACAGCCCATCTTACAGCCCACCTGAGTTGAGATACACATAGAATGTCCGTGATGATAATCCATCACCACAGCTTCAACGCATTCTCCATCATCAAAAGAAAACAAATATTTTATTGTATTATCATACCTTGAAACAAGCTTTTTTTCAATATTTGCAACAGAAATGTAACATATTGAGGAAAGGTCCTCAATGAGCTTTTTAGGCAGATTTGTCATTTCCTCAAAGGAAGTTGCGTGCTTCTGATTCAGCCATGAGTATATCTGGTCCGCGCGAAAACGCTGATGTCCATGCTCTGTTAAAAACGCTGTAAGCTCTTGAAGATTTAAAGATTTAATATCTATAGGGCCCATAAACCGCTCCTTTCCAGCAAAGCAACAAAGAAGCCGTCACTGCCATTAACAGAGGGAAACAACGTGAGCATATTATCCGGTTCCTGTATTCTGTGCCTTATCCCTTCAGGAAGCTTTATTTCTACTCCGCAGAATTCTGGATGAGCACAGAGGAATT
>JAZSME010000085.1:0-19260 GCA_045535715.1 Ruminococcus sp. | reverse complement strand
CGGTGCCGGATTTATCGGTTCTAATTTTATATATCATATGCTTGATAAGCATCCCGATTACAGGATCGTTTGCGTTGATTGCCTTACCTATGCGGGCAATATGTCAACCCTTGCGGAGGCTATGAAGAATCCTCAGTTCAGATTTTATAAGACAAATATCTGCGACAGAGCGGGTATATATGAGATTTTTGAGGCTGAAAAGCCCGATATAGTTGTAAACTTTGCGGCAGAGAGCCACGTTGACCGATCAATCGAAAATCCCGAGGTCTTTTTGCAGACCAACATTCTCGGAACTCAGGTCATGATGGATGCTTGCCGAAAGTATGGTATCGAGAGATACCACCAGGTTTCTACCGACGAGGTGTACGGCGACCTTCCACTTGACCGCCCCGATCTGTTCTTTACCGAGGAGACACCCATCCACACCTCCTCACCTTACAGCGCATCAAAGGCTTCCGCTGACCTTCTTGTTATGGCCTACGCCAGAACCTTTAAGCTGCCTGTCTCCATCACCCGTTGCTCAAACAACTACGGACCCTACCACTTCCCCGAAAAGCTCATTCCCCTTATGATTTCAAGGGCGCTTGCCGACGAGACTCTCCCTGTTTACGGCAAGGGCGAAAATGTCCGAGACTGGCTCTATGTTGAGGATCACTGCTCTGCAATCGACCTTGTAATCCGCAAAGGCAGAGAAGGCGAAATCTACAACATCGGCGGTCACAATGAGAGAACAAATCTTGAGGTGGTAAAGACCATTCTGAAAATTCTCGGAAAGAGCGAAGACCTCATCACCTACGTTACAGACAGACCCGGACACGATATGCGCTACGCTATCGATCCCTCAAAGATTCATCGCGAACTGGGCTGGCTTCCCGAAACAGAGTTTGATAAGGGTATCAGACTCACCGTAGAATGGTACCTTCAGAACAAGTCCTGGTGGGAGAATATCCTCAAGGGCGACTATCAGAATTATTATGAAAGAATGTACTCAAAAAGATAATAAACAAGAGTCCTGCAAGACTCCTCAGAAAACAAAATCCTCCAAACGGAGGATTTTAGCTTTTATTCTTCTCGGGGTACTTTGTGTGCTGATCCTGCTGACTGCTATCGATCTTTATGTCAGTAACTTCACTCTAAGAGTCACAGAATACTCTCTCGAAAGCGATAAAATCAGCAGCAGTATCCGCGTGGTACAGATTTCGGATCTTCACACAAAGAGCTTCGGAAAGAACAACCAAAAGCTTATCGAAAAGGTAAAAGCCGAAAATCCCCACCTTATTGTTCTCACCGGAGATATTATCGAAGACGAGGACCCCACCGAGTACCTCAGAAACCTTCTCACAAATCTCACCCGTATCGCTCCGGTATATTTGTGCATCGGAAACCACGAGCTGAACAGTCCTTGTCTCGAGACCTTTATGAAGGTTATGGATGAGTGCGGTGCCATACTTCTTGATGATGCCTACACCGACATTGAGATAAACGGCGAAAGCATAAGAATCGGCGCTCTTTCCTATTATCGCTCTTGGGACGAGGGTCACCATCAATACCTTATGGATTTTTGCGACACGCAAAACTACACCCTGCTTCTGTGTCACTATCCCGAGTACTACATCTGGGGTGTCAGCAAATACCCCATCGACCTGATGCTTTCGGGACACACCCACGCAGGAATGATTCGCCTGCCCTTCGCAGGCGGTCTTATCGCACCCGAACAGGGATGGTTCCCCGAATATGACAAGGGGCTTTTCGATGAAGGAAACACCACGCTGATTATCAGCGCAGGGCTTGCCTCCTCTCCCTCCTACATCCCCAGAGTAAACAATCCCCCGGAAATTGTTTCCGTCGAAATCAACTGACAAAGAGGCTTTATTATGAACACACCCCTTGAAATCGAATATAAATTTCTCATACGATTTCCCGACCTGAGTCTGCTCTCAACTCTTCCTGACTACAAAAAAGAAGATATGCGTCAGATGTACCTTTTGCTCCCTGATGAAAACGGAAACCGAAAACTCAAGCTTAGAATCCGGGAGGTCAGAAACAATCAGGAGGTCAGGTACATAAAGACCTTCAAAAAGACTATAACCGACCTTACCCGAGTTGAAGAGGAAGAGGAGATATCGAAAGAGGAATTTGAAAAGCTCTCCCGCTTTATAAATCCCGACACCTTCCCTCTTACAAAGACAAGACACAGCTTCTCTCTTAACGGCTTCACCTATGAAGTGGACATATTCCCCTTCTGGCAGGACAGAGCCTACCTTGAGATCGAGGTGGAGTCCGAGGACATCACGCCCCCCATCCCCGAATTCCTCTCGGTTATCAGAGACATAAGCCATGACAAACGCTTCAGGAATTCAGCTCTTGCCGGTAATATCATTCTGGAACCCATTGAATAAAAAACACTCCGCAGATTTCTCTGCGGAGTTTTCTTTTTTATATATTACTTGCAGCCGATGCTTGAGAGGAAATCCCGACGGCTGTCTGCCGCCTTGACATCCACCTTCATCACGTTTCGGATATTCTTTCTCTTTTCCTTATTAACAAACGAAAAAAGATGTGCAAACCTTGCAGAAACGGGACGTCCCTCGTATTTCGGAAATACTCTGTAAAGCTCTGAGTTTGAGGGAAAGACCTTTTTCAGGAGAAAACGCAGCTTTGAGCATTTTCCTGACTCAGAGGAAACTCTGGCAAGAGAGCTTTCAAGAACACCCTCTTTTGTGTGGTCTCCGTAAACTCCCTGAGACAGAGTAAAGCTGCAAAGCTTTTCGTAAATCTCCTCGTCAAGGGGCGCTACATCAAAAGGAATCTCTGTTTCAAACCATCTTTGACACAGCCGCAAGACCGTCTCAAAGAAAGGATAGAGAGAGCTTTCTTTGAGCTTTTCCTTTATATACGAAAAATCTAAATTTTCCGCATTTCTGAGGATCAGAGCTATATCAAGATACATCTTGATTCCCGCACCCCCCGCACGCATATGCTTCTCAAGGTGAGAAATCAAATAGCAAAGGTGAAAACTCTCATTCAGTCTGTACGCAGATCCCTCTGAAAGCTCTGAATTTTCCCAGACCGCTGAGAAAACCATAGCCTCGTCGTCAGGAATATTCAGCGCTGTGTGAATCTCGTAATACTCCATACCTTTCTTGTAGCAGGTGACTATACCCTCATCGGCAACGCTTCTTGAAAAACCCTTTTCTTTCATAAAGGAATCGATGGTCGCAACATCCTTCTCCTTCACAATCATATCCACGTCGCTGTATGCACGAAGCTCTGAAACAGGGTAGTATTTTGCAACCGAGCTTCCTTTAAAAGGTATGTGAGGAATATTAAGCTTTGAAAAGTTTCGGCTTAAGTTCTCTGCGGCAAGGCTTCTTCTGAGCATAACGGACAGAGTCTTTTCGTAGCGTGTTGACAGGGTTTCTCGTATCTCTTCATTTTCAAAGAGACCGAATCTGTGAATAACATAGCTTACGATTCCTGCTACCGAGTGTCTGTCAGAAAGCGCTACGAGCTTCTGTCTGTCAACGCCATCTGTATTCAGTTTTTCTCCATTTCCCGTGGCGAAAGCACAGAGTGCATCCACAAGGAACTTTTCAGTACTGTTCAATCAAATCGCCCCGACACTGAGTTAGTATTTTTTCCAGACATCACGATTGACTACGGAGGTGTAGCTCTCGATGATTCTTGCAACTTTCATAGACACATTTCCGTCGTCATAATCAGGCACACCGCCTGTAATCACATTGCTTTCAAACATAGCTGTTGCCATCTCAACAGCAGAAACCACCTCATCCTCAGAGATACCCGCAAGGATAAATCCGCCCTTATCGAGAGCCTCAGGTCTCTCTGTGGAGGTGCGGATGCACACCGCAGGGAAGCTTTTGAGAATTGCGCTTTCCTCAGGAAGAGTACCGCTGTCGGAAACAACACAGAAGGAGTTTATCTGAAGGTTGTTGTAGTCAGAAAAGGAGAAGGGCTGCATCTGTCTGACACGCTCATCAAAGACAAAGCCTCTTTTTTCAATATATTTCCTGCTTCTGGGATGAACTGAGTAAATAACGGGCATATCGTATTTCTTTGCCATGGTGTTGACGGCATTCATCAGCTCAAAGAAATTCTTTTCGTTATCGATATTCTCTTCTCTGTGAGCAGAGAGAAGAATATACTTACCTTTTTCGAGAGAGAGTCTTTGGAGCACGTCACTCTTCTCAATCTTTTCCATATTGGTAAGGAGCACTTCTTTCATAGGAGAACCTGTCACAAAGGTACGTCTTGCGCAGACGCCCTCGCCGTTGAGATATCTCCTTGCGTGCTCGCTGTAACACATATTCACGTCAGCAATATGGTCAACGATTCTTCTGTTGGTCTCCTCGGGGAGATTCTCGTCAAAGCATCTGTTTCCGGCTTCCATGTGGAACACCGGAATCTTCAGTCTCTTTGCGGAAATTGCGCAGAGGCAGGAGTTTGTATCTCCCAGAATGAGGAGGGCATCAGGCTTTACCTCCTGCATCAGAGCGTAGGTCTTTGCGATAATGTTTCCTATTGTCTCGCCCAAGTCATTTCCCACTGCGCCCAGATAATAATCAGGCTGTCTCAGGGAAAGATCCTCAAAGAAGATTTCGTTGAGGTTGTAGTCATAATTCTGTCCTGTGTGAACAAGAACGTGGTCGAAATATCTGTCGCAGGTCTTGATCACCTCTGAGAGTCTTATGATCTCAGGGCGGGTGCCCACCACAGTCATCAGCTTGATTCTTGACATATCACACCTCCAAAAAATAAGTATCAGGATGCTGAGGATCAAAAGCTTCGCTTGCCCACATAAAGGTTACCATATCCGTATCCCCCAGATTCTCAATATTGTGGGTATATCCTGTGGGGATATCAACCACCTCTATTTTCTCACCGCTTACGAAATACTCTATTACCTCGTCGCTGTGGATGTTTCTGAATCTGATAACACCTGTGCCCGACACAACACAGAATTTTTCATTCTTTGTATGGTGCCAGTGATTGCCCTTGGTAATGTGGGGCTTTGAGATATTGACGGAGAACTGACCTCTGTCGGGAGTTCTGATTATCTCGGTAAACGAGCCTCTCGCATCCTCGTGGGTTACAAGGGGGTAGGAAAAATCATCTGTTTTTAGGTAGGAAAGATATGTGGCGTAGAGCGCTTTTGTTAAAGCATCCCCGAGGTAGGGCAGCTGCAGCGCTTTTCTTGTATCGTGAAAACTCTGAAGAATGTCTGCAAGTCTCTTGAGGCTTATCTGATATGTGGGACTTGTTCTCACAAAGCCGTCCCAATTTCTTTCAATATCACCTGTAATGCATCTGAGAAGATGGCTTACTGCATCATCCACATAAAGAAGTGTAATTTCCTTCTCAGGATCATCAATCCGAAGCGGAAGCCCACAAGCCACATTATGGCAGAAGGTGGCAACCACGCTGTTATAATTGGGTCTGCACCACTTGCCGAAAAGTCCGGGGAAACGGAAAATAAAAGACGCTGTATTTGTCTCTTCTGAATATGCTCTGAGAAGATCCTCTGCAAGACGCTTGCTCCTTCCGTAAGGGTTATCGAGAGCAGCCTGGGTCGAGGAGCTCAGGACAACGGGACATAAATTCCCCGATTCCTTAAGGAACTCTATGACAGAGTGTAAAGAATTCACGTTGCCTTCGGTAAACTCAATTTCGTTCTCAGGGCGGTTTATTCCTGCCAGATGATACACAAAATCGCACTCTGCACAATATTCTCTCAGCGTATCATAAGGAGTATCTATATCAGCTGTAAGAATCTCTGTGCCCTTTTCAATTCCCCCCAAAACAGCTTTTCCTTCACTGATATTCTGAAGCTCTGAAACAAGATTTTTTCCGAGGAAGCCTTTGGCTCCCGTTACAAGTATTTTCATTTTGTCCTCCAGGCTTCAAGCTCCTGCTGAATGTATGAAAGTGAAAGGAGCTTTTCCTTTACCTCTTCCACAGTAAGCAGTTCAGTGTTCTCGGATGTGAATTCGCTGATGCTGTTTCTCTTTGTATCGCCCTGCTCATAGTATATCTCGTAGTTGAGATCTCGCTTGTCAGCAGGCACTCTGTAAAAATCTCCCATATCAACAGCGTTTGAGCATTCCTCTGCGGTGAGAAGAGTCTCATACATCTTTTCTCCGTGGCGGATTCCGATTATCTTCTGTTCGTAGCCGTATTTTCCGAAGAGCTCTGCTACCGCCTGAGCCAGCACCGAGATAGTGCAGGCAGGAGCCTTCTGCACCAGAATATCTCCGCTTTTACCGTTTTCAAAAGCGAAGAGCACCAGCTCTACCGCCTCCTCAAGGCTCATAATGAATCTGGTCATCTTGGGCTCTGTAAGGGTAAGGGGCTTACCAGCCTTGATCTGTTCAATAAAGAGAGGGATAACCGAGCCGCGGGAGCACATTACGTTACCATAGCGTGTGCAACAGACGGTTGTTTTCTCAGGCGCTACTGTTCTTGCTTTTGCTATGGTCACCTTCTCCATCATTGCCTTTGAGGTACCCATTGCATTTACGGGATAGGCGGCCTTATCTGTGGAAAGGCAGATAACCTTCTTTACTCCGGCGTCAATTGCCGCTGTCAGAACGTTATCGGTACCGATAACATTTGTCTTCACTGCCTCCAAAGGGAAGAATTCGCACGCAGGAACCTGCTTGAGGGCTGCTGCGTGGAAAACATAATCCACACCGTACATAGCCCCTTTGAGGGAGTTGATATCCCTGACGTCGCCGATAAAAAACTTTATCTTCTCGCTCTGATATTTATGACGCATATTATCCTGCTTCAGCTCATCACGGGAAAAGATACGTATCTCCTTTATATCCGTATCAAGGAAGCGGTCGAGCACAGCATTGCCGAAGGAGCCGGTGCCGCCTGTTATCAGCAAGGTTTTATCTTTAAACATATATCATCTGTCCTTTCAACAAACTAAACGTGATATGTGATTTATTTCTTCTTAAAAATGGACATTACCACTTTCTTTTCCTCTTTGTTGAGTCCGAAAATCAGAAGCATGGCAATGAGAATAACTATAAATGTCGCACCCTTTAAGAGCAGACCCCAAAGGGATACGGGGACGAGAATCGCTACGGGAAGGGTCAGCAGGAATGAAATTATCAGACTGGGCATAATACCCTTGAAAACCTCTTTGAACAAATAGACGATTCTTATTCCGATGCCTTTTCCGTAATAGATATTCATAATTATCAGAGAACCGACGGTGGTAGCAACAGCTGTACCCACAGGGGCTCCCAGTTCCCCGAAATAATGCACCAGCACTATGCTCAGCCCGATGTTGCAAAGAGCCACACCTGCAAGCACCAGAGAGCGCACGAGACGCTTCTGAAGAGCATCCAGCACAGACTCAACAATGGAGTTTGAATAGACAAAAAAAGCAGGAATCATGATTATCAGGGCAATTACCCAGGAGAGGGAATAACCGTCTCCCACCCATACTTTGATGAAATCTCTTCCGCAGATTATAAAGCCGAACAAAATTGTTCCCGAAAGCAGCGTCTGGACTCTTGAGGGTGCCACCATTTCCTTTGTCAGAGACTTGCCGTCCGTTACACCCTCAGCAACCAGCTTTGAAAATTTGGGAAGGAATATTGCAATCGCCGCTGTGGACATTGAGTCAAAAACATGGAAGAGCTGCATGGCAACGGAGTAGGTCGTAACACTCGAAGGTCCCTTCATAATTCCCAGAATGGTCACATCCGCTCGGGTATTCACCTGATTTATCAATGACTGAAGCATCATGGCAACGGCAAAGACCGCCGCTGACGTAAACAGCACCTTGTCAAATTTCTGAAGCTTCGGAGTTGCTTTGAGAACAAACTGAGAATACACGACACAGATAATCAGGTTTGTGACCTCCAGAAAAAGGTCAACCAAAGCTATGATAAGAGAATCCACTCTGATGCTGAACAGAAGCACAATAAGTCCTGCTTTAAGCACAATCTTGATAAGGTTGTATCCGTTTGTGACGATGAATTTCTCGTAGGCCATCACAATTCCTCTGAAAGCCTGCGAGCACACCGTCACAATGACATTTACGGCTACTACGATAAACAGCAGCTTGGCTTTTTGTATCTGCGACGGGTCAAGAGAGGCGGCATAAATATCCTCCACGAAAAAGTACATCACCGACGCAATAAGAGCAATCGCCGCCATCAGCACACCCGTAATAATGAACATCATGGCGATGAAATTTCTCTCGCCCTCTTTGTCCTTTTTACCGAGGTAAACCGAGACATAGCGGGTCATAACCGTTCCCGTACCGAAATTGATAAGCACAAGATATCCTGCAAAGGCGGCGATCATCTGATAGACTCCGTACTCTGCATTTCCCAGCTTACCAACCAGGTAAGGCGTCATGAAAATATTAACTGCTACAAGCAGCAGGTTGCCTCCGTAGGATAAAAACATCCCCAGTTTTCTTTGTGACTTAGCCATCTGTAATCTGCAATACCTCTTACGTATCCTTAGTTTCTGACAGGGTATTCTGTCATTTGTACCAATTGTTTTTCAGCACCGAAGCTCTGGACATAGGCCCATGCTTTGGCAGTTTCTCCTCATCAGCATTGAGGCAAAAGGCACACAATCTCTCTGCGGCGGTCTCTGCTGAGTATTCCTTGCGAATGGTCTCAAAGGCTTTTCTGCCCAAAGCTTCTCTCTGCGACTTATCTTTTGCAAGGCAAAGAAGCTTGCTTTTCATATCCTTAAGACTTCCGTATTTATAAATAAGACCATTTTCCTTATCGCTGATGAGATAAGGAACTGAGCCCACTGCGCTGCTCGCAAGCACCGCACAGCCCTCGCTCATTGCCTCGTTTACAACTGCGCCCCAGCCTTCGCGGAAGTTGCTTGTCATCAGGAGTATATCCGCCGATGCCATATTCTCCCTGACCTTCTCGGGCGACATTGAGCCGAGGAAGTTCACCTTGTCCTCCAGATCAAGACGCTTTACGAGAGCTCTGAGCTTATCCTCACAGTCACCCTCGCCTATAATATCAAATTTAAAGTCTATGTTGTTCTTTCTCAGGTAGTTTACCGCATTTATGGCATCCTGAGCTTTCTTCAGTTCAATCAGCCTTCCGGTCCAGAGAATCCTGAGAACCGGATTTTTTCTCTCGGGATAACCCGCTCTTTCGCTTACCTCGGGGAAATAGCCCCACTTAAGACACTTTGAGGTATCAAAGGAGCAGAGCTTCAGGTCAAGAGGAAGAAAAGCGCTGGCGCAAAGAACATACACCGGTCTTTCGTTGTGCTTGACCACTCGCTCGTAAATCTTCTTCTTCACCGAGGGAACGAATCTCCTCCATAGACCTTTTTTAAGGAATCGCTCTGAGAAAATAAAGGAGAGCTTGTCTCTCTTGAGACGAAAATCTATATATTTGTCAGGGCAGGCACCGAAAATAACGGCATCACTTTCCAGAAGGATCTCCTTGAGTTTTTCCTTTGTGAAGCCTTTTTCATACGCTCTGACCACAAAGTCATATTTTTCATTCATATCCTCATAGCCCAGACTTAGCCTTGACTCGGAGATACGTGATGTTGCAACAAAGCAGAAATCGTCACATCTCTTTCGAAGTTCCTCGCAAAGGGCAAGCTGATGATGATTAAGATAACAGGAAACAAAAGCTATTCTCATAAATAGACATACCTTTCCAAATATTCCCAATAAAAATGATATACACCCAGCTGGCTTGTAGCTCTGTAAGCAAACAGAACCACACAAAGCACAACACAGATTATCATCGCAATGTTTCGCACAATTTTCGTCTTTTGTCGCGTTATTCCGTTTGAAAGCACTACCATCAGAACAAATGTGTAGTAGTAGCTTGTTCTCTCCATAATGGTAATTGTATAACGCAGAGTGTAAAGACAAAGCCCGACAAGAAGCATCATAAGTTCAAACTCGTGCTCTTTGATGAATTCATTGTTCCAGCTCCAGATCAGGTACCATAGAATAAAGGTGCCGATAAACACCATGATGGGAACAATTCCCGCAATGGCACTTCCCTGATAAGCTACTGCATAGTCTCTTTCCAGAATATCGTTTCCGAAGGTAACAATATCATCAAGGAAAATGAGCATAACAAGGGTCATAAGAATTGAGGCGAGAACCAGTTTTTTGTTGAACTTGAGCTTCCTCAGAATAAATGCACCAAAAAAAATCAACGCCGTTGTGTGGATGGTGGATGCCAGCATAACGATAAACACCACCAATATATCCCAGAGAAGCGTCTTTTTCTTCATCATTTCCAAGGCGACAATGCACATACAGATAGCAATCGCCTGACGAAATCCCGTAAGAAAAAACTGCCAGGGTCCCAGACAGATATATATTATCACGCCCAGAAAGACACTGTCGCAGTTGCGATAGATGTACCAGAACACAATGGCTGTGGTGAATGCCGCCTCAAAATAAACAATGAAGTAATTCCAGGGAACTATTGTCGCCAGAATTTTGTTGAGCACCAGATATCCTGTCTCGAATTTCGATCGCTCTATCATAGCATCAAGGGGCATATTAAGAGCTCTTCCGTACCACGTGTAATAGTTGTGAAGGTCCAGACTTCGCGTAAGAAATGCACTTCGGCTGCCCACAACAAAGACTACAATGGCAAAGCTCAGCACCAAAAATATTAGATTTTTCTTTTTCTCACCGAGGGCATCGGGAATCAGAAATCTGATTCCTATTACGCCCAACAGCATAAAAAGCCAAACCCCCATAATATCTCCTAAAAACGAACTATTTTATTAAGTCCTTGTAAATATCAATGTATTCGCTAAATTTTATTTTATGGTCAAATTCAAGACCCCGATTTCGACAGTCTTCTTTCTTTATCCTGCCCTGTCTTACCTGCTCGACGCCCTCATAAAGGGCTTTTGCGTCACCCTTTTGCACAACGATGCCGCACTTCTCCGTAAGGGACTCTGCACACCCGCCCGTTCTGAAGGTGACTACGGGAACCGCGCAGGCAAGAGCCTCGACGTTTATCATCGAGAAGGTGTCCTGCAAAGTGGGATTGATAAACACATCCGCCATGGAATAGACCTCGCTGAGCTCCTTTACGCTGTTTGTGCGAGGCAGAGCGGTAATATTCTTCGGAAGGGATACAGAGGTGTCCTCAAGAGACAAGAGGACTATGTGCTCATCCTCTTTGAGCATCTTTGAAAGCTCCAGAAAATACTGTCCGCCCTTGGTGCCGCTTAAGCTGCTCACAATACCCAGCAGCAAAAACTTATCCTGAAGCCCCAATCGTTCCCTGAGATTCGTCTCCACAGGAGCAAATGCTTTTGTATCAATTCCGTTGTGAACGGTGGTGATGGGATATTTATTGAGAAAGGACTCTTTTGCAAGAGATCCTAGCCAGTTTGACGGAGTAACCACGTGCATCTTCTCAAGGCTCGTGAAGAGTCTCCTCTTATCCTTTAAATTCCTCTTTGATCGGTCAAAGAACCAGGAGTCGGGATAACTCCTTCTCAGAGGACAATTTCCGCAGCTGTGTTTCCATCTGTCACAACCTGCATAATCAAAATGAGAGCAATGCCCCGTAAAAGCCCAGCTGTCATGAAGAGTCCAGACAACGGGGATATTCCTTTTTCTGAGATGCTTAAAAAGTATATCGATGTTGATATAGTGGCCATGAATATTATGAAGGTGCACAATATCGGGAGAAACCTTATCGATAAACTTCATTGCCCGCTTTGTGGAGAAACGGTTGTAAAAGCCGTGCCTTCCGAAGAGTCGGGTCAGAAGTATATTGAATTTCTGAGTCAGAGGAGTATTTGTAACGAAGATTCTTTCCGAGGAAAACTTATCTTCACCTGTGATGACATAGGTCTCTATGCCGAGGGTAGAAAATAAATCTTCACAATCCTTCACAATGCGGCCTGTGCTTCCCTTTGCATAAACCGAGTTGATTTGAAGCACCTTCATTACATTCCCTCCTTTCTCCTGTTATCTCGATGAATCCGCCACGTCTCTGAGTGTTGAGTGCAAGAGAACTGTTATATTCTCTCTGTTATGATTTCTCTTTCCGCAGTCAAAGGCCTTTCTCCTGTATTCAACCACCTTTTCGGGATTTTCACAGAGAAGCCGTAGTTTCTCCTCAATCTCTTCGCAGGTAGTAGCAACCACTGCTGCGTCCTCTTTGATGAGGTAATCTATGGGTGCGATGTCGCGTCTTCCGATACCGAAAACGCAGGCACCGCTTTTGAAATAATCTGTAAGTTTCGTGGAGAAACTGAGCCTTGCGGCATACTTGAACTTTCCGCTGAGAGCTTCAGCAAAAAGAGTTATGTCTGACTCTTTCTGTATCTCCTCCACCCTTGAGGGTGACACACTTCCGCAGAAATGATTTCCGCCCTCTGAAAGAAGTCTCTGAAGTTCACCTTTCGGAGTATCTCCAGAGTAAACTTCAAATCTTATCCTCTCTTTATCCTTGTTTATCTCGCTGACGGCCTTTGCCACCGCGCCGATGGTCTTGTCTCTTCCAATGTAAAGTTTTCCCGTATACACCATTCTCAGCGGCCGGTTGAGCTTTGTTTCGTTCTCCTGAGTTTCCGACATATCGATGGCTCTGGTGAGTATCTTACTGTCGATTCCGAAAATTTTCTTGTACTCCTCTTTCTGCATGGGAGTCATAACAAAAAGCTCATCACAGCTTTTTATAAGCTTTTTCACATTGCACCTGAGCCAGAATCTGTGAATATATGCCAACGGATTGAGTCCGCAGTTCTTGTAGGAATAGTTGTCGTCCGCAATAAAGCACACAACCGGTTTTTTTGTTTTCTTTATGAGATAGCGCTGAATTCTTGCGGTATACACAACGGGATAGATGGTCACAAACAGAATCTCGGGGTCAAATTCCTCTGTAAACTCCAGAAGCTCCTTTGTCTTCCATTTACCAAAAAGCCAGACAATATCCCTCATAAACGACAGGAAAACACCGTGTCTGCCGTTGTATCGACTCTTTTCCTTATTGAGTTCAAGGGTCTCTTCTTTGGAGAGCTCCTTTGTGTTGTACACTCTGGAGGTAGTCTTCACTCCTCGTTTCAGAACGCTTTTTATCACCGCGTTCTCATTGATGCGCAGAAATCTCTCGCACACCGGAGTGTCGGGAAGCCCTGCCTTTGTGTATATATGTGCTATCTTATCCTTGTCCCAGCCTGAGAAAAACTCCGGCAAAGTTCTGATGGAGCTCTTCTCCTGCCAAGGGTGAATGTCGGGGACAAGAACTCTGGGTAATTTCCGGTCCATACTGACTCCTATGTACTCATTTACTGCGGTAACTCTCAAATCATAAAGAGGTTTACTTCGCCGCAGCCATTTTCTTTTTTCTGATCGTCTCAGTTACTTCGCCGATTTTTTCAGCAACTGTCTTTCTGTTTTCCTCAAACTGCTCCTCGGTCCATTCCTCGACCTCTGCCTCTCTCTTTCTCAGAAGCAGAATCTCGGTACGCATATCCTTGATGGGACGGCTGTTGCCAACCTCGTTTCGGAAGGTTCTTGAGAGGATGGCGGCGGTGGAGCCGAGACGCTTGTGCTCGCCGATAATAACATCGCTCTTGACCATACCCTCGCCAATCTTTGCAATACCGCCGAATCCGAAGGGAAGACCTCTGCGCTTAAACTTTTCACAGAGCATTTCAACTGTGCCGTTTGTAAGGAGCTCAAACATAAATGTGAGTCCGTAGCTTAAGTGAAGGTCATTAAGACCTATGTAAACCTCATCGATTCCCTCAAGAGACAGAATTTCGTCCACATTCTCAACGCTCTCCTTTGTTTCAAAAAGAAGAACTGTCTTTACTCTTCTGCCCACCGCATCAAGGAAAACCTTTACTTCGTCTGCGGTTTTGAAGAAGGGAAGCATCACAAGGTCTGCTCCGTCATTTATGATCCTGTCTATCTCCTTTTTGATGCCGGGATGAACAGGGTTACATCTGACAAGAAGCTGTGCCTTGTTGACAACAGCTCTCACACGCTTGATATCATCAAGACTTGAGTGGGACACAACCGTATCCAAATGTCCCTGACGCTCTTCCTTGCCGAGAATTTCCAGATCAAGGAAGATTCTGTCAACTCCCGCCGCCTGAGCGTGAGTTGCCGCCTCAGGGTCGGAGGTAAGGTACATAAACTTTATCTGCTTGTCTCTGACACCCAGAAGCTTGCAGTAGTAGTTGTAGATATTTGAAAGCATCACAGGTCTTGCGAAGTACTTCTCTACCCTTGCTCTCGCATTTTTGCTGTAACTCTCTCTGCGATCATCATCCTTCATGAGACTCTTCATCTCATCAAGAATCGCCTTGTCGCTGTGAGAGGGGATGAGGATTCCCGACTCCCCGTTTACAATAACCTCGCTGGGACCGGGCACGTCCGTTGTGATAATAGGAAGTGCCATTGCCATTGCCTCTTGAAGCACCATAGAAAAGCCTTCACGGTACGTGGGATGAACAAGTATATCGGTGGCGGACATAAGCTGTGCTACACGAGAGGGGGCAACCGAACCTGTGAGGATAACCTTCTCCGAAGCCTTTGCCCAATCTAGAATCTCCTCCGAAACAGGGTTGGTGCCATCCTCCATTCCGATGAGGAAAAGGCGGACGTTACTCTCGCTTTTCACAAGTTCTCTGAAGGCAGAGATAAGCTCTGTCACTCCCTTGTCTCTATTGAGTCTTCCTATGTAGCTGAAAACAAACTCCTTTTCAGAGATGCCGAACTCTTTTCTGACACTTTGTCTCCACTCGTCCTTTTTTCCGATGTCATAGATGCCGAAATCAACTCCGATGGTACCACCCTTGCCGATAACGGTAATCTTGTCTCGCTTTGCGAGTTTCTCGGAAATTGCAATCTCCATATTCTTGGGGCTGGTTGAAACGATGTGTGTGGCACCCTTGCAGGTTATTTTTTCAATAGTTTTGAAAATAAACCTCTTGATTCCCTTAAAGCCCACGTATCTGAGACCCCACTGTCCGTAAACTCTCACGGGGATTTTCTTGAAGCCTCCTGCCAGAGTACAGCAGAGTGCGGCGTTGGGGGTAGCGTACTGGATAATATCAAAATTCTCTTCTTTGAAAACTTTCCTGATTTCTCTGATGCTCTTAAGCATTGAGCCGAGAGAAATCCCTCTTTTCACAGAGAGAGGTCTAACCTTTGCAAAAGGCTCATGCTTTGCTTTGAAGTCCTCGTCCATTTCACCGCACATTACGGTAACCTCAAAGCCTTTATCTGCAAAGTTCTTTGCCGAGTCGGAAACAAACCAGTTGAACGCCTTGGAGATGGTTGTTACCATACAAATCTTGGGAGTTCCCTCGAATCTTGTGACGGAACCTTCCTTTATGCCCTTGTGGGAAATTACCGACCAGAAGGTCAGGAAGAAGCATTTGGTGTCAAAGAGGAAGCTCTGCTTTTCTGCGTATTCTCCGTCCAGCGCCGCCTTCTCCTCAATGCTGAGCTCATCACGTCCGTTTACCTGAGCCCAGCCCGACAGTCCCGGTGTCACGCTGTTTGCCCCGTTTCTTTCACGAAGCTCCACAAGGTCGTCCTGATTCCAAAGAGCAGGTCTCGGCCCGATAAAGGACATCTGTCCCAAAAAGATATTGAAAAGCTGGGGCAGTTCATCCAGACTTGCCTTTCTGAGGAACTTTCCCACGGGAGTCAGACGCTTCTCGGGATTCTCAAGCAGATGTGTAGGCACATCCTTTTCGGTGTCATTGTACATAGTACGGAATTTACATATTTTGAAAAGCTTTCCGTTCTTGCCCACTCTCTTCTGGAAAAACAGCGGAGAGCCCTTGCTTGTAAGTGAAATAATCAGGGCTATCAGGAGCATAGGTACAAGACAGACAGGTAAAAGAACCAGGGAAAGGAGCAGGTCAATTACTCTCTTTACCACCGGATAAATCCTCTTCTTTTTTTGTTTTTTGTTTTCATGAACTCTTTGTGTCATGGCAATCTCTCCAAGTAATCGCTTTGATTTTAAGTTATGAATAATTCGCTCGAATAATTGTATTATTAAACATTATATATAGATAAATATACCCAATCATATGATAGCACAAAAGAACGTCTCTGTAAACCGAAAATTAAACGAATTTACAACATAGACAATATAGCAGAAAAACAGCTGTCAATTCCCCTTTTGTGTTATTTTTGTCCCCTCCCTCATATACTCTAACAAAACCCATAAGGGAGGGATTTTTTTGAAAGGAATTGTTGAAGAAAGAGCAGTCAGACTCGGCGAATACATACTTGAGAGCAAGGCAACGGTACGGCTTGCGGCCAAGAAATTCGGGATAAGCAAAAGCACCGTTCACAAGGACGTCAGCCAACGTCTGAGAAGGCTCAATCCGTCTCTGTGGTCAGAGGTCAGAGAGGTACTCCTCCTCAATAAACAGGAGAGACACCTGCGCGGCGGTCTTGCCACCAGAAATAAATACCTTGAAATTTCCCGGAGAAAAACCGCTGACTCATAAAAAATGCCTTTACTTTGAAAAATATTTGTAGTATAATTCTATGATAGAATCCGTGTATTATAAATTTTTCGGAAATCAGGAGATACAGGATATGAGAAACATTCCCTTTTCCCCCCCTGACATTACGGATGTAGAGATCGACTCTGTTGTTTCCGTGCTCAAGTCAGGTTGGATAACCACAGGACCCAAAACAAAGCTTTTTGAAAATCAGATAGCAGAATTCTGTCACACAGAAAAAGCGGTTTGCCTCTCCTCTCAGACAGCCTGCGCAGAGATGACCCTGAGAATTCTCGGCATCGGCCCCGGAGACGAGGTTATCGTTCCCGCATATACCTACACCGCCACCGCTTCAATTGTCTGTCACATCGGCGCAAAGCCCGTTATCATCGACTGTGCCGAAAACAGCTTCGAGATGGACTACGATAAGGTAGAGGCCGCCATCAACGAAAGAACAAAGGTTATTATTCCCGTTGACCTTGCAGGTGTTATGTGTGACTATGACAGGATATATGACATCGTTGAGAGGAAAAAACATCTCTTCAGACCCTCAAGTGAAATGCAGGAGAAATACGGCAGGATCATCGTTATGTGTGACGGTGCCCACGCCCTCGGCGCTCAGAGAAACGGAAAGATGTGCGGTGAGGTAGCGGATTTCACAAACTTCAGCTTCCACGCCGTAAAGAATCTGACCACAGGCGAAGGCGGAGCCGTTACCTGGAAGAACGCAGAAGGCATCAATAACGACGAGCTTTACCGCCAGTATATGCTCTTTTCACTCCACGGACAGACCAAGGACACCTACGCCAAAAACAAGGGTACATCCTGGGAATATGATGTAGTGAAAACTCAGTACAAGTGCAATATGCCCGACATTCTTGCAGCCCTGGGTCTTGCACAGCTTTCAAGATACGATGACATCCTCAACCGTCGCCACCAGCTCATCAAGAAATACAACGAAGCTTTCGCCGATCTGCCCGTAGAGGTGCTTGATCACGCATCTGAGGATCACCGCTCAAGCGGACATCTGTATTTTGTTCGATTCACAGGCAAGGATGAAGAGTATCGTAACGCTTTCTTCAAGAGAATGGCTCAGAACGGCGTAATCTGCAACGTTCACTTCAAGCCCCTGCCTCTGCTTACTGCGTACAAGGAACTGGGATACGACATCAAGGACTATCCTAACGCCTACAATATGTTCAAAAATCAGCTTACCCTGCCCCTTAATACAACACTTTCTGATGAAGATGTTGAGTATCTTCTCAGCACATTCCGCAGGTGTATTGCTCAGCCCTATTGATTTTAGCGGCTAGAAAAATTAAGTTTTCATTCCGCCGCATAATTTGCGGCGGTTTTTTTTATGGACTATTCCCTCCTGTCCACAATAATTTCACAGAAAATTTCGAAAATATTCAGATATGTTTCAAGATTATTCACTACTTCACCCCGTTTTTCCTGTATAATTGTGTATTAAATGAATATTATACTTGAAACTGACACAAGGAGGTCATTATGATTACATATAAAGTTCTTATTGTAGATGACGACGAAAACATCTGCAACCTGCTGAAGCTCTATCTTGAAAAAGAAGGTTTTGAAACAGTTTGCGCCTACGACGGCAAAAAAGCCCTCGCTCTTTTTGAATCAGAAAAGCCCCATCTGGTTCTCCTTGACATAATGCTTCCTGCCCTTGACGGCTGGCAGGTATGCAGAGAAATCCGCAAAACCTCTTCCTGTCCTTTGATTATGCTCACCGCAAAGGGCGAAACCTTTGATAAGGTTCTGGGACTGGAGCTCGGAGCTGATGACTACATAACAAAGCCCTTCGAGGCAAAGGAGGTCATTGCCAGAGTTCGTGCCGTTCTGCGCCGCACAACGCCTCCCGAAGTCAAAGAAGCACAGGAGGTTCACCTTCACAATCTGGACATCAACCTTGAAAACTACGAGCTTAGGGTCAAGGGTGAGCTGATAAATACTCCTCCGAAAGAGCTTGAGCTTCTCTATTTCCTCGCAAGCAACCCCAATAAGATGTACTCGAGAGACCAGCTTCTCGACGAAGTCTGGGGATTTGACTACTGCGGCGAAAGTCGTACCATCGACGTACACATAAAGCGCATCCGCGAGAAGATCGACGGAGTGTCGGACAAGTGGGAGCTCTGCACCGTATGGGCAAGAGGATATAAATTCGCAACCTATGAATAATTCAGTCAGAACATTTCTGAAAAGCTCCGTCTTCAAACGGTTCCTTTTCAGAAGCAGTATCATTACCATTATCTGCGTCATCGTGGCAGTAATTTTTCTTTGCTTTCCCGTTGCAGGCTTTGTGAAAAAGGAAAGGGAAGAGACTATGCTGGAGCGTGCAAACGATGTTTCAGCGTACATTTCAGAGTCCTGCGGTGACGATTTTGAACAAAACAATCTCCATAACAATCCTATGTTCACCTCTTCTCTCACCACTATGGGAGAGGCCATGAGAGCCTTGGTGGTCGTTTGTGATACCGAGGGTAATATTGTTTTTTCGGGAGAAAATATCACTGCAAAGATACCAACCACCCTGCCTTCCTCCTACATGCAGAAGCTTCGGGAGGGCGACTTTGTGGAGAAGGTAACTTTTAACAGTGCCCCCGATAAAGTGTACTTTATTTCCGCGGCAAAAGTTACCGATTCAAGCAACACAAAAACCATAGGATACTGCCTTGTTCTTCAGAACGATCTCTGGACAGCAGACTACATCCCCTCCTTTTTTATGTTGTT
>JAZSME010000011.1:0-3697 GCA_045535715.1 Ruminococcus sp. | reverse complement strand
CCAGGACATCTCAGCGATATAGTTCTGAATGAATTCCTTTGTGAGGTACTTTCTTCCCATATCAAGGTGAACTGTACGCTCCGCCGTATCGGGAGCATCCTCGATCATAAAGCCCTTAATTGCATTATTATCTGCATAGATAAAGTGTTTGAGGAGGGTATTGAGGCCGTAGAGCATAGCATCGGAGTTCTTGCAAAGAACAGATGCTGCCCAGTCGCCTACGTGAAGCTGATATGCCTCATCGGTGCCTTCCATACCTACAAAATACTTATCCTCATCAACAAGAGCTGCAATATCGCCCTTCTCGACGAACTGCTCAAGACCCCATACGATCTCGAGATCGTAGCCCTCTGCTGCAAACTGTCTCTGAACCAGCTTTGCTGTCTCAAGAACATCCTCTGCAGGAGGTGTATCCTCGGAGTCTGTTACAAGATAGAGTCTGCTGTTCTCTGTGAGAGCAAAGTTTCTGTCGCTGTAAGGTGTGAAGGTATCGTAGAGAGCACCCATTGCACTTGTGTCTGTGCCAACGATAGTCTCTCCGCTATCACTTCCTGAGCTTGCGAACATAATAACTGCATTTGACTTCATCTGATCAGCGATCTCTATAAAGCTTACGAACTTGGAGGTATCGAGGGTGTTACCGTTGCTGTCTACGAGGGTGTTCTCGAGCTCATCGTTATAGATAACGTCGGGAATTTCTGTTGTATTGAGTTCAAGGAGTTCAAGACCCTTGTACTTGATACTTGTGAAGGAAGCCATACCTGTGGGATCTGTGTCTGCAATTCTGAGGATGATCTGATATCTGTCATTAGCCTCATCGTAGGGACACTCCTCATAAGGAATGGTGAAGTACTGCTCCGCAGAAGAAACGAGAGTTGTCAGATTCTTCCATGCGTATGTGCCGTCCTCGTTCTGTACACCGTACTGAACCTTGGCATTAAGGAGACCTGTCTGGCCTGTGCTTGTGTATGCGCCGTAGTCCATTGCCTTCATAGCAATCTGGAAGTTACGTACGTCGCTGTTTTCCTCGCCTACGTAGAATACAAGAGCAGACTTATCGCTCTCGGTGGATTCCATAACGTAAACTTCGTTGTTGGGACCTGCAAGGAGGTAATCGTTAACGCTGTTTACAATGTTATTTGACCACTTTGTATATACATTTGAGGGAAGTGTATCGTTACGGTTTTCGATCCATGTGCTTGTACCGCCTGATACTGTGAGGCCCTCTGTATCATCATACTTGATAGCGAAAGCCTTTCTGTCGGAAATGAGGTTTCTGATCTCTTCGAATACTGCGCCGTCCTCTGTCTCAAGATATGCATCGTTAGAGCCGTTGACGTCGCCGCCCTTCTCATAGCCGTAAACCTCGATCTCGTCAACCATTACCCATGTGTGGTAGTTGCATGCGGGACCGAATTTGATCTTGATGTATCTTGCCTCGATATTCTCGAGACCATTTGCAAACATAAGGTCACACCAGTGGATAACACCTGCATCAGATGTAACATCAAGGTTACCTGCAAACTGGAACTGGTCGTTCTTGTTAATTGCGTAGTAAACCTCAATGTATGTGGGGTTACCGATGCCCACATTCTCGAAGGTGGAACATACATTTGCTCTGATATCGTCGATTGTGTATACTCTGCCGAGATCCATTGTCACAACGCCCTGACCATTTGAGTCAACGTTCTGGCTGTTGTTGAATCCAACCCAAGGACCTGCGTCCCAGGTGTTTCCGGTAGTGTATTCACCATCTGTGAGGTTTGTCACATATCTTGAGTTACCATACTCAAGTGTATAATTTGCGCCTGAAGAAATGAGTCCGTACTCGCTGTCGGGCTTTGTTTCCTTAAGGGGCTGATATATACGGATACCGTCAATACAGAGGTAAGATGTCTTTATGGGAGGAGACTGAGTCTTGTCTGTCCAGTTAGAGAAATCGTAAACAGGAACACCGGAAAGCTTAACTGTGTATTTTCCGAAGGCGAGTCCGTCGATTCGGATAAGAGGAACGGATACGATGGATTCTGTACCGCCGTCTGCACCGTTATCGAACTCTGTGATTACGGGAATTCTCTTGACTCTGTTGTTGTCCTCATCATAAACAGTTACAAGGAGAGTACCGCTGCCTACTGCGTGAGTATGACCGATAATCTCAAAGCCTGTACCTGTAAACTCGAAGGATGCAAAATCATCTGCGTTGTTGATGTAAACGTCTGTCATGGATCCGCCGGTGATCTCATCGTTTTCGGAACCCTGATATACGCTGTCCTGACCATACTGCTGGCTCTGGTCAACGCTCTGCTTGAGTCCGCCTGAACCGTCAGAATAGTGAGTGATTACGTTACCGGAAGCGTAGTTGTACTTGATGCCTGCAAAGTCATCCTCGTAGTAAACTACGTTTGCAGGAAGCACAGAGATCTTCTTATACATCTGAACTTCCTTGCCGATGTTGATTGGATTACCCAGCGCTGTGGGCTTGGCACTTGTATTGATATCTGTCTCGTGAACTACGATAGCCATCCAGATATCATAGATAGAATCCATGATCTTTGTGGGAGTAAAGGTGAAGCCTTCTGCCTCAGCGTCTTCACCGTATGCAATGGTAGCAGTGAACTTGGTTTCCATGCTGTTGGGGGAAGCTACTGTGTAGCCGCCGTCCTCATACACAGTAACAATATTCTCATCGCCCATGTAGAACAGAGAAATGTCGCTTGTCTGAACTGTACCGTTGTTGATGATGAACATATTGTAATCCTTGGAAAGGGTTACCTCATATTTACCATCATCATTCTTTGTTGTTAAGGGATCGCCGGGCCACTCTGCATTCTTTGCGTTGGTACCTGCGTTCCATGCGTAAATGTTAGCTGTCTCCCAAGAATCGGGCACTTTGATTTCAAGTGTTGAATTTGCTGTGGGAAGTGCGTTGTAGTGGTTAGCGCTCACCTGAGTGGTCTTGCCGGGAATCAGGAGAAGATTCTGAGTCTGGTAGCTATTGTTATTGTTTACGATATACTTTGTTGCTCCGAAGGGAACGGAAGTAAAGTATGTATTGCCGTAAGCATTGATAGCCTTTGTACCGGGCCACTCGGTGCCTACTGTACCGCCATCGTTGAAGAAGTAGAAGTATACATCTCCCCAACCGTTGGGAACAGTTGCAAATACTGCTTCATCTGCATCCAGATCCTGAACTGTGATCCATGTCTCAAGACCGGGAGTAATGAGGTAATCGTAGGTCTGCTTTGAATCGCCGTCGTTGATGATAACATTTGTAACATCAGAGGGGATGTCCTCAATGTAATAGGAGCCATCCTCTGCCCTTGTCATCTCAAGACCGGGCCACTCAACGCCTGTTGCACTGGCGTTACTGTTCCAGTAGTAGAGACAAGCCTTTTCCCAATCTGCGGGAACTGTTGCGTGCATTGTAACAGTCTCTGTACTTCTGGAAGCGGTAGCCTTGTAGTAATATGTCTCGTTCTCGCCCTGATAATCATAGTTCTCGTTAACTGTGATCCAGGTTTCCTCACCTGCGTAAACTACCAGGTCAACTGTCTGTCTTTCGAGAGATAGATCATCTTCGAGATAAACGCCGTTGTTTACAAGAACGTGGGTAATATCTGCGGGGATTACGTATGTGTAGAAGCCGTTTTCGTCAACTTCCTCTACCTTGATACCGGGCATATCGGTAAGACCGTTG
>JAZSME010000055.1:0-3627 GCA_045535715.1 Ruminococcus sp. | reverse complement strand
GCCCCTCCGTTTACGGAAATCTTAAAGCCTGTGCCGCCTGCATCAATTCTGAGAGTGCCTGTGGGAGCTGTAACTGCGTTCTTTACGTATGTGGCGGTGACAACAATGTCTTCGTTGACACTCATAAAATCCTTGTCCCAGCCCTTGAAGGTGTAGCCCTTTCTCTCGGGATTCTCGGGAGGAGTGGCGCTCTCGCCCTTAACGATCCTCTGCTCGGCAATTACTGCACCGTCAAAATCCTTGAAAGTAACTGTGTACACAGTGGGATTATACCAAAGAGAAACGCTTTTGCCGTCTGCAAGATGGAGCATACATTCGGAATTCACCTTATAGTTCCATCCGTCTGCCTTGTTTACCGAGAGCCATTGAGAGAGCGTTCCGTCAAAATAAATGTCCCTGAGAGCATAGCAGTAATTAAAGGAGCTTCCCAAAATATCAGTAAGGGTACCGGGGAAATAAATCTCCTCGAGACTTACCATACTGTTGAAGCAGGCAACGGGAATAACAGAAATATTGTCGCTGACCGTGACAGACTTAAGGGATGTATCAAGGAATTGTCTGGCACACAGAGTTTTGTTCGAGGGGCTGAACTCAAACTCTTTGAGGGTTTTCACAGAAGTGTAGGAGCCCAGCTCTTCAAGGGAGGTGCCTCCCGTAACGCTTTCAAGGGAGGAGCATCCTAAAAAGGCGGTGTTATCGATGGTCTTGCAAAGAGAGCCCTCCTCAAAGGTGACGGATTTAAGCTCGCTGCAATTATAAAAAGCATATTCACCGATACTCTTTACTGAAGCAGGGATAATGGCTTCCTCGATTTTCGCACCAAGGCAGGTTCTCTGAGGAATTTCGGTAACGTTTCCGAAGCTTACCTTTCTGAGAGAAGAGCAGTTTTCCATAAGTCCCGTCTTGCTGTAATCAATCCCTGCATAGGTGGGACTCAACTGTTTGTTGATGGTGGTGCAGGTTTCGGGAAGAAGGATTTCCTTAAGAGAGGGATTATTGTTAAAAGCCGCCGTACCCGCTGTCTCAAGGGAATTTCCAAGGTTTAGCTCCCTGAGATGATAGTTTCTTGAAACAGCAAAGTCATCCAGAACCTTCAGAGAATCAGGAAGATTCAGCACCTCAAGCACAGGGGAATATCTGAAACAGAAAATGCCTGTTGCTTCTACTGTCTCGGGAACGGTGATCTCCTTTACGCAAACTCTGTAAAAAGCCCAGTCTCCGATGTAGGTGACGCCGTCCTCAATAAGGATACTGCTCACCTTGTAGTTCTGGGGATTCTTCTCGTAATAGTCCGCGGTGGGCAAGTAGGTTTTGCCGTCAGCGTCGAGGAAATACTCTCCGTCCTCGCTGATAAAAGGCTCATCTCTGTACTTGTACCAAGGAGAGGGCTGGTAGTATTTGTTGTAGTCATACATAGCCCCTTCGCCGAAGATCCTCAGAAGGCCCTCGGAGTCAAGCTCCCAGTAAAGGGCATCTCCGCACTTTCCGCTGTCGAGTATGGTGAGCTCAGAGGAAGTCTCCGACAAAGTCTCAGGAGATGTCTGCTCAGCCAAAGAAACAGCCTGAACACTAAGGCTCAGAGGAAGCATTCCGACTGCGGTTATTCCCACGATAATAAGGGATAAAAGCTTCTTAGAAATCTTTTTTATGTAATTATTCATAAGTTCCGCTCCTCGTGAAACTGAAATCTATGGGGATAAACAGATTATATCAACCTATACTTCCGCTGTCAATTCAAAAGGATACAAAAAGGCACCTCCGAAAAGGAAGTGCCTATGATTATTTATTTTATTCTCTTGAGTGTGATTGCCTCGCCCTGTGCAGGAGTAAGGGTCATTGTCTCTTTATCAATGGAAACTGTGTAGGTTGTGGTTTCGGTTTCATGCTTTGAAGCGAAATAAAACTCAACGGTAGCTGCTTCCTCATCGAAGTTAAAGTAGCCAACGTCACGAACTGACATGCCGTCATCAAAAACCTTGACGTAATGTAACTGAGCTTTACCGCTCTCAACCCCGAAGAACTGCCACTCCATGTGATAGCCCTCGTAAGCTGTCTCTTCTCTCCACAGACCAATGATCTCTGAGTTACCCTTTACATAAGGCTCAAAGCCCTCGGGATGAGTGGCAACGGGACCGCTCTGTGCGTTCTGAGGCTCAGCCTCAGAAGGCTTATTTGCGCAGGCTGTCATCGCAAAAATACAGAAAACAACAGCAATCAGTAAACTTATGGACAGAAATCTTTTCATAATAATCACCCTTATAAATTAAGTATTTTTTCAGCATTCTTGTAGAGGATTTTTTCTCTTTCCTCTTCCGTAATGCGGACATTCATAAATCTTTTGAGCTCCTCCTGCGCATCCCACATAGGGAAGTCGGTACCGAAGAGGAGTCTGTCTGCGCCGTAGGACTTTATGAGCTTTTCGAAGAGCTCGGGGCCTGTGAGCGCCGAGGAGCTGGAGGTATCCAGCATACAGTTGGTGTCCCTTAGGTACTCGTATGCCTCCTCCCAAACGGACCAGCCGCCGAAATGAGCGCCGATAACCATAAGGTCCGGGAACTTTTCGCAGATATTCTTGACCCTTCTTGGGTGAGAGAAATCATAGCGATAGTCACCGCAGTGAAGGAGCAAAGGAAGCCTACCCTGCATAAAATCGTAGAGCTCGAACATTCTCTCGTCATCTACATTGAACATCTGGGTGTCGGGGTGAAGCTTGATGCCCTTGAGCCCCAATTCCATAATACGCTTGGCTTCCTCAATCTTATTCTCATAGTCCTGATGCATGGTGCCGAAGCCCGAAAGCTTCTCGGGGTGGGCATCCACCTCAGCCTTTATGAAGTCATTGATACGCTCAACCTGCTGAGCGCTTGTGGCAACGGAGTGGACAACACATCTGTCGATGTGAGTTTTTTCCATACTCTCAAGGAGAGTCTCAAGAGAGCCCACACGCTCCATCTGGAGGTTATAGAAGTTGCCGATGGCAACGGTTGCCCGCTCGGCAATCTTTTCGGGGTAAATGTGGGTATGAAAATCTATAATTTTCATGTGAATCATCCTAATCTCAGGGGAAATAACAAGGAAACAGCCAACCTGCCCCTTAACTTTTTCATTATAACAAATATAAACTTTGTAGTCAAATAAAAAATGAATTGCATAAAATCATAACACCGAAAAAGCAGTAAAGCGATAAAGGTAAGGATGCTTCGGTATTTTCAACAATAAAAGTCTTCGAAAAAAACTATAAATAATCACATTTGTGCTTGCATTTTCGCAAAAGATGTGTTAAAATATCTAGGTCGTAAAAAATACGATATGCGCTGCTAGCTCAGCTGGATAGAGTGACTGGCTACGAACCAGTAGGTCAGGGGTTCGAGTCCCTTGCAGCGCACCAACAAAAAACGCACTTTTGTCTACCGACAAAGGTGCGTTTTTTGAATGATGTTTGCCTTCGGCAAATGATGCAGGGCGTTGCCCTATGATGACGGCTTCGCCTAATGATGCGTGGCTTCGCCACATTTTAAGGCAAACATCGCATCATTGCGACCAACGGGAGCAACATCATTTTGAGCGAAGTGGAAAACATCATATCGCCGCAAGGCGATACATCATTTGACATACAAGCGATTTATG
>JAZSME010000069.1:0-4919 GCA_045535715.1 Ruminococcus sp. | reverse complement strand
GTATTGCGGTAGGTATGGCATCCTCGGTTTGCTCCTTTAATCTCAGAGAAATCTGTGAGACAACTGCAGCTCTTATCCGAGATGACAGTCACGATATTTATTCTACACTTCCTGCGCCTGACTTCTCAGGCGGTGGTCAGATAATCTACAACGAAAAAGCTCTTCATGACATTTATGAAACAGGAAGAGGAAGTATTAAAGTACGAAGCGAATACACTTACGATAAAGCTAACAACTGTATCGATATTTCATCAATTGCACCGTCTACGACTATTGAAGCAATTATAGAGAAAATTATAGAGCTTGTAAAAGCAGGCAAAATCAAAGAAATTGCAGATGTTAGAGACGAAACCGGTCTTCAGGGACTTAGAATCACCATAGATCTCAAGCGTGGAACTGATCCGGATGCTCTTATGAAGAAGCTTTACCGTCTTACTCCTCTTGAGGATTCCTTCTCTTGTAACTTCAACATCCTCATTGGCGGAACTCCTATGGTGCTTGGCGTTAAAGCTTTGCTTGAAGAGTGGATTGCTTTCAGAATAGAATGTGTTCGCAGAAGAACATATCATGAGCTTAATAAAAAGAAAGAAAAACTCCATCTTCTCTATGGTCTGAGAGAGATACTGCTCGATATTGACAAGGCGGTACGTATTGTCAGAGAAACAGAGCAGGAAAAAGAAGTTGTTCCAAACCTTATGATAGGTTTTGGTATCGATGAAGTTCAGGCGGAATATGTTGCTGAGATCAAACTCAGACATCTCAACCGCGAATATATTCTTAAAAGGACAGAGGATATCGATGATCTTGAGGCTTCTATTAAGGAACTCGAGGCAATTCTTGCAAGTAAGTCGAGAATAAAGACAATCATTGTTAAGGAACTTAAGGAAGTTGCCGATAAGTATGGTGAAGAAAGAAAATCCAAGATTCTCTACATTGACGATGAAGCTTTTGAAGAGGTGGAGGAAGAAGTTCCTGATTATCCCGTTAATCTTTTCTTTACAAAAGAAGGATATTTTAAGAAAATCACACCGCTATCTCTGCGTATGAGCGGAGAACAGAAACTCAAGGAAGGTGATTCGATTATCACAGCTCTTGAGACAACAAACAACACCGATATTCTCTTCTTTACCGATAAATCACAGGTTTACAAATCAAAGGTTTCTGATTTTGCTGACACCAAAGCAAGTGTTCTCGGAGATTATGTTCCTGCGAAGCTTTCAATGGATGAAGGAGAGCAGACTGTCGGAATGATCATCACCAAGAATTACGAGGGTATGGTTGTATTTGCCTTTGAAAATGGAAAAGTAGCAAAAATTCCTCTTGATTCTTATGAGACAAAGACCAACAGAAAACGACTTACAAATGCTTATTCTGACAAGTCACCTCTTGTTGGAGTTCTTGATATTCAGAACGATGAAGAGCTTCTGCTTACCGCATCTTCAGGAAGAATGCTTCTGCTTCATACAGGCACCATAAATCTCAAGACATCCAGAACTACTCAGGGTGTTGCAGTTATGAAACTTAAGAAGGGGCAGAGACTTATGAGCATCTCCGAATATAAGGAGGGTACTTTCTCAAAACCCTCCAGATATCGCACGAGAACTCTGCCTGCTTTGGGAGCTTTGCCGGCAGCAGATGACACAGCAGAACAATTGACCATTATCTGATTTTCGAAAATACAAAAAAACACTTGCATTATGTGTTTCTATGTGTTAAAATACTCTAGTACACGAATTTTTTGCCTTTTTGGGCTTTATTTACGAAAGGATGTTTATCAATGGCACTCAACTGGTTATTTTATCTTCTGGGCTCACTTGCTTTAATTGCAGCTATTGCTCTCATTATCGTAGTTATTCTTCAGGAAGGTAACTCAAAGGGCGTTGGCGTTGTAAGCGGCGGTGCAGATTCTTTCTTCTCAAAGAACAAGGCTCGTTCAATTGACGCATTCCTTGCTCGTTGGACAAAGTTCTTTGCTATCGGTTTCTTCGTAATGATTCTTGCTATCAACGTTGCAAGCTTCTTTATTAAGTAATAACTGAATCCCCAAAAACATATTATGGACTGTGGATCTTTATCCGCAGTCCATTTTGTTTTTAGGAAGTGTTATTTTGAAGACTTACCAACTTCTTATTCTCGGCTTGACAGTATTATTGATTTATACGGTAATAAACTTTATTTGTAAAAAGAAAAAGCCCTTTAAAAGGGCTTTTTTCACTATGCTTCTGGGATTTCTGTCACTTATAACGATAAATTTTTCATCAAAACTAACAGGGGTTTATTTGCCGTTGTCACCGATGAGTATATTTATCGGTACCTCTTTGGGTCTTCCCGGAGTGTCAATGATGATAGTTATTGAATATTTGCTTTGAAATCAAGTAACACTTTCCAGCTCTTTTAGTGCATCTTTTATCAGAGACTTATTTCTTGTCATCACAGCTAGCATTACTTTATAAAACAATTGAGGGTCTTTATAGAAATTCTTCTTAACGGTTTTTGCTTGGTCACTGTCAGCAAGATACATAGAAATATTCATAAGGTCTATATCTCCGCCTCCGATTGTGCAGGAAATATTATAACCATTTTGAAGTTTTGTTATGCTAACTTTATTCTCTTTCTCTATTCTTTCTTTTTCAAGAAGATTGAGTGCACATTCATAGGCTCGTTCTCTGACTGTAAGGGGGAGATTATCTTCAAGCTCTCGGGAAACAATATTTCCGTTTTCAGTTGCCTCAAAAAGCTTGGGGTTATCTGAGAGAGGTCTGATGTTTTCTCTGGTAATGAGATCATCAAAGCAGGAGCTTGCTTCAAAATAATTGGTAAGTCCCTTTTCAAGAAGAGCGTCAATTACTGTTTCTTTGGACATAGGGAGGCCGATGGAAGTAAATAAATAACAAATCAATATTCTGACTTCAGTTTTACTGCGGACACCGCCTAAAGCAATTCCTTCATCAAAAGCATCAAATGCCATAATTATCACCATCCTTTAGATTTAATATTATTATAACATACATTTAACAAAATGTGTAGTGCTTTTTTATTGACCAAAGTTATCTGTTATGTTAAAATACAAGTGAAAGTCAAAAGAGGTGAATAATATGATTTATGTATGGCTTTTAATAGCTGTTCTGCTTGCCGCTTTGGAAATAGCAACAGCACAGCTTGTTTCAATTTGGTTTGTAGCCGGTGCACTTGTGGCTCTTATTTGTGCAGCTACTTTTCTTTATGAAAGTATTGTGCTTCAGGTAGTTGTGTTTATAGTTGCTTCCGCCATTGCACTGATTATTACAAGACCATTGATGAAAAAACTTAAAGATGTTAATAAGACCAGAACTAACTCGGACCGTTTTATCGGAAAGCTGGGTGTTGTAACTCAGGAAATCGATAATATAAACGCAACCGGTATGGTGGAAATCGACGGAAAAAAGTGGACAGCACGTTCATCGGAGGATATTCACATCCCGGTAGGTGAAATTGTGGTTATTGATGAAATTAAAGGTGTAAAACTGATGGTTTCATCTAATAATAAATAAGAAAAGAGGTTTAAATTATGCTGGCAGTATTCATTGTACTTGCAATTTTAGTTCTTCTCGTTATCGTTGCAAATATCAAAATCGTTCCTCAGGCTCATGCATTTGTTGTTGAAAGACTGGGTGCATATTATGCAACATGGGAAACAGGCTTGCATTTCAAGGCTCCGTTCATTGACAGAATAGCAAAGAAAGTATCCTTAAAGGAAAAGGTTGTGGATTTCCCTCCTCAGCCTGTTATCACAAGAGATAACGTAACAATGCAGATCGATACAGTTGTTTATTTCGAAATCACCGATCCTAAGCTTTATACTTACGGTGTTGAGCGTCCTCTTGATGCTATCGAAAATCTTACAGCTACAACTCTGAGAAACATCATCGGTGAACTCGAGCTTGACAGCACTCTCACATCACGTGATACAATCAATGACAAAATCCGCGTTATCCTTGACGAAGCAACTGATGCATGGGGTATCAGAGTTATCCGAGTTGAGCTCAAGAACATTCTTCCTCCCAGAGAGATTCAGGATGCCATGGAAAAGCAGATGAAGGCTGAACGTGAGCGTCGTGCGAGAATTCTTGATGCTGAAGGTGAGAAGAGAAGCCAGATTCTTGTTGCTGAAGGTCTCAAGGAATCTGCGATTCTTAAGGCTGATGCTGTTAAAGAAACAAAGATCCGTGAAGCTGAAGGTGAAGCTGAAGCTATTATGACTGTTCAGAAAGCTTATGCAGATGCACTCAGAATGCTCAATGAGGCTAATCCTAATGAAAAGGTTATTGCACTTAAGAGCCTTGAGGCTTTCACAAAAGCAGCAGACGGCAAAGCAACTAAGATTATCATTCCTTCGGAAATCCAGTCACTTGCCGGTCTTGCAACTTCATTTAAGGAAGTTCTTACAAATCCTGTTGATACAGAATAAAAAAAGAGGAGACACTTTTGTGTCTCCTTTTTTGTTTAGTCGATTGATGTTACCTTGTAGCCGGCTGCTTCAACTATGTTCTTGATTTTGGCATTGTCTGCCTCTTCAGAAATTACAGCTGTACCTGCTTTGTGATCAACGATTACATTTGAATCCAGCTCAGAGAGAATGGTCTTTACTCTGGCTTCGCAGTGAGGACACATCATTCCTTCGATTTTTACGGTTTTCATTTTTATCTCCTTTCTGATAGGTTTATTGATGTTTTCTGTTTTTTCAGGTGTGAAATTACGTTTAATTCCTTTTAGTCTCAGAGCATTTGATATAACACAAATTGAACTCAGACTCATTGTAATGGTTCCAAGCATAGGGGAGAGGCTGATACCTAATGGGATATACAGGGCACCCGCTGCCAAAGGAATACAAATTGAATTATAAATCAGCGCCCAGAAAAGATTCTCTTTAATGTTTCTCA
>JAZSME010000080.1:0-30766 GCA_045535715.1 Ruminococcus sp. | reverse complement strand
CATAATTATGCACCTCGGTACAGTTTTCCCGAAATGCACAATATAATGTATATAATCCTATATATTATACCACTACATAGTAAATTCTTCAAGTTTTTATTATAATTCTTTTATCGAAGTATTACATCTTGCTTTTGTGGTATTTTAATTAAGTTATATTAAAACACCAAAAAGAGGTATATAAATGGACTCCAATTTAGTAACTGCTTTAATCATACTGGGGTTAGTAGCGGTATCCGCTTTCTGTTCTTGCACAGAAACAGCATATTCCTGCGCAAGCACCATCAGACTCAAGAAATGGGCGGATGAAGGAAACAAACGAGCCCGACGGGCACTTGACATTGCAGAAAACTTTGACAAAGCGCTGACTGCTATTCTAATTCTCAACAACGTAGTTAACCTAGGCTGTTCTGCCCTTGCGACGGTACTTTGCATCAATCTTTTCGGAAACTACGGTGCCGCAATCGCAACCGGAGGCACAACACTTCTGGTGCTTACCTTCGGCGAGGTCATTCCTAAGTGCTTCGGCAAGGAAAAAAGTGACAAAATCGCACTGGCAATCTCTTTGCCCCTGAAGATTATGATACTAATACTCACACCCTTCATCTATATGTTTATCGGTATCAAGAAACTGGCTCTTATGGCATTTCGAATCAAAGGTGACAACAACACAGTTACCGAAGATGAGCTGAAATACATTGTTGAAAGCATCGAGGAACAGGGTGTCCTGGAGCGTCAGGAAAGCGAAATGGTTCAGTCTGTTCTGGATTTTGACGAAACCACTGTAATGGAGGTACTCACTCCCAGAGTAGACATCGTGGCAATTGATATGAACGATGACCAGAAGAGCATCCTCAAGCTCATACGCAAGCATCGTTTCTCAAGAATTCCCGTTTACAAGGACAACATTGATAACATTGTGGGAATCCTTCACACTTGGGATTATCTCGACGCCCTCTCTGAAGGAAAGAATCCCTCACTTAAAAAACTTATTACCCCTCCCCTCTTTATATTCCGCACACAGAAACTTTCTTCTGTTCTCACTGAACTTAAGAAGAGCAGACTTCACATTGCAATAGTAACTGATGAATACGGCGGAACCGAAGGAATCGTCACTATGGAAGACCTTCTTGAGGAGATCGTAGGAGAAATCTGGGACGAAGATGAAGAGATCCAGTCCGACAGACAGAAAATATCCGATGGTGTCTGGAGAGTTTCCGGAGACATGGAACTTCCGGAACTGTTTAAGCTTCTTGATGTAAAAATCGAGGACGAAGACGAGGACAGCGTAACTGTGGGTGGATTTATCTCTGACATACTCGGTGCAGTTCCCGAAAGCGGAAACAGCTTTGTGCACAGAGGAATAAAGATCACGGTAGACAGCGTCACCGACAGAAGAGTTGACACCGCAACGGTGGAACTCCTTAAAATCGAAGAATAAAATTAAAGCAGACGATAAATTCGTCTGCTTTTTTTATGCCAAATGAAAAGGCACCTGCAAATTGCAGATGCCTCGATAAAATCAAAGAGATCAATAATTCTCAGCCTTAATTTTGAAATATGCCTGAGGATGGAAGCAAACGGGGCAAACCTCGGGTGCCTCTGTACCAACAACAATGTGACCGCAGTTGGAGCACTCCCAGATTACAATGCTGCCCTTCTTGAACACTTCACCCTTGGTTACGTTCTCAAGAAGCTTTCTGTAACGCTCCTCGTGAGCCTTCTCGATCTTTGCAACACCTTCAAACTGCTCTGCAATCTCGATGAAGCCCTCTTCTCTTGCCTCTTTGGCAAAAGTAGCGTACATATCTGTCCACTCGTAGTTCTCGCCCTCAGCAGCTGCTGTAAGGTTCTGAGCAGTTGTACCGATTCCGTCTAAAAGCTTAAACCAGAGCTTTGCATGCTCCTTCTCATTTGCTGCTGTCTCCTCGAAGATCTGAGCAATCTGAACGTAGCCTTCCTTGCGAGCCTTGGAAGCAAAGTAAGTGTACTTGTTTCTTGCCTGAGATTCGCCTGCAAATGCAGCCTGCAGATTAGCTTCTGTTTTTGTTCCTTTAAGATCCATAATTAGCACCTCAATTTTTTAAGTTTATAAAATCAGTAATCGTTACTGTTTTTAACAAAATAATTATATTACAGCTTTGCAAGTTTGTCAAGTAATTCCTTAGGAGTAAACATTATATTTATAATCTCCAGAAGAGCGTTGGAAGAAAGATACGGTGGGAAATCCATACTTTTCAGAAGTTTTTCCCTGAGAGCCTTTGAATTTTCTCTTCCGCAAAGCCCCAGATCAAACAGATCTGTTTTTGTAAAAATGTATTTGGGGGCCTCCTCCTCATTTACGGGAGTGATTCCACATCGGATAAGAGCATCTCTGAGGATTTCCTCGGAAAGTCCCTCGACTCCCAGAAAACCTTCCTTCGACGGAGATGTCTTTCTCTTTTCCTTGCCTTCTACCTGAGGAATATAACAGTGTCTCACGGTATTCGCATCAGTAATCCCCTTTAGAAAATTCCTGATGAGAGCCCCTGCGGAGTCACTGTCTGTCATAACCACAAGACCTCTTTCCTTCGAAAGTGTGCGGATAAGGGTCTGTTTCTCCTTGTCACTGAAAACTCTGAAGCCTGATGTAGTGATAATAGGAGCATCAATAAACTGACTGAGCCTTTGCTTGTCATATTTTCCTTCAACTATTACCGCTTCTTTCAGTTTAAGCATAATCAAGCTCCCTCTTCGCAATAATAAACAAATTGGCTATGAGTTTTTCGAGGGATGCGTGTTCATTAAGAGTGGTGCTGTTGAATTTTTCGTTAAGGTCAGCCAGAAGACTGAGGCTCTCTCTCAATGCATTTGTTGAGAGACGATCCGCCTTCTTCACCGCTTTTGTGAGCACCCATGCTCTGCTCTCGTACTTGAAGTATTCTGCCGTTTCCTTCATAACCTGACCTGACTCAAGGGTGACCCTTGCACGATAAAGATCCACATAGCTGTATGAAAGCACTCTGAGAATATCTCTGGGGTCCTCTTTAAGGGCAAATAGCTGGTGAAGGCCTGAATAAGCCTTTTCCATATTTCCGTAGATTACATTGTCAACAAGGTCATAGACCCTTGCTTCCAGCTTCTTGATGACAGTTTTCTCCACCATTTCATTGGTGATTTCATCCTCTTCTCCTGCAAAAGCGCAAAGCTTATTGAGTTCAGAGTGAAGCGTTGAAAGGTCAGTACCTGCATAGAAAATTATACGTGAAGCTACCGGCAGAGAAATTTTCTTTCCCAGTTTATCTGCCCATGCGGAAATCTGATGTTCAAGTGATGTAGCAGAACGCTGGTTAATTTCAGCCACTGCGCCCTTCTTTTCAACTGCCTTTATGAGAGCCCTGAATGTGGGTTTCTTGGCCTTCTTGTCATCTTCCTTCTCCTCATTATTTTTCTCCAAAGGATCTCTTGTGGGATAGGAGAATATAAGCACAGTTGAATCGGGCACCGAATCAATAACCGTCAGAATGGATTCAAACTCATCCTTTGTGAGCTTCGAAACGATCAGATCATTCACCAGAACACAGGTATACTCCGTCATAAAGGGCACCGCTCCAACAGCTGCCATCAACTGATTGGGATCAAGGACTGCACCAAACTCATGAAACGAAAACTCCGGAGGCTCATCCCCCACAAGTTTTTTCGTAAGTTCTTTGGTGTAGAATTTCACAAGGTACTTTTCATCACCGTAGATTATGTATGTATTATTGAATTTTTTTGATGAAATATGCTTTTTGAATTCTTTTTCATCAAACTTTGCCATAAGTCACCTCGACTGTTTATGAATCAATATCTATGGTAATATCCTTACCTGTAATTATTCTGTCAGTTATGGAAGACATAGCCTCTGCTCCTGCATAGGCTTTGTAATCATCCCCGGGAATAATGAGAGTCTCACAGCGAAGAAGTGTGAAGCTTTCAGGAATTTCTCTGGTGATAAGCATATCCGGAGCTCTGTGTTCCTCGGAAATCTTATGAACATCAAGCTTATCCGTAAGAATAAGAATTTCTGTTTCCCCTATAACAACATACTCGTAGTATGTATCCTTACAGCTTCTGAGAGTGACCACGGCTTTTTCCCAAAGATCCACCGTAAAATCACCGCTGAATGTTGTAACTTCCCCTTTGTAATCAGAGAAATCATCTGAAGCATCCTCGCTTATATTATCATACAGCAAAACTTGTCCGTAGTCAAACATTGATATCATACTGCCGAGAAAAAATTCAGAGTCCTTTCCACCCACATTTATAAGCACATCATTATTATCGGGATTTTTTCTTTCAACACAGTTCTCAAGAAGATATGTGCGGTATCTGCTTCCTCCCATGGAAAGAACTGCGTGTGAGTCATTGTTTGAGGCAATCACACAAACACCATCTCCCGTATACGGAACATTCAAGGTCACAACATTTTTTCTTGCTGTCTTGTAGGCTGCAGCGCCGCACAGCAGTATAATCAAAGACAGTAACGCCGCTGCAATATATCCTTTTCTTGTTCTGATGAGAATTGCCAGAGACACAAGTATCAATGTAAATGCAAGCCAGATGTAGAAATACACCTCAGTAGTACGGATATAGGAAAAGGGGAGTTTCTCAAGAGTCTTGCAAACAAGAATCAGGATTTTGTAGTAAAGCTCAACCAGAAATGCAAAGGTATCTGCAATGAAAGGCAGAAAAGTTACATAATGAAACAAACTGCAAAGGAGTATAAAAATCAGAACAAAGGAAAGTACCGGCACAAGAAGTGCGTTTGAAATCAAGGTAACACCCGAGAAACCGCCAAAACTCAGTATCGCCACAGGAAGTGTGAAAAGTGTTGCGCAGGCGGAAGGTATCATAACACTTAGAACTGCATTTATTGTAAACACAATAATTCTCTTAAATTTTGAACAGGGCTTCTCCGCCTTCAGAGATATCAAATCATAGATTCTTTGTGAAAGAAGCACGATACCGAGAGTAGCAAGGAAGGAAAGCTGAATTCCAAGATCCCCAACACAGTAAGGGTTAATCAGAATCACAAGCAATGCGGCAAGTCCCAGAGAATTAAGAGAATCGTGCCGACGCAAAAGCATTCTTCCCACCACATAGATTATCTGAAGCACCGCCGCTCTGATTACCGAGAAACCAAAGCCCGTAAGTGCGGCAAAAAATATAATAGATACAATGGTGAGAGTACCGGTTATGTATCTGTTCCTGATAACTTTTCCAAGCCACATAAACACAAGGGACGAAACAATGGACAGATGGAGACCCGAAACAACCGCAATGTGTGAAAGCCCATTGACTCTCAAAAGCTCGGAGGTTTCCTTGTCAATTGCATATTTATCGCCAAGAAGAAGAGCTGAGGAAAAGTTGGCAGATTCCAGAGAAAGCTCCGAATATAGTCCTCGCCTCAATGTATTATTAAGCTTCATGATATGATACATCAAGGGTTTGTTCTCAGGAGTATGCGACTCAAAATCCGGCTCCTCATAGAAATAGGCACTCAGATATATTCCTTTTGAAATCATAGATGTGTTCTGTACTTTGTGAAGCTCACAGTCCTTGATTGTTATTCTGTCAAAAGGCTCTGTGTAAAGCGGTTGCTTGCAGGAAAGTGACATCTTTGTATTTACTTTCTGCTCCCCTATGCGGCTTACCTTCAGCTCATAGCGATAATAACCACCCGAATAATATACTTCCTTGAGCTGAGTTGCTTCCACGGTATCAGAAACATTGTCAAAGTTTTTAACAACGGGACCTACGAAGACAAATGTATATCCGAGAAACAGCACACAGGAGAGAAAAGCTGTCAGAAAACATATAGAATATGTCTTTATCCTGCGGATTTTTCTGATACATAGCGACAGTATATACAAAGAAAGGCTCACAAGGGCTAAAACCGCCGCTGTGTTCACCCCAAGATAAAAAGCGGCTGTCAGTACCGAAAAGCAAGTAAAGCCTGTCAGCGCCAACAACCGTTTCATAAAAAATCATTCCTTAATTTATCACTTAAAAAACAGAGGAAGCTTTTCAAGATAGATGATATCTTCTCTCTGAGCTGCGTCGCCCTCAGCAAGCACGCAGGCTTTGCCCACAATATTGCCCCCAGCTGCATTTACCAGAGTCTCAAGAGCTTCAAGGCTTGCGCCGGTGGAGATAACATCATCCACAATAAGCACACGCTTGCCTTTGATGGCCTTTACCTCAGCCTCACCCAGATGAAGCATCTGGTCATTGGCTGTGGTTATGGATTTTACGGGAACGCTCAGGGGCTCTCGCATATAAACCTTGATGCCCTTTCTTGCAATCACGTAGTTTTTACAACCCTGACGAGCGATCTCGTAAGCAAGAGGAATAGACTTTGCCTCTGCTGTAATTACAACATCATGCTCGGGACAAACTTTGAGAAGTGCCTCGGAAGCCTTTTCTGTGATTTCAATATCTCCGAAAAGAATGAATGCTGCTATATCAAGATTCTCGTTTACGGGAAACATCTCAAGCTCACGCTCAACACCCGCAATATTCATCTTATAATACTGACTCATAACCCTTCCTCCGAATTAGTTAAGCTTATCGCTGAGTTTCTCTCCGCCCAAAAGGTGGAAGTGAATGTGGAACACAGACTGCGCGCCCTTCTCGCCGCAATTGTTAACGATTCTGTATCCGTCCTCTGTACCCATAAGCTTTGCAATGTGAGGAATCTTTGTGAAAATATAGGCAACGATATCAACATTTTCCTCTGTGATATCATTAGCGCAGGTAAGAATATGCTCCTTGGGGATAATCACAACGTGAACTGCTGCCTGAGCATTGATATCCTTGAACGCCAGGATTTTATCGTCTTCATAAACCTTTGTTGAGGGAATCTCGCCCTTTACTATCTTGCAAAAAATACAATCCATAAATAACATCTCCAATATATTGATATAAGACAATTTTATAGCTTTTATCTCATATAGTCAAGGTTTTTAACTAAAAAAGCACCCTCTTTGCGAAGGTGCTTTTATTTAAATTATTTCTTTGCTTTGATCTTCTTTTCCTCGCCGTTTATTAGACGCTTGATGTTGCCTCTGTGCATAAAAATGACAAATGCCGCAATAACGAGAATAATAAGATTTGTCACAAGAATGAGACTAGATCTCAGAGGTGCTGCGGTTTCAAGGGAGGGCTTATAATAGAAGAAATACATTACAACCCAGTTCCAGCCTGTGATTGTTACAGCAGCCATAAGAGAACCAACTGAAATAATTTTTGTGATTATGAAGAACAGAAGGAAGGTTCCCAGTACCATAAGTAGGAATCTCCAGTCAAGTGTCAGAAGGATTCCTGCCATTGTGGTAATACCCTTTCCCCCTCTGAATCCGAAGAAAACGGGGAAGCTGTGTCCGAGAACGCAGAAAGCTCCCGCAAGGTATTTGCCGATGATAAGGTACTCTGTTCTGAGTGCCTCAGAAAGTGCGTTGATTGAGCTTGAGTCCAGCTGAAGGTTAAACATAAACACAGCAAATAAAACGGCGAGAACGCCCTTTAAGAAATCAAACACAAAGGTGAGAATTGCGGGAACAATACCCACGCTTCTGAGAACATTTGTAAAGCCCGCATTGCCCGAGCCCATTTCTCTGACATCCTTTTTCTTTGCCATTTTTGAGAAAATAACCGCTGAGCTGAAGCTTCCCAGTAAATAGGAAACAACTGCAACTGCAATAATTCGCCACCAATAGATTGATAAAAACTCCATCAGTCTTTGTCTCCTCTCTCTCTGACGATGATTCGGATGGGTGTGCCCTCAAGTCCGAAGGATTCGCGGATTCTGTTTTCGAGATAGCGCTGATAAGAGAAATGGAAAAGCTCAGTGTTATTACAGAAGAACACGAATGTAGGAGGCTTTGTGGAAGGCTGAGTCATATAATAGATCTTAAGTCTTCTGCCCTTATCCGAAGGAGGCTGTACTCTGACGGTAGCTTCGGCAAGAAGCTCGTTGAGAACGCCTGTACGGATTCTCATTGCATTGGTGTTTGCAACATATTTAATAAGCTCAAAGAGTCTGTCGATTCTCTGACCTGTTTTTGCTGAAATAAAGAGTGTGGGAGCATAGGACATAAAACCGAATTCAATATCAAGCTGTTTTCTGAACTCGTTCATGGTCTTATCATTTTTCTCAATGGCATCCCACTTGTTTACGGCTATGATACAGCCCTTACCCGCTTCATGTGCCATACCTGCAATCTTGGTATCCTGCTCGGTGGGACCTTCCTCGGCATCAATGAGGATAACGCAGACATCGCATCTCTCAACTGCCATCTTTGCACGGATGATGCTGTACTTTTCAATAGCATCGTCCACCTTGCTTTTTCTGCGGATTCCTGCAGTATCAATGAAGGTAAACTTGCCGTGTGAATTCTCAATGGTTGTATCGATGCTGTCACGTGTGGTGCCTGCAATGTTGGACACAATACTTCTCTCCTGACCTGCAACACGGTTGATAAGAGAGGATTTTCCCACATTGGGCTTACCGATTACGGCTACTGAGATTATCTCGGATTCGTCATCCTGATATTCGCTCTCGGGAATAAGGGCAAATACTGCATCAAGCAGGTCACCTGTGCCGTGTCCGTGAACTGAGGAAACCTGAATAGGCTCGCCTAAACCAAGATTGTAGAACTCATAGAAGTCAGGGTCAGGCTCACCGATACGGTCACACTTATTAACGCAAAGCACAATAGGTTTTCCGCTCTTCTGAAGCATCTGAGCAACCTCAATGTCTGTTGCAACGAGTCCTGAGCGAAGGTCTGTGACAAGAATTGTCACATCGGCGGTCTCGATAGCAAGCTCAGCCTGACGGCGCATCTGAGAAAGAATGATGTCGTCGGAATAAGGCTCAATACCGCCTGTATCGATGAGTGTGGCTTTTCTTGTAAGCCATTCGATTTCACCGTAAATTCTGTCGCGGGTAACACCCGGTGTATCATCTACAATGGAAATTCGCTGACCTGTCAGCTTATTGAAGAGTGTGGATTTTCCAACATTGGGTCTTCCCACAATAGCTATTACGGGTTTTGCCATATTACCCACTCCTTTCATAAAAAATATATGGAAATAATTATCTGATCATTGCATCAAGAAGCTCCTGACCTGAATTTTCCACAGGTGTCACGGTAACGCCCAGCGCATCAATAGCATCAGAAAGAGTCACATCGTCAAGGAAAACATCCTCTCCTTGTCTGAGCATACAGCGTGGTATGAGTACCTCTTCTCCCAAAGACTCTGTTTTAAGCTGAGAAATCAGGTCTCTGCCCACCACAAGTCCGGAAACATTTATCATATGTCCAAAGAAATCATTGACAATGGGACGAACTTTTACACGCACACCGGGGAATTTTTCGCGAAGGCTGTCTGAAAGTTCCTGAAGGAAGGGCGCAATGCTCTCTCCGCAGGCAATAGTCTTTTGTCTTACCAGATTCTGATCCCCTTTAACCTCTTCAAGGGCAAAGGAGAACTCATCGCGAAGCAGAGCAATAAGTCCCACACCATTTTCAAGGCAGGAGAAATCTTCGTAAAAATCAGCATCAGGCAAGGGACGTTCTGCTTTGATATAAAGCTCATCGGCAGCGAAGATAATTCTTCTTGAGAATTTTTCTGCACATTCATCCCCAAATGCTTCGCAAATATCCAGGACTTCTTCTGCACTTTCTTTTGTAAAAGGCGTGAGAGGATAAAGCCCCTCTCGGTGATCAGTAAGACCTACGGGCACCACTGCAACGGAATTCACCTCAAGCTCTGAGAGATCTCTGAGAGAACGCTTAAGCTCTTCGCCGTCATTGATTCCGGGACAAATGACAAGCTGACAATTGATAACGATTCCGCTTTCTGCAAAGCGTCTCATAATATCAAGAGATTCGCCTGCAAAGCGATTATTCATCATCATACATCTCAGTTCAGGATTGGTGGTGTGAACGGAGATGTTAACAGGGCTTATATGCATCTTGATTATTCTGTCAATCTCATGCTGAGTGAGGTTTGTGAGGGTAATGTAGTTGCCGAAAAGGAAGGAAAGCCTGCTGTCGTCATCCTTGAAGTAGAGAGTATCTCTCATTCCCTTTGGCATCTGATCAATGAAGCAGAATATACACTTATTACGGCAGGAATGCTCTTTATCCATAAGATAAGTCTCAAACTCGAGACCAAGCTCTTCGTATTCCCTCTTTCGGATATTCGCAATTTTTATTTCTTTTTGAGAACTATATTTTACTGTCAGTTCCTTTTCAAGCTGATAAAAACGATAATCAAGAACATCCACGATGTCATTTCCGTTAATAGAAACAAGCACATCTCCGGCTTTGATTCCTGCACCGTCAGCAGGGCTCATAGGGCTTACAGAGCTGATTTCTACTGCCATTTACCTCACCTCACAAAAATAGCTTATAATAAAACAAAAGGGCGGACAGATACACTGCCGCCTTAAGTCTTTTGTCTTACACTGCATTAAGGTCAAAAGGACAGAATTAGTCTTCCTTTGCGATAACCTGTCTGCCGTTGTACATTCCGCAGTTGGAGCATACCTTGTGGGGTGCCTTATACTCGCCGCAGTTGGGGCATGTGCTCAGAGCGGGAGCGTCAAGCTTCCAAACGTTTGAACGTCTCTTGTCTCTTCTTGCCTGTGAATGTTTGTTCTTTGGTACTGCCATCTTACAGACCTCCTTATGTTATGTTAATCAATTAGTTGCTTCAATACCTCAAGTCGAGGGTCAACAACACGGGTGTCGCAGGAGCATTCTCCCTCATTCAGGTTTTTTCCGCATTTAAAGCAGATTCCCTTGCAATCCTCCTTGCAGAGGAATTTAAGAGGAAGCTCCAGGAGTATATCGCTTGTGACCAACTCGTCAAGCTCAAGGCGATAATCGGGAGTTTCAACATAGTCGCCATCGTCGTCTCCGCAGAGGGACACTACCAATCTGTGCTCAAAACTGTACTCTAAAGTTTCAAGGAGAGGGGTTGTACATCTGTCACAAGGACGGCTGTACGGAAAAGTTGCCTCAATCTCAAGCTTTACAATACCTGTTTTGTTTGAAGCGGTAGCAGTCACCTGTGCCGCAGAAGGGAAAGGATATATCCCGTCGATTTCGATATCGCTTATTGCCAGTTCGAAGCTGACTGTCTTAGCAGCTCCGTCGCGCTCGAAAACATCTTTAAGGTCAAATATCATATCGCACCTCTAAACACAATGACGCATAGTAAAACATCGTTTAATATTATATCCTTATAAAGGTGGTTTGTCAATATGGTTTTTGCCGATATTTCCACCTTTATTTGCCGTTTGCTTATTTATTCTGCAAAAAATCACAAAGCAACAACAAAAAATCAACCGCAGGATCTCCTGCGGCTGACTTCTATGTAATTATTTCGTAAATCAGATTTCGTGGCAAACAGCCTTAAGACCCTCGGGAAGATCGCTCTCTGCTGCGGAAATAAGGAATGTGAACTTTGTCTCGGAAGACTCAGCCAGCTTATTAACCTTAATAACGAACTCCTCAAGACCTTCAACAGCCTCGGGGCAAATCTTGAATGTGGAATCAACGAGGATATCGCTTACATCGTAGTTGCCGGCACAGATACCGCTGAGGAAGCCGAACATCATATCATAGCCGCTGATTTCATAAGCGTCAGAATCAATGAGACGAGCCTTGTGTGTGATATCGTATGTAAGCTTTGCACCCTTCTCGATAACTACAACGTTGCCGCTTGATGCTGCAACTGTCTCGTTTGCAAGTGCGATAAGCTTCTTAGTTTTGCCTGAACCCTTTTTACCGATAATAAGTGTAACCATAACTTTTACCTCCAAATTTCGATTATCTTAATCTTGCCTCTAAGGCAGCTTTTTCCTGCTCGTAACCGGGCTTACCCAGAAGTGCGAACATATTCTTTTTGTAACTTTCAACACCGGGCTGGTTGAAGGGGTTAACTCCGAGAAGATAGCCGGATATAGCACAAGCCTTCTCAAAGAAATAGATGAGGTAACCGAGCTCGCTCTCTGTCATTTCATCCACGGTGAGAACAATGTTGGGAACACCGCCGTCGTTGTGTGCAAGAACTGTGCCTTCAAAGGCTTTTCTGTTGATGAAATCCATCGTCTTGCCGCAGAGGAAGTTAAGTCCGTCAACGTTCTCGGGATCTGTGCCGAGAGTGATCTCTCTCTTACATTTCTCAAAGAGAACAACTGTCTCAAAGAGGTCTCTTCTACCGTCCTGGATGTACTGACCCATTGAGTGAAGATCTGTGGAGAATACTACGCTTGCGGGGAAGATACCCTTCTGATCCTTGCCTTCGCTTTCGCCGTAAAGCTGCTTAAACCACTCGCTCATCATTGTGAAAGCGGGCTCGTAGGATACGAGAACCTCTGTGGTCTTACCCTTACGATAAAGAAGGTTACGAAGTGCAGCGTACTTGTAGCACTCATTGGTGAATACATCATCGTTATCAAAGTCATTCTGAGCAGCCTGAGCACCCTTCATAAGAGCGTCAATGTCAGCACCTGCAACAGCGATGGGCAGAAGGCCAACTGCTGTGAGAACAGAGTAACGTCCGCCAACGTTGTCGGGAACTACGAAAGTCTCATAGCCCTCGCGGTCAGCCAGCTGCTTGAGTGTACCCTTTTCCTTATCGGTTGTGCAGTAGATTCTCTCCTTTGCACCCTCTTTGCCGTACTTCTTCTCAAGGAGCTCACGAAGAACTCTGAATGCGATAGCAGGCTCGGTAGTGGTACCTGACTTTGAAATCATATTTATGGAAACATCCTTACCCTCACACAGATCGATAAGCTCAGAAAGAGCTGTTGAACTGATGCTGTTACCTGCATAGTAGATCTGGGGTGTATCCTTGGCAAGGGCGTTATAGTTAGGTGATGTAAGGAATTCGATAGCGGCTCTGGCTCCAAGATAAGAACCGCCGATACCGATTACGATAAACACGTCTGTGTTTTTCTTGATTCTCTCTGCTGCTGCCTTGATTCTTGCGAATTCATCTTTGTCATAATCAGTAGGCAGAGTGAGCCAACCAATAAAATCATTACCCAGACCTGTGCCTGAGTGAAGAGCCTCGTGAGCAGCCTTAACCTGAGTGGCAATACCCTGAAGCTCGTCGCTTCCTACAAAGCCTAATACGTGCTTGTCGTTAATACGAGTAGGCATGTTTAAATCTCCTCCATTGTACAAGTGTGAACTTCACACAGATTTAGATACTGGTATTATACAACAAAACATACAGCAATGCAAGAAAGTTTTGAATATTTTTCATAAAAAACACATAAAAATCCGATATTATTCCTACAAGGAAAATATTTTTGACAGTAAAAGCTTGAATAATTCTTTAAATGACATTTTATCACAATCTGAGTTTACGTAGATTTCCGCTTCGTCAACAGTTGCTCCATCCAGAACATAGCTGACTTTTCCCACGATATCACCGCTTTTTACCGGTGCCTCCAGCTCTTCACTTCTTTCAAAGACAACCTTAAGCTCAGAGTTTCCCTTCGGAAGAATGGTATTTTCTTTCGGATTGCAGGACACAATCACCTCCGATTTCATTCCGTTCTTGACTTTTATGGGAATCAGGCACTCAGAGGGGACACTCAGACTCTCTGTTCTGAAATTTGCAAATCCGTAGTCAAGCAACTTAGCGGCGTCAGAAAATCGTCCTGTACCCGTATCACATCCCAGCACCACAGCCACAAAGGAAAGTCCTTCTCTCTCGGCGGTTGCACTCATACAGCTTCCTGCCTGAGAGGTGGTTCCGGTTTTTAGTCCTGTGATACCCTTATATGACTTCAGAAGCTTGTTTGTATTGACAATCTGAGTCTCTCCCCCTCTGAGATAATCAAGCCAGATTGAACTGTATTCATAAATTTTCTCGTGCTTCATGAGCTCTGCTGACATCAGCGCCACATCGTAGGCTGTGGTAAGATGTCCCTCCTCATCCAGACCGTTGCAGTTTTTGAAGGTGGTATCGAACATAGAGAGCTCCTTTGCCCTCTCGTTCATACTGACTATAAACTCATCCTCCGAGCCTGAAACAGCTTCGGCAAGTGCCACCGCCGCATCATTTGCAGATGCCACCACAACAGCTTTAATAAGCTCGTGCACCGTCATGGTCTCTCCTTCCTCAAGCCAGATGTCGGAACCGCCCATGGAGGCTGCATGCGCAGATGCTGAAATTACATCATCATAATCCAGTTTACCCTCGTCAATAGCCTCAAAAACAAGGATCAGCGTCATAATCTTTGTGATTGAAGCACAGGGGCGAATCTCGTGGGCATTTTTCTCAAAAAGAACTTTCCTTGTTGTCGGCTCCATAAGCACAGCTGAGGGAGCGCTTATCTCATCCTCTGAGAGAGCCATTGCCGAAAGTCCGTAAGGCACAGAGAGTCCCAAGAGAAAAAGCAAGGCCATAAATACAGAAACTGTTCTCTTAATTCTTCTGGTTTTGCTGCGGATATTTTTTTGTAACATAAAAAGCACCTCTTTCATATCACTAATGGATATGAAAAAAGTGCCTTATCTATTCTGATATTATTCTTTTATAATGATGCAAACCGCGTGAGCAGACATACCCTCGAGGCTGCCTGTGAAACCCAGCTTTTCCTCTGTTGTAGCCTTGACATTAACAAGTTCTGTGTCAACAGAGCAAGCCTTTGCGATATTATTTCTCATATCAGCGATATAGGGTTTGATTTTAGGCTTCTGTGCAATGAGGGTTGCATCAATATTTCCGATAGAATATCCCTTTTCCGCAAGTCTCTTCACAACGCACTCAAGAAGCTTTATGCTGTCGGCACCCTTGTACTCAGGATCGGTATCCGGAAAAAGTGTGCCGATATCCCCCATAGCGGCGGCACCAAGCAGAGCATCCATTATTGCGTGAACCAGCACATCAGCATCGCTGTGTCCCAGAAGTCCCAGCTCAAAGGGAATCTTTACTCCGCCGATGATAAGGTCTCTGTCCTCGTTAAGCTTGTGAACATCATATCCGTGTCCTATTCTGAGCATCACACATTCTCCTTTCGCAACTCAAGTATACTCTCTGCAAGAGGTAAATCCTCAGGTGTTGTAATCTTTATGTTGGTATAGTCTCCCATCACTGTATGCACAGGAACTCCCGCCCACTCCACAAGAGCGCAATCATCAGTAAATTCCACTCCTGCGTCTGCGGTCTTCCTGAGAGCGTCAAGATAAAGCTCTCTTTCAAAAACCTGAGGAGTCTGTGCGGCTCTCAGGGTGGCTCTTTCGGGAGTTGAGACTATAACGCCATCCTTATCGACGACCTTTATTGTGTCGGTTACGGGAACGACAAGGGCGCAAGCTCTGTATTTTACAGCACCCGCAACTGATCTCTCAATAGCCTCGGGAAGTATCATAGCACGGGCGCCATCGTGAATTGCCACAAACTGAGACTCAGGACTCGTTGCCTCCACTCCGTTTTTAACGCTTTCGCTGCGACACTCTCCACCCTTTACAAAAGCCTTTATTTTACTGATGGAATACACCTCGGCAATCTCTTTAAAAGAGGGCATATCCTCTTCCCTGCAAACAACCACTATTTCAGAAATAACGGGAGTTTTCTCAAATGCCATGAGGGTTCTTCCCAAAACGGGCACTCCGCAAACTTTGAGAAGCTGTTTATTCATTCCTTTGCCCATACGGGTGGAGTTACCTGCGGCAACTATAACCGCCGAGGTAAAGGAGATTTTGTCTTTGATCATTTTAGTCACCTGAATCTCAGAAAGCTTATGAGAGCCTTTGCTTCGGTGGTAGTCTCGGGAGTCGGAGCGCTAAAAGCCTTCTCTTTGATAAGCTCCGCAATAAAATCGATACCCCAGATCACAAGACAGGCAACAACAATAAAAAGCACGATCCAAACAAACTGCCACGTGCTGTGCTTCATTCCTGTCTTCTCTTCAAACTTTTCGTTGTAGCTTTTTTCTTCGGAAAGTTCAACGTCTCCTCCTTCGAAAAGCCTGTCCTCTTCCTGAACATAATTCATAGAGAGACAGATATCAAAGGCTCTTGTGTAATACTCCATAGGCACCAGAACATTCTGGTCACTTTCTGCAGCCACCTTGAAGTTATAGGAATTATAAACCTGACCCTCTGCTGACCTGAAGAAACAGGGAATTCCCTTTTCCTTCATAAGAGGCTCCAAAGCAGATACGTCTCTTCCCTTCACCTTTGTAACGGTAACGATGCTTTCTCCCTCCGCCATTGTAAGCTCCTTTGAGCAAACAGGGCAGTTGGTTTCCTTGTCATCAATCAACGCCTTGCAATCGGAACAGTATTTCATAGCAAGCACCTCGCAAATAAATCTTATATCATTGTATCATAAAGTATCATAAATTGCAACAAACAAGCCCTCTGCAAAAGCAGAAGGCTTTAAATAAACAGTCAGAAATATACAGGCTGCGGCTGTATTCCTGAAAGCGCCATCTCTACACTCTCGGGGATTCTCTCGAAATCTGCCACAAGGGACGAGGGTTTATCCCGGGGATTATCCTGCGACAGCGGTACAAAGTAGATGTTTTTTGTATTTATCAGTCTGCCGATATTTTGGGCAGATGCGCCCAGTCCGTCGTTGGTGGCAACGCACAGAAGCACCGGTCTTTGCACTCTCAGATGGGATTTCACCGCCATAGTTACCGGGGTATCAGTAATCCCCAACGAAAGCTTTGAAAGAGTGTTGCCCGTACAGGGAGCCACCAAAAGCAAATCGCACATTTTCTTGGGTCCGATAGGCTCTGCTCCGACAATAGTATGAATTATACTGTTGCCGCTTATTCTCTCGATTTCCGAAACTATATCTTCCGATTTACCGAAGCGTGTTGAGGTACCAAAAGCTACGTCCGACATAATAGGTATTACTGTGTAGCCTGAGTCTCTCAGCTTCTTCATCTGTTTTATGGCTTTCGAAAAGGTACAGAATGAGCCGCACAGAGCGAATCCGACGGTTTTCTCATTCACCTGTCATCCTCCTCAAGAATATGGTATATGGTGTTTCGGATGATTTCGCCTGCAGTTTTCGGGGCACATTTCCCCGGAAGAGAGAGCGCGTGAATAGTCTCGATACCCAGTCTCTCAGCGCTCAGAAAATCCACTCCTCCCTCTCCTGATGCCAGATCGATAACCAGTGCCTTGCCGGCAATTCTGGCAAGCAGCACACAGCTGAAGATTTTGGCAGGAACGGTATTGAATATTATATCAAAGCTTTTTTCGCACACAAGCTTATCTGTTCTGACAGCGCGTGCGCCCATGGAGTTTATCCACGCAAGGTCCGAAGGCTTTCGGGCACTGACTGTAAGGTCGGCACCGAGAGGTCTGAGGATATTTGTCAGAGCTTTTCCGATTCTTCCGAATCCGCACACGAGACAGCGGGCACCATTTATGGTTCCCTCATAGTTTCTCAGAGCAAGCTCTATTGCACCCTCTGCCGTTACCACAGCATTCTGCACCGCAAACTCCTCCCGCTTGTAATAATCCCTGACATCCGCAGAAAGGTTCGGCGAGAATTTCAGAAGCCTGTCAGCGAAACCGCAGAAAACCCGCTTTCCTTTCATAGCCGACAGAAGGTCACCCGTCATTCCTATGTCCTCTTTGCAAAAGGGGGCAGGGATTTTTCCCTCTGAAGTAACAGACGGAAGGGGCAGGATTATGACCTCGCTCATGAGAGCTGCTTCAAAAGGTGTTGTAATCTCAATGTTTTTCATTTCACTCACGCTGTCAAATCCGCCGAGTGTTACCTCGTATCCATCATCCGAAAGCGCCCTTGCACAGTAAAGCTGTCTTTTGTCTCCGCCTATTATACCGAAAGAACTGAAGCCGTATTTCATCAAAACACCACTTATTAACTAATTTCTTTACCGCATTTTATGCTGTGAGCCTTTCTTATGTTCAAAAAAACACCTGCAGGTCTTCTGCAGGTGTTTTCTAATATTTTACATTCTGAGCTTCTGAACTTTGAAAAGAATTCTTGCAAGGAGCTTTCTGGGTACCAGACGGGTCGCAAACACCCCAAGCTTTGTGAGGAATCCGGGGATGATAACAAGTTTTCCCTTGAGAGCCTTCTTTATAGCATACTTTGCCACAAATTCAGGCTTCTGTCCCGCAATTATGAAACGAACTTTAGCGACATCGAAAAACTCCGTCTGAACAGGTCCCGGACAGAGAACAGATACCTTTACGTTTGATTTCTTTCTCCTCAGCTCCTCGTAGATCGCTTCGGTAAGGCTTACCACATAGTGCTTTGAGGAATAGTAGCTTGAAAGGAGCGGTCCCATCATAAAGCCTGCTATGGAGCCTGTGTTGAGGATGTGTCCGCTGTCGCGCTTGATGAAATCCTTGAGGAAAAGCTTTGTGAGAATATGTACTGCCTTTATGTTGGTGTTGATAAGCTCAAGCTCTCTCGAAAGATCCATTTCATCAAAATAGCCGAAGGCACCGAAGCCTGCGTTATTGATAAGCATATCTATGTTTTCACTCTTCACCTGCTCATAAAGAGAGTAGCACTCCTCTTCCTTTGAAAGGTCGCAGGAGATGCATCTGACTTTGACACCCACGAGTTCCTCCTTGAGAGCTTCAAGTCGGTCAAGGCGTCTTGCAACAAGAATGAGGTCATAGCCTCTCCCTGCCAGATCCTTTGCCATTTCTCGGCCTATTCCTGAGCTGGCACCTGTAATTAAAGCTTTCATATAACTTCCTCCTTATTTTCCGTCCCATAGAAATCGGGATAAATCTACTTTTAAATCCTTTACCTCTACCCCATCGGCTAAAAGAAGCTCCTGCTGACGGTTGATACCGCCGAAAACAAAGGCGGATGACAGCTCTCCGAAGCGGTTCACCACTCTGAAGCAGGGTATATTTTCGGGATCGGGATTTGAGTGCAGGGCGTAGCCTACCACTCTTGACCAGTGAGGGTTGCCTGCAAGGGCTGCCACCTGTCCGTAGGTAGCAACCTTTCCCTTGGGGATTTTTCTGACTACTTCATAGATTTTTTCAAACGTGTTCAATAAAACTACCTCTTACAGCACTTTTTCAAAGTTTATAAATTTGCCTCTGGGCCAGAACATCTCGCCCACTCTTTTGAAGCCCAGCTTATCGTAGAGAGCAAGAGCCTTGTGATTTCCCGAGAAGGTATCAAGCCAGATAGCCTCATAGCCCTTTTCTTTTGCAAATCTCTCGATTTCCTTCATGCAGGCACTTCCGATTCCTTTTCTGTGAAAATCGGGAGACACACAAAGTCGGTGCATAGCGATAAATTTTGCGTCGGGCTTCTCCCATGATGCGTTCTTATAATCCTCTTCCACATTACAGTTAAGAGCAAAAGCGGCGGCGATTCTACCCTCACAGATGCAAAGATGAAGCTCTCCGTTTTTGACATCATTTGTAATGATCTCAAGGGAAGGATAAGTCTCATCCCACTGGAAGATTCCTGCCCGGAGCATAGAATTTACGCCTTTCTTGTAAACATCGAGTATCTCGGGGATATCTTTATTTTCGGCAAGTCTAAAATGCATTATTCTCAATTCCTTTATCTTTTACTGATTATTTCCTTAAGTCGTGTTTTGTTAATTATATATGATGTACACTTAAGAACATCAACTTCCCATTCAACAAAATCTATATCTTCTAAATTTCCTTCACCATTTTCTTCTCTTCTAATTTCCCATAAATCGATCCATTCATTCGCTGCAACAATCTTCATTGGTTCGCTGAAATCCAAAACAATCACCGAATATGGAGCTGCCCAAAAACAACCCTCAACTGCAAGCAAATTGCTATTTATATCATAATGAGGCTCGCACCATATAAAGGTCTCATCAAAATCATCTTCACCATATGATTCATTAGGCATGTAGCGGCTGCACTCTAAAGTATCAAGATTCAACACACTATATCCATATAAATCTTCATCAAAAAGCAAGTATTTGTTTCCGTCAGAATGATCGATAATTGTAATCATTCTGGAACGTCCGTCGATGTTTTTCCATTCAAAAACAAATTCATCATTCTTATAAAGTCTGCATATTTCTCCGTCAACAGGTACACAATCGGGCTCTTGATTCTCAATATCAGCGTAGTAAAATCTTTTGACATAATAACTGTCGTCCAGCGTCATTACATCAGTCGGAGCAGAGAGGTCACAATGTGAAAAGACTTGTTCATCTAAACTTTCGAGTAATTTTTCATACTCTTTGCTTCCATAGAAATTCATATATCAATCTCCTGTAATTTAGTTTATTCCTGTCTGCTCACTCTCAGTTTTGCGACCGATTCGTCTGTAATTTCTTTAGGTCGGAAAAGTTCGATACCAACAACACCATATTTTTTCTGTTCTTCAACAGAATAGTATTGTTCCATATCGGCAGGTGTTGCCGTATCAATATTGTCGGTCGTGTAACCACATTTCAACAAAGGCAATGTTTTATACAATTCATCAAAATTATCAAACCTATGCAATTTTACAACTGTGCTATGAAGTGTTTCTCCGGTTGTATTGTTAGTAAAAATAATCTTGTCACCCACTTTTACTTGTTGGCGTTTTTCATCAAACAAGCGGAGTTCAATCGTTTTTTCTCCGCTCTTTATCATTTCAAATGGAGCAGAATACAACTTCATTTTGTGCACGTTGATTTGCCGACTTAATAATGCTACTGATTCAACATGGGCGGTTCTCGGGAACATATCAACAGGGGTTACTTCCTCTGTCTTGAACCCCAGCTCCTCGAAAATTTTAAGGTCACGGGAAAGAGTAGCAGGGTCGCAGGAGACATAAACTACACGTGACGGATTCATCTCGGAAACTGTTTTAATAAGCTCGGGGGCACAGCCCTTTCGGGGAGGGTCAAGTATTACCACATCGGGGGTTATCCCCTCCTCCTTCAGCTTTTCTGCGGCTACTGCGGCATCGGAGCAGATAAATCGAGCATTGGAAATTTTGTTGTTCAACGCGTTTTTCTTTGCATCCTCAATGGCCTCGGGAACGATCTCAACACCGATGACAGTCTTGCATTTATGAGCCATGGAGAGACCGATAGTACCTGTTCCGCAGTAGAGGTCGCAAAGCACCTCGTCACCCTGAAGTTCTGCATAATCTCTTGCAATAGAATAAAGTCTCTCTGCTTGAGCGCGGTTTACCTGATAGAAGGACTGGGGAGAAAGCTTGAAGGTAAGGGAACATAACACATCGCTTATGTACCCCTCTCCGTAAATGGCCCTGAAATCTTTACCCAGCACCACATTGGTTTTTTCTTTATTAGAATTAACAATTATAGTCCTCACAAATGGAACTGCCTCAAGGAATCTCTCGGAAAGTTCCTCCTCAAAGGGCAGCTTATCACCGTTTATGACCACGCAGATCATAAGCTCATTTGTCGCTTCGCCGTATCTTAAGTAAAGATGTCTGAGAAGCCCTGTGTGAGAAAGCTCGTCATAGACAGAAATATTTTTCTCCTCGATAAAGCCTCTCAGTACCTCGGCAATTTTCAGGAAACAATCAGGCTGTAAAAGACAGCTTGTGCTGTCAATAATTCTATGGCTGTGACGGGAGAAAAAGCCCATCTGCACCTTGCCGTCCTGAGAAAGACCCACAGGAATCTGAGCCTTGTTTCTGTAAGCCTGTGAGCGCTCGCTTCCTACGATGGGATTTACCTTTGTCTCTATGCCACCGATACGAGTGAGAGCATCACGCACACGTTTTTCTTTTGCACAAAGCTCCGCTTCGTAAGTAATATGGGAATAGACACATCCGCCACAGAGCCTTGAGGCACTGCAAAGAGGTGTGATTCTATCCTCTGAAGGAGTGAGGATCTCCTCCACCTTTCCGAAAGCGTGAGTTTTCTTTGCTTTGAGAATTCTGCAGAGTATCTCATCTCCCACAGCGGTGTGAGGAACAAATACAGCTATCCCCTCTTCACTCTTGCCGATACCGCTTCCCTCTGAGGAAATGGCAGTTATATTAAGTTTAATAATCTGATTCTTTGTAAGCATTCTATCACCATGAATGAAATTATACTGTCATTTTACCATTTACTTTTATATTTGACAATATTTAAGGAATAATTTTAATGAGTGTTGACACTTATCCTTATTTTTTATATAATCCGAATTATGGATAAATATAAATTTACCTTTATGAAAGAGGATATATATGAAATACGATCACATTCTTGAAAACATAAGAAAAATACATTTTATCGGCATTGGCGGCAGCGGTATGTGTCCCCTTGCTGAAATTCTTCACTCTGAGGGCTTTGAGCTTACAGGCTCTGACAACAGCGAGTCCGATACTCTTGAGAGAATCAGAAGCTACGGAATTAAAGTCTTTATGGGTCATAAAGCTGAGAACATCGAAGGCACAGAGCTTGTGGTATATACAGCCGCTGTAAAGAGCGATAATCCTGAGCTTGTAGCCGCAAGAGATAAGGGCATCCCCTGCCTCGAGAGAAGTGTTATGCTGGGAATTGTAACAAGAAGATACAATCGCAGTATTGCAGTAGCAGGTACTCACGGCAAGACCACAACCACCGCTATGATCTCACAGGTACTTATCGGCGCCGGCTTTGACCCCTCTGCCATTATCGGAGGAAAACTCAACTACATCGGAGGCAACAGCTACGTTGGTCAGAGTGACATTATCGTCTGCGAGGCTTGCGAGTATGTTGACACCTTCCTTGAGCTTACACCCTATGTTTCACTTATTCTCAACATAGACGCTGATCATCTTGACTACTTCAAAAATCTTGATAACATAAAGAAATCCTTCAATAAATTTGCTCATCAGACAAGTAAAGCGGTTATCTTCTGCGGTGATGATGAAAATTCCCTGGACGCACTCTCAGATATTGAGATTGAAAAGGTGACCTTCGGCTTTAAGGAGACAAACGATTACAGTGCACAAAACATTGTATCAAATGGTATGAACCAGAGTTTTGATCTTTTCCATAAGGGCAAGCTTCTCACAAACGTAAAGCTCATCGTACCCGGCAGACATAACATTGCAAATGCCCTTGCTGCTGCAGCTACTGCACACTATATGGGTGCAACAGAAAAGGAAATTGCAGAAAACCTTGAGAAGTTTACAGGTGTTCACCGCAGATTCGAGGTACTGGGAAATCCCCGAGGCATCACAGTTGCCGATGACTTTGCACATCATCCCACAGAGCTCAGCGCTGTACTTTCTTCTGCTATGAATATGGGCTTTAATAAAGTCTGGGCAGTGTTCCAGCCCCACACATATTCAAGAACAGCCATTCTTCTTGACGACTTTGCAAAAGCACTTTCCATCCCGGATGTGGCAATCATCTCCGAAATTCTTGCGGTAAGAGAGGTTAACACTTACGGCATAAAGTCTCAGGATCTTGGCGAGAAAATTGATGGTGCTCAGTGCATAGACACCTTTGAGGATATTACTGAGTATATCAAGAATAATGCCAAAGAGGGAGACCTTGTACTCACCTTGGGCGGCGGCAATGTATACAGATGTGCCAATATGATCTTAAGCGCTCTCAGCGAGGAAATCTGAATATAAAAAATCACCACCGACAGTTTTGCGATTGTCGGTGGTTTTTCTTTTTTATTCACTTGTAAAGCTTGAGGGTACCAATGAATTAAGTTTTTTTAGAAGCATTACTATCGGAAGTGCCAATAGTCCTGCGATAAGATTGCTTACTCCGTGAGTGATATCAAAGGGAATTCCTGCCATTACCCATAGAAGCGTCTGCTTAAAAGAGAGAGAAAACATCAGCATCTGTGCAGGAGCATAGAGTATTCCGAAAAGAAAACCATGCAGAGCACAGAGTGCAGGATATACCCACACTGCGTATTTTGTGCTGAGACTTCGAGGCAGGAGCATTGTCACAGCCCAAAGGATAGTCCATATATAAAGATACGGAACCCACCAGATACCAAAGCCACCGAAAAGCCCGTCAAGAAACACATAGATATAAATCGGGATCAGAGCTTTCTTGCGATACACCACGGTGAAAGCAACTATGAAAACTCCCAGCAAATGCATATTGGGGAGAAATTCCATAAGCTTTTTTGAGATAAACATTATTGCCCCAAGCATTGAAAAGAGGCTTATTTCAAAAAGGGTTATACTGCTTTGTTTACTGCTTTTTAAGTTTTTATCCCTTTGTGTACTGCATTTCATAGGATGCACCATCTTCTATCTCTGTCATATCCACACCTGCAGGTGCCATCTCGCCGTTAATATAAAATGCCCAGTAGGTAGCGTTTACATCATAGTCGGCATAAATTCCGTTGACATATTTTACGTAGAGACCATACTCACTCTCGTCACCAGAAATAAGAGAAAGCTCCTCAAGGGCATCGCCTACTGTTTCTTCATCGGTATGGATATCAAAATTTACACTCTTGTCTCCTGCTGTCACCTTAAAGGTGAAATTCTTTTCACCTTCGCCCAAGGATGTATCAGAGGTATATGTGGCATCAGACCACACAGTTTTTTCTTCCTCTTTTGTCACTTCTTTTTTACAAGCTGTAAAGGACGTGAGCATCAGCACCACAAAAAGCACTGATAAGATTCTTGAGAGTTTCTGTTTGTTTGCGGTTTTTTTCATAAATATTACTCCTTTTTTTGCAAAGAGTAAACAAAAACGCACCCTCCAAAGAGAGTGCGTCATATAGTCATAATATAAGCTGAGACTAAAAGCGCTCTCCTTTTGCCCGAGAGGCGGTTTTATTCACGAAACGGTAAGCATTCCGACTTGAGCCCCTAAGGGCAGATACGGTAATGGCTGTTGCGATGGATTCTCACCATACTTTCCTTACCCCTGCACCAATGTGCAGTTGTGTCACAGACACTGTTTCGCGTTTACTTATGCAGTTTTTATTCGGTGTTACCCGTGAGAATGATTATAGCACATAAAAAAAGAAAAAGCAAGCACAGGAAAATGTGCTTGCTTTCTTTTTTATCCGAAACGCTCGGGAATTACCAAAGCGTTGTCATCCTCCTGATTATTAAAGTTCTTGGGAACATATTCCTCGAGCTCCATAGTCAGGTCAATTTCCCCTCTTCCTCTCATTACGGTGAAGGTAACCTCGTCCCCGACTTTCATCTCATTGATGATATACTCAACATCCTCTGCGCTTTCAACGCTTTCACCGTTTACTGCAGTTATGATGTCATACTCTCTGAATCCTGCTCTTTCAGCATTAGAGCCCTCATACACGCTATAAATAGAGCAACCGAAATCATAGGTACCGTAAATAAACATAAGTTCAAGAGAATTGATATCAATAAGCTCCATTCCCAGATCAATTCTTCCCTTTACATAGCCATGCTCCTTGATATCGGAAATAACGTCAAGCACATCATTGATGGGGATTGCAAAGCCCAGTCCTTCAATTTCAGAACCTGTTGACTTAGCTGAAACAATGCCTACCAGCTCACCTCTTTCGTTAAAGAGACCACCGCCTGAGTTTCCGGGGTTGATGGCTGTGTCTGTCTGGAGAAGATTCATCTTCTGACCGTCGACCACCATTTCTCTGTCAAGAGCGCTGACAATACCCTCTGTTACAGTTCCTCCGAGCTGACCCAAGGGGTTGCCGATAGCAACTGTCTTTTCGCCTACAACAAGCTCATCAGAATCGCCGAAAACAGCAACCGTAAGCTCTGTATCGGGCTCAAACTTTAAAACGGCAAGATCCATTCTTCTGTCGCTTCCCACAACCTGAGCCTGATAGCTCTCGCCTGTTCTGAGTGTCACACTCACTCTGGCGGCTCCGTCAATTACGTGATGGTTTGTTACTACATAACCATCCTTTTCGATAATTACACCGCTGCCGGCTCCCGACTCAATATACTGCTGAGAAAAAATACCTGTCTGTACAGACTCGGTAAAAATCTCTACAACGCTGGGGGCACAGTATTCGGTAATCTCAATAGTGGAAAGAACATCTTTGCCGAGTTTATCTGTGTAAGACTGTCCTTTGGAAGCGTTATTATCCTCGCTGTCATTACCGCTATTCCTTGACTCAAGGAGATTATAAGTAACGAAGGCAGAGCCTGCTCCGAAAATCATTGATACAAGAATGGTTATCGCCAGAAGAAGAGCGACAGGAGTTTTGGCTCCGGTTGACTTCTTATCGTGAGTCTCCTTGTGTCTTACGGGGGGCTGATACTGCACCGAGGGTGTGTTGGGAGTTACAGAACCGTTCCACTCATAAGAAAAGGCTCTCTGCTCTGAACTATGAACTGCGGAAGGCGCTTTTTCAGCGAAGTTTTCTCCCACCGAAGGAGAGCTTTCGGGAAAGGACACTTTCTCTTTTGCATCACTTTCAGGATTCAGCAAAGTCTCCTTGACTAAAGGAGTTTCTTCGGAAACCTCAAAGTAATTTTTCTCAGGCAGGTTTTCTTTGCTATTTTCAATGGTTTCAAAATCAGACATAGGCTCGAAAGTCACCGATTTATTTTCATTATCGGACTTCTCGGGTGTAATGTTGTTTTCAAAATTATCATTCATAATAATCACCACTTGTTATAATATCACATTACGTATGTATAATAAACCCCCAAAGTGAAAAATATATGAAATGCCTCTGAAATTCTGCAAAAAAGCAGGGACAGATTCCTCTGCCCCTGCATGTATTCTGGTATTTAATTATTCTTCAACAGGTACAACCTCGAAGGTACCGCACTGAGGACCGCCTGCTGCTGCAAGAGGATAGTAACCGCAATCGCCGTTTACTACACAGTTTGCTGTTTCCTTGAGGATAGTCTTCTTGTTTGTAACGTAGAATCTAAGTGATGTTGCACCTCTGTCCACGTAGATGTAATACTGATCGTGACCGTTTTCGTCAACACCAAGGTAGGTCATCTCCTCACCGGGAGCGCTCATATTGGATGTACAGCATCTTACCTTATAAACCTTGTTGGACTTCCAGCCGTATACATCAGTGAATACGATGTAAAGCTCAGAACGCTTCTCCTTGATTTCCTTGAAGGAACCGTCAGAGAGGATGGCATTCCACTTACCCTCTGTGTAGATGAAGTGGTCACCGTGGAGCTCGCCTGCCTCACTTGCCAGAGGAAGGTCACCTGTCTGCTGACCTGTTCCGAGGAGGTTATCGTTGAAGATAACAGTTGCACCCTCAAGACCCTCGGGGATCTCATAGTACCATACGTTGTCCTCACGCTTCTCCATAAGGATACCGGGCCACTGGTTGTTCTCGTTGCCGTTTCCGTCGAATACATAGCAGTAAACATGAGTCCAGCCTGAAGCTGTGTTATCGTACTTAACCCATGTTGCCTCATCTTCAGTAATCTGAGTGTAAGTGTAGGTCTTCACTACATCACCGCAAATTACTGTAAGTGTAGCGGGAACACCTGCTAAACCTGAGCCGCCGATAATCTCGCCGATACCTTCGCAGCCGCTATCAAGGCCTGCAACAAACTTCTGGATAGCTGTTGCGTCTCTTACGTTTACTACCTCACCATCAGCGTTTGTGTCGCCGGTAACATTTGCAAGCTTCTTCTGATCCTCTGTGAGGGTCTCAAGACCTGCAGCAGCCTTCTGGATGTATGTGGCATCACGAACGTTTACAACGTCGCTGTAATCAACGTCTCCGAGTCTTCCGAAAAGACGATAATCAGCTTCTCCCTCTACGGGAGCGATTTCAATAGTTTTCTTGCCGGTGAACTTAACTTCATCGCCATCGTTTACGATGTAAGCAGCTTCTGCGCCATTAGCAAAAACATCAACTGTGATTGTGTCTGTTGTGAACTTTGTACCGTCCTCTTCAGAAGCGCCAACTACGGGAGTCTCGGGGTTGTAGATAACTGCAACGCCGGACGTACCGATAGTACCTTCAATATTACCGTTAGATACTGTGAAGGTGTTGCCTGTCATCTGGTCAATGTATGTACCATCCTTGATGGTGGTAACGGGAACTGTAAGGCTGCCTGATGTGCCTCTGCAGTTTACGAGAACGACACCGGAGTCGCCTCTCTCGATGATAGCGATGTTACCATAGCTGGAAACTGCCTCACCTGCACCGTTGAAATGGTTGTGGAACTTGTTGATCTCAGCTGTCTCTTTGTTATTCCATGAGGTGTCATAAGCAACACCAAGGTCGAGATCATAGATATCCTTGGGAGTATCGGTAGGACGTGCAAGATACATAGAAACTACGTCTGCACGGGATGCCATACACGCCCATCTCTTTGTAAGAAGAGTAACAGAAGGAACATTGTTAGCCTTGCAGCCGTCCATGTAAGTGTCGTGGGACTCGTCCCAAAGGATTGCTGTGTCAGCTGTCATACCGTTATTGAAGGTCTTGGGAACTGCATTTGCAGCGGTTCCTCCGTTTACTGCATCACAAATAGCATAGAATGCGGTGGAGTTTGTGATGTTCATATACTCGAGATACCATGTGAAGGAACGCTCTGTGGAAACGGTGTTGAGAATCTCACCATACATAAAGAGGTCCTTGCCGTAGGTTTCCTTAGCGTAAGGATAGATACCGAGCTTTCCGTTGATTCCGTCATACATAAGTACATCCCAGAAATCGGAAGCATACTCACCATCGTACTTTGTTTCGATATGCTTAGCGGCATCAATTCGGAAGCCGTCAATGCCTGCATCAATACACTCGTGCCAGTAGTCAAGGATAATCTCCTGAACTACGGGACTGCCTGTGTCAAGGTCAGGAAGCAGAGACACTGCGTTCTGTGTACAGTCAAAAGCACCTGTATCGTTGTACTTACAGTTTGCATAGGGGAAGTGGAAAGCACCTGCATCAATGATCTTCCTGGAGCTTTCAAATTCCCATGCTCTCTCGCAGAGATAGTCAACTGCGTTTGCATCTGCGGGAAGCTTTACTCCTGAGAGCTTGTAGTCAGCTGTCTCGCAGTTGCCGAGGTGGTTGATAACCGCGTCAGCGATAACGTAAAGTCCCATCTCGTGAGCTGCCTCGATCATGGAAACAAGGTCGTCCTTTGTTCCGAGAACGTTGTCCTCACTCTGATTGAGCTCGTATGCTGCGGGCTGATACATCATCCACCAACCGTTATCGTTGGCTTCCTGAAGAACTTTAACTCCGACAGTAGCCTCCTTAAGCTCTGTGGGAGGAGAGATCTGAATTGTTGTAAATCCAGCGTCCTTGATAGCCTGAAGATTCTTTTCTACCTCTTTGTAGGACCAGTTCCATGCCTGAAGAATAAGACCTGCGTCCATATCTTCAACGTCATTACCGGGACGCTCGTCCGATGTGTAAACGCCTGAAGGATCGGCTGCTTCCTCTGCGGATACAGAGAAGGTAAAGCCCGCAACGCTTGCACAGCTTATGAGCATCAGGAGAGTAAGAATCAAGCTGATAATTCTTTTTGATACCATAATAATACCTCCGTAAAGTTTTTATGCGAGGATAATCATCCTGCACAATCTCACATTATATTATAAAAAATACAGGTGGTTTTTTCAATTCGCATAACAAACAATTATTATATATAATGTTTGTTTATATTAACTCCACCCTCCTCTCCCTCTGATTCACAACCTGACGAGATGCCGCATAATATGTGTTGACAAGCATATAAAATGCTTGAAGAAAGGAGAAACCATAGTGGAATTCATAAAAGAAATCATGGGCTCATACGGCATCTCCCCTCTGCCCGCAAAAACCTCAGAGGCTATGGCGTATGTCCCCTTCCAACCCAATTTTGCAGAAACCTATTCCGTACACAGAGGATTTGAAGCAGGTACACTTTTCCCTACTCTTGACAAGCCTTTCAGCGGCAGTAAGTGCAAGGGTGATAAAGCATGACAAAGCGTGAAATTCTTCTCAAACAGATATCCAGCTACGCTTTTGCAATATACGAGCTGAAGCTGTTTCTTGACACTCATCCTCAGGACACGAAAACCTTACAGAAAATTTCTCAGCTGGAGGCAAAGCTTGTGCCTCTTCGGGACGAATATGTGAAAAACTTCGGTCCTCTTACCTCCACAGACAGCAAAGACGACTACTGGTCATGGGTAAACGATCCCTGGCCCTGGGAGGGAGTGTAATCTATGTTTGTGTATGAAAAAAGGCTTCAGTATCCCGTAAAAATCAAACAGACAAACCCTCAGCTTGCGAAGATAATCATCACTCAGTACGGCGGCCCTGACGGCGAGCTCGGCGCATCGCTGAGATATCTCAGCCAGCGATTTTCCATGCCTATGCCTGAGCTTCGTGCAACACTTAATGACGTGGGTGTAGAGGAGTTGGGGCACCTGGAAATGATCGGCACAATAGTCTATCAGCTTACAAAGAACCTCACCGAGGAGCAGCTGAAAGCAAACGGCTTTGACGCCTACTTTGTTGACCACACAACCGGCGTTTATCCAAATTCCGCCGCAGGTGTACCCTTTACTGCAGCGTATCTTCAGGTAAAGGGAGACCCCATAACAGATCTTCACGAAGACTTAGCAGCAGAGCAGAAAGCAAGAACCACCTATGACAACATTCTGAGATTTTGCGATGACCCTGATGTTATCGATCCCATAAGATTCCTGAGACAGCGCGAGGTTGTTCACTATCAGCGTTTCGGTGAAAGCTTAAGACTTCTCACAGATAAGCTGGATTCAAAGAACTTCTACGCCTTCAACCCTTCTTTTGATAAGAACTGTTTCAAAAAAAGTAAGTAATAACGCAAAGGAACCTGAAGAGGAAAACCTCTTCACGGTTCTTTTCAGAATATTTGTTTA
>JAZSME010000115.1:0-8642 GCA_045535715.1 Ruminococcus sp. | reverse complement strand
TATTATTCTTATAAATATATTATGGCACACCACATTATATGGTATACTATAAAAAGAAGTATAACTATATAAGGTGGTGTTTCCGATGTTTTGTATAGACAGCCAACGTTTTGACGAGGCATATAAAATTCTTGACAGCTCTTTTCCCTCGGATGAGCTCAAAACCTATCCCCGACTTCTTTCGGATTTCATCTTTGGCGGGATGAAGATTTTCGCTTTGGGTGACGACAAAACTCTTTCAGCAGTTCTCACTCTATGGGAATTTGAAAACTTCGTGTTTGTCGAAAACTTTGCAGTGAAAAAGGAGATTCGAAGTTCAGGACTCGGATCAAAGCTCATTGAAAGCCTCATCTCCCACTACTCTCCTAAACCCGTAGTTCTGGAGGTTGAAGTTCCCGAAACTGAGATTCAGGAAAAACGAGTAAACTTTTACAAATCAAAAGGCTTTAATCTGAGTGATACCGTATACACTCAGCCTCCGCTTCGTGATGAACCTTCTGATATCAGGCTTTGTCTGATGTATACCGGTGAAAGTGCCAATCTGTCTTCCCTTTTAACCTTTAAAAATCAGGTTTTCAAGCGAGTTTACGGCTTAAAGGATACAGACTAAGCAGCTGAATAAAATTAGGTTACAAAAAATTACAATCACACATTTTGTATATATTGTATATTTTTGCCTTTTTCTTACCATATTTATTGTTTTTTTAATTTTTTATCCTCAAAAGGGTTGCAATAAGACTTACTCCGTGTTATAATGTTTACAAAGTTGTAACAAACTTTACTGATTTTGTAATTAGACTCCAAGCGGGTTTTTTCTTAAGGGTGCTGATGTACCCCATTCTACGGAGGTTTTTCTATTTATGCTTAAAGTTAAAAAAGCTATTTCTTTGTTTCTTATCCTGGCTGTGATAGCCACGTTTTTCATAGCCGGACAGGCAGCAACCAGCGCTGCAGGTACCGGCTCAGGTCTGGCAGAACACGCACTCAACGCTTATTACAGCGGTTGGAACTACGTTTACGGCGGTTCCTCTGTGGGTTCGGTTGACTGCTCAGGTCTCATCTATATGTATGCAGGCAGAGAGAGAGGCGCCAACGCTCAGTGTGCCAACGCTTCTGTCAGCGGTTACATGTCAGGCGGTATTCCCAATATCCATGGTCTCGGTGTATGGCAGGATGGTCACGTTGGCGTTTATGTCGGCGACGGAATGGCCGTTGACGCCAGAGGCGATGACTACGGCGTTTGCTACCAGTCAGTTTACACCAAAAGCTGGACCATGTGGTTCAAGGTAAACGGTGTTACCTATCCCACAGACGGTTGGGAATACTTTAACGGTGATTATTACTACTACCAGAACGGTGAGTATCTCACAGACACTTCAGTTACTATCGACGGTGTTACATATTACCTCGACTCAACAGGCAGAAGCTCTGAGACCCCCTCCGACACATCAGGTGTAGTTGATAACAATTCCGGCTCTTCCTCTTCCTCATCATCCGCAAGCTCACTTCTTATGGTTGGCTCCAGCGGTGACAGAGTTACAAAGCTTCAGGAAAGACTTACAGAGCTCGGCTTCTACGCAGGTGATATCACAGGCTACTTCGGTTCACAGACCGAGGCTGCTTACATCAGATTCCAGACTGCCGCAGGTGTTTACATTGACGGCATTGCAGGTGAATCCGACCTCGAGATCCTTTACTCCGATTATGCTCCCACAGGAACAACAGAAGATACATCAACAGAGACAGTTGATGACACAGACGATACTGATACATCCGCTGAAACTTCAACCTATACAAACGGCGATTTCAGCGACGGTGTTTACGAGATTCAGTCCGAGCTTGCAGACCTCGGTTACTTTGACAACGAGGTAACAGGCTACTACGGCGAAGTAACTCAGGCCGCAGTTACAGAGTTTCAGGTTCAGAACGGACTCGAGGCAACAGGCGAAGTTGATGAACTCACCTACGCTACTCTCTTCAGCTCCACTGCTTTAGAGAACCCCAACAAGGTCGAGCCCGATAAAATCGAAGCTCCCACCTTCCCCACTCTTCCTCAGAACAGCGAAGCAAAGGAAACTCCCACAGAGACCAGCGAGGTTGTTATGAAGTCCGTTGATCTTGCTTCCAAAGCTCTGGGCGGTGTAAATGCTCAGGAAAAGGAAAGTCTCGGCACTAAGTCCTCAGGTTCTTCTTCCTTCGGAGTATGGCTCATCGTGATGGCAATATTCATGGGTACCGCTTTCTGGCTTGTATTTTCATCAGAAAAGAAAAAGAAAAAGGCCCGCTATGAAAGAATAAAGGCAAGAGCAAACAGAAACTGGTAAATCTATCACATCCGCTTACATACAAATGTGGGCGGATGTTTTTATTTTCTGAAACGAGTTACAGATAAATTAGTATAAAAAAACAGCCGCCTGCAGTTTGCAGACGGCTGTTTTTATGTACTTGTGTACCTTTTAAACTTCAACTTCAGATGTACAATGAGGGCAACGTGTTGCCTTGATGTCAATATCAGTACAGCAGTAGGGGCACTTCTTTGTTGTGGGAGCAGATGCTTCCTTCTTGGGGCCTAAATCTCTTACCTTTGCAACAACCTTTACCATAAGGAAAACCATAAAAGCAAGGATGAAGAAATAGATAATAGCAGAGATGAACTTGCCGTAAGCAAAGGTTGCAATACCTGCTGCTGAAAGCTCCTCATAGGTCTTGAGACCATCAGGATTATCGCCAAGAACAACAAGCCAGTTGTTGAAATCCTTGCCACCTGTTACGAGAGAAACAACAGGCATGATAACATCGTCAACAAGAGACTTGATGATACCCTGGAAAGCAGCACCGATAACAACACCGACTGCCATATCCATTACATTACCCTTGGAGATAAAAGCTTTAAAATCAGAGAAAAACTTTTTCATAATGAACCTCCTTGATTATTTATTAAAAGAAGCCTTGTGGAAGACTTTTTTACCCTTTTTAATAACAACATAACCCTTGGAGAAATCTTCTTCTGTAAGGGATGCAAACATATCAGCAACCTTCTGGTCATCAACAAGAACACCGCCCTGCTGAATAAGACGCTTTGCCTCACCCTTGGAGGGTGCAAGCTTACACTTTACAAGTACATCCTGAACGGAAATCTTGCCATCAGTGAAATCTTCGGTACTAAGCTCTGTACAGGGCATATTCTCAATGTCGCCACCTGTTGTGAAGAGAGCCTTTGCAGTAGCCTGAGCCTTAGTTGCCTCTTCCTCACCGTGGATAAGCTTTGTTACCTCGAAGGCAAGGATCTCCTTAACCTTATTGATCTCACTGCCCTGAGCCTTTGAAAGCTCATCAATATAATCAAGGGGCAGGAAGGTAAGCATCTTCATACATTTGATAACGTCAGCGTCATCAACGTTTCTCCAGTACTGGTAGAAATCATAGGGAGAGGTTTTCTCGGGATCAAGCCAGAGAGCACCCTTCTCAGTTTTGCCCATCTTCTTACCCTCAGAGGTAAGGAGAAGTGAGCAGGTAAAGGCATTGACCTTTGTTGTCTCGGGAACGGGATTGCCTGTTTCCTCTGCCTCTTTTGCTGCAATTCTTCTGATAAGCTCAACGCCGCCGATCATATTACTCCACTGATCGTCACCGCCCAGCTCCATCATACAGCCGTACTCCTGATTGAGCACATAGAAGTCGTAGCTCTGCATAAGCATATAGTTGAGTTCAAAGAAGGTAAGGCCTCTTTCCATTCTCTGCTTGTAGCACTCAGCAGCCAGCATCTTGGAGATTGTGAAGTGAACGCCGACCTTCTTGATGAAGTCGATGTAATTAAGATCAAGGAGCCAATCAGCGTTATTAACCGCAATTGCCTTGTCATCAGAGAAATCAATGAGACGTGACATCTGCTTTTTGAAGCACTCAACATTGTGTTTGATGTCATCCATTGTAAGCATCTTTCTCATATCGCTCTTGCCCGAAGGGTCACCGATTACACCGGTACCGCCGCCGAAGAGAGCAATGGGAACATGGCCCGCCTTCTGAAGATGTGACATAAGGATAATCGGAATAAAGTGACCGATGTGCAGAGAATCCGCTGTGGGGTCAAATCCAACGTAGAAGCGGACAGGGCCTGCCTCCAGCTGCTTTCTTATTTCTTCCTCGTTGGTACACTGAGCAATGATACCACGAGCTTTGAGTTCGTCAAATACGTTCATTTTCTTTCATTCCTTTGCTCTATTGCATTTATAAAGATAAGTATAATTGGATTTATGGATATGGTCAAGAGTTTTTGTGACAGAATCTGAGTTTTTTGCAGGATTTTTGCGCAACATCTTACTCTGACATATTCTTTCTCTCAAGCCAATCCTGATAAGTGATAAGAACCTCTCTGGGCTTTGCGCCCTGATAGGGACCTACGATCCCTAACTTCTCAAGGTCATCTATCATTCTGCCTGCGCGGGCATATCCCACCTTCAGGCGTCTCTGGAGAAGAGATGTAGAGGCTTGTCCTGCGTCGATAACGCATTTGATTGCCTCTTCCATTTTTGCGTCGAGAATCTCATCGGAATCCTCTTCATCCGAAGAAGCTCCGCCCTTCTTCTTGTCCATTTCCTCTGCGGCGATCTGACGGATTCTCTCCTCGATCTCTTCGTTATACTGAGCTCTGTGCTGCTGCTTGATATAGCCTGTAACACCCTCGATTTCCTCGTCGGTTGCAAAGCATCCCTGCACTCGCATAGGCTTTGAAGCACCCACAGGTGAGAAGAGCATATCTCCCCTTCCTATGAGACTCTCCGCTCCGCTGTAATCAAGAATTGTTCTGGAGTCGATAATTGAACTAACCTTGAGAGCGATTCTCGAGGGGATGTTGGCTTTGATAAGACCTGTGATAACATTTACGGTAGGACGCTGAGTAGCAAGCACCAGATGCATACCTGCGGCACGAGCCATCTGAGCAAGACGACAGATCGCATCCTCTACCTCTTTTGCAGCAACCATCATAAGATCAGCAAGCTCATCAATGGCAATGACGATTCTCGGCAGTTTTTCTTTTGGTACGGGAAGTCCGTTGACTTCCATACAAACATCCTCTTCGCTGCCTTCGTTTTCCTCTATGTATTTGATATTGGACTGTACAAGATTATTGAAGGAAGTGATATCCTTACAATCATACTCGGAGAACATCTTGTATCTCTGCATCATTTCAGTAACCGCCCAGCCTAAAGCGCCTGCGGCCTTCTTAGCGTCGGAAACTACGGGAATCAGCAGATGAGGAAGCCCCTTATACTTAGAAAATTCTACCATCTTAGGGTCAATAAGGAGAAGCTTTACTTCCTCGGGAGTAGCCTTGAAGAGTACACTCATAAGAAGAGCATTCACGCAAACGGATTTACCTGAACCGGTTGTACCCGCAATAAGCACGTGTGGCATTTTGGCAAGGTCTGCCGTAACAATATTGCCTGAGATATCCTTGCCCAGTACACAGGTAAGCTTACTGCTTGCATTCCTGAACTCACCTGAATCAATGAGTTCTCTCATGGTAACCGTGCTTACATACTTATTGGGGACCTCAATACCTACAGCCGCCTTTCCGGGGATGGGAGCTTCAATTCTGACACCCTCAGCCGCAAGGCTCAGGGCTATGTCGTCTGAAAGGTTTGTAATCTTGTTAATTTTAACACCGGGAGCGGGCTTGAGCTCATATCTTGTAACTGAAGGACCGCGGCAGATGTTACTGATAGAAACTTCAACACCAAAGCTCTTGAGTGTATCGATAAGCTTTGTTGCATTACCCTGAAGCTCACGCATAGCCTCATCGTCATCGTGGTCAAGAGACTGTCTGAGAAGTCTGATGGGAGGGAAAGTATACCTTACGGCGGTTTCTTTCTTCTCCGCCGCTTTTATTTCATCCTCTACAAGAGCTGCTTCCTTGTCGATGTCCACAGGAGCTTCCTCAGGGTCTACGGGTACAGTTTCGGGATCGGGCTGTTTTGCGCCCTTTGAAATCTTCGTCTTGCCCTTGGACTCTGTGATTTCACGAGCAACCGCTGATGCGTCACTATCATCGTCACCCTCCAATTCTCCGTTAGCTCTGCGAATTGAGGTAATAAGCTTTTCGGAAGGATCAGGGGGCACTGCCTGCTCATCATCGTCACTTGCAATGTCATCGGGTTTGTTTCTCTTGGGAGCTTTACCGTCAATAGTAATGGGGATATCAATTCTGGGAGGTTTCTCCTCTATTACGGGCTCTTCCTCTGTCTCTTCTTCGGGAATGGGATGAGCCTTCTTGCGTCTTGAATTCCTGATAGCGGTCATCTGACGCTTTGCCACATTTGCAATATCCATAAGGGAGATGCCTGTGAGAATCATTATTGTTGCAAGGAGCAACAGAATTGCCACGAATTTGGGAAGAAAATTATCTCCGCAGATCTTCACAAGGGGGAAACCCAGAATACAGCTGATAATACCGCCGCCGATACCATCGGAAAGATCTGCCGAATCCTTGTACATTATAGCCATTGACTCAAAGAAATCCGCAGACTTATGACTTCCTTCCTTGAACATAAAGAACAAAGAGGTAAATAAAAGGATAATAAGAGAGGACAGCACCACTTTGGTAGTAAGCTTTGAAATCTGCTTTTCCATGGTGGTCATTATTGCAAGATAACCGAAAAGTACGGGTATCAGAATAAATCCGCAACCGAAGACTCCGTACATAAAGCAACGAAGTCCGCTCCAAAGGGATTCGCCCGGGAAAATAACAAGTGCCATCAGAAGCACTGCGCTTACGAGAAGAAGTATTGCCTTAGTCTGAGGATTGAGACCTTCCGGCTTCTTCGGCTCTTCACGCTTGCTCCTTGTGCTATTTTTGCTGTTACTGTTTTTTGATTTGGAAGAACTGCGCTTTTGCGTTTTCTTTTTCTGAGCCACAATAGTACCTCCTATCAATGTATGATTGAGTATTTATACGAAAGAAACAAGTGTGCCGGTTGCAAGTTCGATAATGCTGATGGTTATTACAGCAAGACCTGCAAGGGCTGTGTAAATGACAAATACATAAGTCTTGTCGGTTTTGAGAAGCCACTTGAAAAGAGCAATTGAAAGATAGCCAACAACAGCGGAGGCCACCATACCGAGGATAACTGCACCCCAGTTAACACTTAATGCCGCAGGATTCTCGAGAACATCCTTGAATTCAAGCAGAGCAGCTGCAAGAATGGAAGGAATTGCAAGAATGAAGGTATAATCAAGAGCTTTCTGCTTGCTGATGCCTCTGCTCTGTCCCGCTGCAAGAGTTGAGCCTGAACGGGAAAGTCCCGAAAACAGTGCTGCTACTGTCTGTACAAGACCAACTGTCACCGCATCAAGTACTGTATATCTTTCTTTTGGGGCAGCCTTACCCTCCTTTATAAGCTTTGTTCTCTTCTTATCAAGAAGTATTCCTGTGAGAAGAAGCACCGAAGTTATGGAGAGAGCTATACCTGTCACTATGAAAAATCGAGGATCTCCCGAAAGAATATCTGCAATATCCTTGAGCTTCATTCCGTTGCCGATGGGAATAAAGAGAAGGAAAAGAGGAAGCAAACCGATAAAGAGCATTACAAGAAGGTTTCTGTCCTCATCCATATCCTTAAAACTGAACTTTCCGCGGAAGATATCCTTTACCATTGAGAAAAAGGCCTTGAAAAGACGCAGGATAAGCTTGTGGTAAAAAGCACACACAGAAACCAGAGTGCCCAGATGGAGCATTACATTCAGAAATAAGTTGTTCTCGGTAATGCCGAGAAAATGCTGAACAATATTAAGATGTCCGCTGCTGGATACAGGCAGAAACTCGGTAAGTCCCTGAACAATTCCCTGTATTAAAAAAGATATGTATTCCATATATCCTCCCTGAAATCTATTTATATGTAAGGGGCTGTGCCCTATTGCTGACTGTTTTCATTACTGATCATTTCACAAAGGCAATCAAGGGCATCGGAAACGGTGCCCACAGAGTCGATAAGCCCTTCTTTGACGGCCTCTTCACCCTCAAGGATAGTGCCGATATCGGTTACCAGTTCTCCTGTATTGAGGACAAGCTCATTGTATCTCTCCTTGGAAATGTTTGAATTGTCCGCCACAAAGGAGCTGATTCTGTCCTGCATTCTGCGAAAATACTCAAAGGTCTGGGGCGCACCCACAGTAAGACCCGTAGTCCTGACGGGATGCACGGTCATGGATGCACTTCTGACTATGAAGCTTTTCTTTGAGGATACCGCCAAAGGAATACCTATGGAGTGCCCTCCACCGAGAACGATAGAAACAACAGGCTTTTTCATTCCTGAAATAACTTCCGCAATTGCAAGTCCTGCCTCAACGTCTCCGCCGCAGGTATTGAGAAGAATCAGCACCCCATGAATTCTCGTGTCCTCTCCTATTGCCACAAGCTGAGGTATCACGTGTTCGTACTTGGTGGTTTTACTTTGAGGAGGTAATACGTAGTGCCCCTCTATCTGACCCACGATGGTTATGCAGTGGATATTGATGCCGTTTCTTCTGAGAATCACAGAACCTGTTTCGTTGATCTGCTCTGTGTGCTCCTCGTTTATGGGATTGTCGCTTTGAAGAGAGCTTTCCTCGCAGGGATTCTTTACAAAGGTATTCTCATTATTTCT
>JAZSME010000107.1:0-10327 GCA_045535715.1 Ruminococcus sp. | reverse complement strand
TGACCGTTATGTGAACTAAGCTGTATTGGAGCATTCTGTTCCTCTTCAAGATAAGGGAATTTAACAAGAAACGGCTCTGCTAATTTTTCTTTAAACTTTGGTGCAAGGTTGTTGTATTCTACACCGTGCTTTTTCAAAATTTTAAGTCCTTCACCTTTTCTTGTAATGGTAAATGAAGTAAGGGTTGAGCTTGTTCCTTCAAGCAAATCAACAACTTCAACTCCACAAGCCTTCGCACATTTGTAAATAAATGTGAAGCTGAAATCCGTCTCGCCTTCCTCGAGGACCTTGTAGTCCTCTGCGGTAACACCTGTGAGAGCGGCAAGCTCCTCAACGGTGAAGCCTTTTGCTTCGCGCAGGTCTTTGATTCTGCCTGCAACTTCTTTCAGATTGTAATCCATAAGTTTTACTCCTTTCATATGAGAGTATATGCTCTCTGAAGACTTTGAATAAAACAAAAAAACCCGTCTCAAAAGATAAACTTTGAGACGAGTTAATAAACCCGCGGTACCACTCAAATTGCGAAAATTTTACTCTTCGCCACTTTCCGGACTCTAACAAGCCCTTTGCCTTTACGCAGCATTACGGAAGGAGTCTACTCGTATACACTTTCGGTCCTCCGACTCAGAAGTGATGGGTCATTGGAAATCCCCGCCATTGGCTCGCAGCAACCGCCAACTCTCTCAAGGCATCAAAATCCGACCGTCTTCGTCATAGTCTTTTTTTGTGAAATTCAAATTTGTCTGAATTATACTCCCATAAATTCTCATTGTCAATAGTTTTTTTGAAATTTTTTCTCACCGCTTTGTTGACTCCAATTCTCTTTTCTTTCATTTATTCCTTGCATAATCTCCGCAAATATGGTAAAATCTTGTCGTAACATTTGCGGACGTTACACCAAAATACAGAAAAGAGGTATACTATGAGCAAAAGCAGTTTCCTTAAAAACGCCGCTACCCCTGATGTAAAAAGAGCGTCAACTTTTTCCTTCATTCTCACTCTTCTTCTCATTGCGGCAATGGTGTTCTCCTTCTTCTATGTACACAGCATATCCCTTGAGGAGATCCCTATTGTTTCCGTTGCAATTGAAGAAGACCCATCTCTGGGAAAGAGCCTTGAGGAAGCCAAAGATCTTCTCAGGACTCAGACAGAAAAAATGGAAAACACCTACAATAATAACATGGATGTTTACTCTTCCGAAGAGCAGGAAATCATCGAGGAATTCATTGAGGTTGCCTTTGATACAGCCGAATGCTTCTCCCTCAATAACCTCAATAAGCTGGCTGATGTAACCGAGAAAGCCTTCAATGAAGCATACCAGTCAGACGATGAACTCGGCAGCAGCAACAGCCTGATGGACGACATCAATGAGGCACGCGAAGTTTTTGACTATGTCAGCACAGCAGTTATCGTCTGCATCGCTGTAATTCTCTTCTTCTCCGCACTGGGCGGTCTCTTCAAGAAGAAGGCTCTTGTAATCATCGGTCTCATTCTCAGCGTCATTTACTGCCTGATTTTCTGCGGATATATTCCCCTTATTATTCTCGCAGCTATCCACCTTGCACTTATTGTCTGCCTCGGAAAAATCAACAAGGCTTACAAAGAGTACAAGCGTCAGGCTATGAATCAGCCTAACGATCAGTACTTACCTCCCCAGTATCCCCAGTACTGATAAATCATAAAACCAAAACTTCGGCACACTCAAAAACGGGTGTGCCGTTTTTATGTTCCCTTGATTTTAGCTTTAAGTTTTTGTGGCGCAGCCGCTTTTTACTTTAATTGAATTGGTGTTCACTTGTGGTTTAATTCCGCTTGCTTTTAGTTAAATTATATTAACTTTACTTAAGTTAAGTTTACTTAAATTAAATTAGGCCGGAAAAAAGTCGGAATCCACTTTTTATTTTCAAAATGCAATTTGGCTCTGTTACTGGACTTTTTACCCTTTCTGTGATAGAATCAAAAGGTACTTTTAAATCTGTTTTTGAGAGATTCAATCACGTTTTGAAAAAAATCAGAGGAGTTTTTGTTATGAAATGGTTTATTGCGTCAGATATTCACGGCTCTGCGTACTTTTGTAAGCTGATGCTTGAAAAATTCCGGGAGGAGAAAGCAGATAGACTTCTTCTTCTCGGCGACATCCTCTACCATGGTCCCAGAAACGATCTTCCCCGAGACTATAATCCCAAGGAAGTTATCAGAATGCTCAACGAGGTAAAGGAACAGATCCTCTCTGTCAGAGGCAACTGTGACACCGAGGTGGACCAGATGGTACTGGAGTTTCCCGTACTTGCTGACTATGCTGTGGTAGATTTAGGCGAGAGGCTTATGTACTGCACCCACGGTCACAAGTTTATTCCTGACAATTCCTTAAAGCTTAAAAAGGGAGATATCGTCCTCTCGGGACACACACATATCCCTCTCTGCGAAGAGAGAGATGGAATTCTTTACTTAAACCCCGGCTCTGTCTCCATCCCCAAGGAGGACTCTCAGCACGGATATATGATTTATAAATGCGGCACCTTCTCATGGCACGATCTCGAAGAAAATCACATGGATGACGAGGGCTTTCCCGACAATACGCTGAGCAGAATTGACATTTAATCTAAAAAGAAGCTCTGAGACACCTGAGATTTCAGGTGTCTTTTTTGCATTACAGGGTAGATTTTGCTCCATATATATGGTATAATAACAAAATATGCGACAATGTCGGAATTTAGAGAAGAGAGTTTTCTATGAAGTACAAGAATATCACCGAGGGAACTTTCATAAACCGTCCCAACAGATTCATTGCAAACGTTCTCATAGACGGCAAGGAAGAAGTTGCCCACGTGAAGAACACAGGCAGATGCCGTGAGCTTCTTCGTGAGGGCTTTAAGGTTTATCTTGAGATATCCTCAAACCCTCAGAGAAAAACCAAATATGACCTTGTAGCTGCAGTAAAGGAAAGAGAAGGGCTTCCTCCCCTACTCATAAACCTTGACTCACAGATTCCGAATTCTGCCGCTGAGGAATGGCTCAAAGGCGGAAATCTTTTTGAAAAGGGCGCAATAATCCGACGGGAGGTCACCTATAAAAACTCCAGATTTGATTTCTGCATCCAAGAGGAAAACGGCAGAAAAAGCTTTTTGGAGGTCAAGGGTGTCACTCAGGAGACGGAGGGCAAAGTGCTCTTCCCCGATGCTCCCACAGAGCGGGGAGTAAAGCATATCGAGGAGCTTATCAAAGCCAAGGAAGAAGGCTTCGGTGCCTACATTCTCTTTGTTATTCAGATGAAGGGTATTAAAAGCCTCTCCCCCAACGATGAGACTCACAAAGCTTTCGGAGATGCTCTTAGAAAAGCACAGGAGAAGGGTGTCACAATTCTTGCGGCAGACTGTCTGGTAACTCCCGACAGCTTAGTGCTTGATGAGCTTGTGCCCGTCCTGCTTTAATTCTTCAGAATCCCCTGTATTTTGCATAAATAATCACCACTTGTCGCCGCACTTTTGTTGAGAACGGATAAGTTTTCAAAACACTTTCGGGAACTCTTGACTTTAGCACGATAAAGTGATAAAATTCCATCCATATTCTTATATCATAAATACACACCCCAAGGAGGGTCCGATACTATGAGCAAACGCAGAAACAACGAGACAGATATGCTTTTCGAAGCAATTCTTTCTCTTAAATCCATAGACGAATGTTACCTCTTCTTTGAGGATGCCTGCACCATCAAGGAGCTTAAGGAAATCGCACAGAGATTCTATGTGGCAAGGCTTCTTGACTCAGGCTCAAACTATCAGGAAGTAAATCAGGAAACAGGTGTCAGTACTGCTACCATCTCAAGAGTCAGTAAATGCCTCAACTACGGAGACGGCGGTTACAGCACCGTTATTGAGAGACTTAAAAAGGAGGGTAAAATCTGATGCTGTGCGACAATGTCATCAAAAGCGACGAGCGCGCAATCTTTGCTCTTCGCAGTCTTTACAAGAAATACGGCTACACCCAGTACAAGATGAGCCGTTTCGAGGAATACGACCTTTATGTGAGAAACAAAGACTTTCTCGTGTCCGATGAAGTAATCACCTTCACCGACAGAAAAGGCCGACTCCTTGCCTTAAAGCCTGACGTTACCCTTTCCATCATCAAGAACACCACAGGCTCAGAGGGTGTCAGCAAGTTCTACTACAACGAAAATGTCTACCGTGTATCTCAGGGTACGGACAACTTCAAGGAAATTATGCAGGCAGGTCTTGAGTGTATCGGAGACCTTACCTCTTATGAAATCAGCGAGGTAGTCCTCCTCTCAGCCAAGAGCCTTGAGCTTATCTCCCCCGACTGGGTTCTTGATATCTCCCACATGGGACTTATCGTTTCCATGCTTGAGAGCGCAAACCTTTCCCACTCAGGCAAAAAGGAAGCATTTACATATCTTAATCAGAAGAACGGACATCAGCTCAGAGACCTTTGCGAGAGAGAGGGTGTCTCAGAGGAAAACACAGAGAAGCTTCTTCTGCTCACAACACTTTCAGGCAAGAGCGAGGAGGTACTCTCAAAGCTTCTGCCTCTGATGAGAAGTGAGGAGGAAATTGCATATTATAGCGAATTCTCTGCACTCTTTGAGGTTATCCGAAACTTCGGCCTCGAGGACAAGGTAAAGATCGACTTCTCCGTAGGCAACAATATGAAGTATTACAGCGGTGTTGTTTTAAACGGCTACATCAGCGGTATCCCCTCCTGTGTGCTTTCAGGCGGTCAGTATGACCGTCTCCTTCAGAAGATGAAGAAGTCAGAGAAGGCCATCGGCTTTGCAATCTACCTTGACCTTCTGGAGAGATTCGAGGAGGAAAAGGAACTTTTCGATGTAGATATCCTGCTCCTTTCCGAGGGAGCTGATACCCTCACTCTTCTCAAAGCATCAGAGAAGCTCTCCAAAGAAACCAGTGTACTGGTATCAAAGGAAATTCCTCAGGATATCAAGTACCGCAGACTTATGAAAATCACAGAGGGCGAGGTGAATCTCCTTGAAGAAAATGGTTAATGTAGCTCTTCCCAAAGGAAGACTTGGTGAAAAAGTATATAAGCTCTTCAAGGAAGCAGGCTTCGAGTGTCCTTCTATTGAAGAAGAAAGCAGAAAGCTCATCTTCGAAAATGAAGAAAAGGGCATCCGCTATTTCTGGGTTAAGCCCTCCGACGTTGCAATTTACGTAGAGAGAGGTGCGGCAGATATCGGTGTTGCAGGCAAGGACATTCTCCTTGAATACACACCTGACGTTTATGAGCTTCTCGACCTCGATATGGGAAAATGCCGTATGGCGGTTGCCGCAAAGAAGGACTTCAGGGACTCCGAGTCAAAGACCCTGCGCGTTGCAACAAAGTTCCCCCATATTGCCGAGGACTTTTACAGCAAAAAATCAAGAGACATTGATATCATAAAGCTCAACGGCTCCATTGAGATTGCTCCCATTCTGGGGCTTTCCGATGTTATCGTTGACATCGTTGAGACAGGCACTACCCTTAAGGAAAATAACCTTGAGGTTTTTGAGACCATCGTTCCCATCAGCGCCAGACTCATTGCAAACAAATCGGGCTTCAAATTCAAGAATCAGGAGATCATGGCTATCAGCCAAGGTCTCAAAGAGCAGGTGACAAACAAATGATCAGGATTATGAAATACGGTGAGATTTCCAAAGAGGAGATCTTCGCAAGACAGGAAAACACAGTGGACGTTACCTCCATCGTTAAGGACATCATAAAAAATGTCAGAGAGAATGGCGACAAGGCACTCCTTGAATACTCAAAGAAGTTTGACAAGGCAGAGCTTGAGAGTCTTGAGGTAACTGAGGCTGAAATTGAGGAGGCGCTCTCCCTTGTGGAGCCTGAGTTTCTTGAAATTCTCAGAAAAGCCAAGGATAACATTACAGATTTCCATAAAAGACAGGTGAGAGAAGGCTTTATCTCCACTCCCAGAAACGGAGTTGTAACAGGTCAGCTGGTGACTCCCATTGAGAAGGTAGGTCTCTACGTGCCCGGAGGCACCGCAGCTTATCCCTCCACTGTTCTTATGGACAGCATCCCTGCAAAAATCGCAGGCTGCGAGGAAATAGTTATGGTCACTCCTCCAAACTCCGAGGGTAAGGTAAACCCCGTAATTCTTGCCGCCGCAAAAATCGCAGGTGTCACAAGAATTTTCAAGGTAGGCGGAGCTCAGGCTGTTGCCGCTTTAGCCTATGGTACAGAGTCAGTTCCCAAGGTATATAAGATCGTAGGTCCCGGTAACGCCTTTGTTGCCGAAGCAAAGCGTCAGGTATACGGCGAAGTTTCCATCGATATGATAGCAGGACCCAGTGAGATTCTGGTTATTGCCGACAAGAACAGCAATCCTGCTCACGCCGCTGCAGACCTTCTGTCTCAGGCAGAGCACGACAAACTTGCAAGTGCCGTACTTGTTACCGACAGCGAGGACTTTGCAAAGAAAGTCTCCGAGGAGCTTGAGCGTCAGATTCCTCTTCTTCCCCGTGAGGAGATTGCCAGAACCTCCATTGATCGAAATGGCAAGATCATCGTTGCAGAAAGCCTGGAGGACGTTATCGATATATCCAACGAAATTGCACCTGAGCACCTGGAGCTTATGGTAGATAACCCCTTCGATATCTTAAGCAAGGTTAAGAATGCCGGCTCCGTATTCATGGGCAGATACTGTCCCGAGGCTCTGGGCGACTACTATGCAGGCGCCAATCACACTCTTCCCACCAGCGGTACTGCCAAATTCTCAAGTCCTCTCTCCGTTGATGACTTCGTAAAGAAGATCCAGTACACCTACTACACAGAGGATGCACTTAAGGCTGTTGCAAAGGATGTAGAATTCTTCGCAAGAAAAGAGGGTCTTGACGCCCACGCAGAAAGTGCAATTATCCGAACAAAGGACTGATTATAATGAGTCGTTTTCTCACAGAACATTTCGATAAACTTACCGCCTACACACCGGGTGAACAACCCAAGGACGGTCAGTACATAAAGCTTAACACAAACGAATCCCCCTTCCCTCCCGCTCCGGAGGTTGTAAAGGCAATCGGCAAGATTCAGATTGAGAGTCTGAGACTTTACCCTGATCCCACCTGTGCCGCTCTCAAGGAGAAGATTGCAAGACTCTACGAGGTTAACAAGGAATGTGTTTTCCTTGCCAACGGCTCTGACGATATCTTAAACTTCGCTTTCATGGCTTTCAGCGAGAGAGGCGCTGCCTTTGCGGACATCACCTACGGTTTCTATAAAGTATTTGCCGAGCTTCACGGTGTTCCCTACGAGGAGATTCCCTTAAAGGACGATTTCTCCATCGACCCCCTTGATTATGTGGGCAGGAATAAACTCATTGCCCTTGCAAACCCCAACGCCCCCTCGGGCAAGGCTCTCACCCTCGAGGAGATTGAAACCGTCCTCAAGGGTAACCTTGACTCCGTGGTACTCGTTGATGAGGCTTATGTTGACTTCGGCGCAGAGAGTGCTCTGCCCCTTCTTCGCAAATACGACAACCTCCTTGTGGTGAGAACATTCTCAAAGAGCCGCTGTCTTGCAGGCGGCAGACTGGGCTATGCTTTTGCTTCAAGAGAGATTATTGAGGACCTTGAGAAGATAAAGTATTCCACCAACCCCTATCTTATCAACACCCTCACACAGAAGGCAGGCATTGCCACCATCGAAGCTCAGAGCTACTATGAAGATAAATGCAAAGAGATTATGAGTGTCAGGGAATACACCACCGAAAAGCTTCAGGAACTGGGCTTCGAGGTCGTACCCTCAAGCACCAACTTCATATTTGCAAAGCATCCCGCTATAAGTGGTGAGGAGCTTTACCTTAAACTTAAAGAAAGACGTATCCTTGTGAGACACTTCACAGGTGAGCGAATCAAGGAATATAACCGAATCACCATCGGTACCAAGGAGCAGATGGACAAGCTCCTTGAAATCACAGAGGAAATTCTGGGAGGTGTCAAAGAATGAGAACAGCACAGATAAACCGCAAAACTGCGGAAACAGATATAAAGCTGAGCCTTACCCTTGACGGCGAGGGCAAAAGTAATATTGACACAGGTATGGGCTTTATGGACCATATGCTCACCCTCTTTGCTTCTCACGGAAGATTTAACCTTGAGGTTTCCTGCAAGGGTGACCTTCAGGTTGACTGTCACCACTCTGCAGAGGATATCGGCATTTGTCTCGGAAAAGCCTTCGAGGAGGCTCTCGGAGACAAGAAGGGTATCCGCAGATACGGCCACATGATCCTTCCCATGGACGAGACTCTCATCCTCTCTGCCGCTGACATTTCAGGCAGAAGCTCTTTAAACTTTGACCTCACCTTCCCCACAGAGAAGATAGGCGACTTTGACTCGGAGCTTTGCGAGGAATTCTTCATCTCCTTTGTGCGAAACTGTCCCATGAGTCTCCATATCAAGAAGCTCGCAGGCACCAACTCTCACCACATTGCAGAGGGTGCTTTCAAGTCTGTTGCAAGGACACTTCGCACAGCAGTTTCCATCGACCCCGAGTTTAAAAACGAAATTCCTTCAACTAAAGGTGTTATCTGATGATTGGTATTATTGATTATGGTGTGGGAAATCTCTTTTCCCTCAAATCCTCCTTTGAAGCCATAGGCGAAGAGGTCTTTGTCTCAGGCGACAAGGAGGAGCTAAAAAAAGCATCGGGACTTATCCTCCCCGGTGTGGGCGCCTTCGAGGACGCCGCAAAGAAGCTCAAAGAATCCTCTCTCGCTGATTTTGTGAAGGAGGAGGCGAAGAACGGAAAACCCCTGATGGGCATCTGTCTCGGTATGCAGCTTCTCTTTGAGAAAAGCTATGAATACGGTGAGCACGAAGGACTATCTCTTCTCAAAGGTCAGGTGGTTCCCATGCAGGGAAAGCTCCCCGAAAACCTTAAAATTCCCCATATCGGCTGGAATGCGCTGAAATTCACAAAGGAAAACTCTCCTCTTTTTAAACACATCAAAGAGGGCGACTGTGTCTATTTTGTACATTCCTACTATGCCGAAAACTGCGAGGATTCCCTCATAGCCACCACAGAGTACGGCGAGACTCTCACAGCTGCGGTCTCAAGGGGCAATGTTATGGGCTGTCAGTTCCATCCTGAGAAAAGCGGGACTGTGGGACTTTCAATTCTCAGAGCCTTCTCTGAGCTTTGCAGATAAACTACTAAACTTACAAGCGAGGATTTTATGAACATTTTTCCTGCTATTGATTTATACGATAAAAAAGCGGTCAGACTCTACAAGGGCGACTACAATGAAATGACCGTATACAGCCACAACCCTCCCGAAATTGCAAAAAAATTCAAGGACTCAGGGGCAACACATATCCACCTTGTTGACCTTGAGGGTGCCAAAAACGGCTACCCCGGCAACCTTGACATTATCAAGGAGATCGTGGAGAGTACCGACCTTTTCACAGAGGTTGGAGGCGGCATCCGCAACATCCAGGTGGCAAAAGCTTACATCGACTGCGGTGTTGACCGAATCATCCTCGGCACTGCCGCCGTTGAGGATGAAAATTTTCTCAGAGAAGCCCTCTCACTTTTCGGCGAGAAGGTTGCAGTTGGTGTTGACCTTAAGGACGGCTTCGTTGCCATCAAGGGATGGACGGAAAAATCCACACTCTCTGCCTTCGACTTTATGAAAAAGATGGAGGACCTCGGTGTTACCACCGTTATCTGCACCGATATCTCAAGAGACGGAGCCATGCAGGGAAGCAACAACGTCCTCTACAAGGAGCTTTCCGAGAAGTTCAGCATCGACCTTGTGGCATCAGGAGGAGTCAGCTCCATTGAGGATATAAAGGCACTCAGAGAGATGAACCTCTACGGCGCAATTATCGGCAAGGCTTACTACATCGGGGCTATAAACCTGGAGGAAGCAATCGAGGTGGCAAGATGATTACAAAGAGAATTATCCCCTGCCTCGACGTTAAAAACGGCAGAGTAGTAAAGGGAGTAAACTTTCAGGGACTTTCCGATGTTTCCTCTCCCGTAGAGCTTGGTAAATATTACAGCGACTGCGGAGCTGACGAGCTTGTGTTCTACGATATCACCGCCTCCGCCGAGGGGCGTGCCCTCTTCACCGATATCTTAAGAGAGGTGGCAAAGACCATCTTCATCCCTCTCACCGTAGGCGGCGGAATCAATACTCTGGAGGATTTCGACAGAGTTCTCAAGTGTGGTGCAGACAAGGTCTCAGTAAACTCAGGTGCTATAAGAAACCCCGAGCTTATCAGGGAGGCGGCAAGGAAATACGGCGACCAGTGCGTTGTTATCTCCGCTGATGTAAAGCGAGTTGACGGAG
>JAZSME010000143.1:0-2309 GCA_045535715.1 Ruminococcus sp. | reverse complement strand
GCAGGCTCCGCTATCAGAGGAAGCTCCTCCTTTGAGCTTTTCTGTGGGCTCACAAAGAAGCTGGGTATTCCCGTTGTAACAGGCTGGAACAGCATCGACGCTATCGAGGACGAGAATCCCCTCTACGTCGGCAGAGCAGGTATCATGGGCGACAGACCCGGCAACTTCGCAGTTCAGAACAGCGACCTTGTGCTCTCTCTGGGCTCTCGTCTTTCCATAAGACAGGTAGGCTACAACTTCAAAACATGGGCAAGAGAAGCCTATGTTATCAGCGTTGATATCGACGAGGCTGAGCTTAAAAAGCCTACCCTCCACATTGACCTTCCCATCTGCGCAGATGTTCACTCCGTTATCGAGAAGCTCGTAAAGGCTCTTCCCGACGGTCCCCTCTTCAGGGGCGAGGAGTGGCTCAGTATCTGTCAGGGCTGGAAGAAGAACTACCCCGTTGTGCTTCCTAAGCACTACGAGGACAAGAACCTTGCCAACGTATACGCATTCATCAAGGAGCTTTCTAAGCGTCTGCCCGAAGGCTACACCACCGTTGTAGGCAACGGCTCCGCTTGTGTTGTTGGCTCCCATGGCTATGAAATTCATAAAAACTCACGTTTTCTTATTAACAGCGCCATCGCCTCTATGGGCTATGATCTGCCCGCCGCTATCGGTGCCTGTGTTGCACTGAGCGGTGAGGAAATCGTCTGCATCAGCGGCGACGGCTCCATTCAGATGAATCTTCAGGAGCTTCAGACAATCCTTACAAACAAGCTCCCCATCAAGATTTTTGTTATCAATAACAGCGGTTATCATTCAATCCGTCAGACTCAGACAAATTTCTTCGAGCTCCCCTATGTAGGCATCGGTCCCGACTCTCAGGACCTTGAGTTCCCTGAGCTTTCAAAGCTTGCAGCAGCTTACGGCTATCCTTATGAATCCTGCAAGTCAAACGACGATCTGAACTCATTCCTCGATAAGGTGTTCGCCACAGAAGGTGCTGTGCTTGCAGAGGTATTTGTAAGCAAGGAGCAGCTCTTTGAGCCCAAGTCCTCTGCAAAGAGACTTCCTGACGGCACAATGGTATCTCCTCCTCTTGAAGACCTCTCTCCCTTCCTCCCCGACGAGGAAATGGACAAGATCATGATAATTCCCAGAGTTTGATATGATTAAGAGAGTTATAATAACAGGAGCAACGAGTTTTCTTGGTAAATACATTGTCAATGAACTCGTAAGAAGAAAAATTCACGTCTATGCAATCATCCGGCCTGAAAGCAAAAACAAGGATATGTATGAAAATCATCCTTTGGTAGACACCGTGTTGACTAATATGGATCAGGTTGATATTTGGATGAAAAAAATATCAAAAGCTGATGCTTTCCTTCACCTTGGTTGGGACGGAATCGGAGCTAAAGGCAGAGCAAACGTTGCAATACAGGAAAAGAATCTCAAAGACGCAATCAATTGTTTTTCAGGTGCTGAAAAATTAGGATGTAAAGTTTTCTTGTTTGCAGGCAGTCAGGCGGAATACGGGGTGCAAACGGATATCATCAACGAAAACACCCCTTGTAACCCTATCACAGAGTACGGTAAGTTTAAATTAAAAGTATACGAAAATATTTCAGAACTCGCTTCTAAAGATACGAAATACTATCACACCAGAATTTTCAGTGTTTACGGCGAAGGTGACCACAAATGGGCACTGGTGCCAAGCTGCATCCGCACATTATGTCAAAACGGTGAAATGTCGCTGTCTTCCTGCAAACAATACTGGAACTATATGTATGTGACAGATGCTGCCTTTGCAATATGCGAATTACTCACAAGCGATGCAGAAAGCGGAATATATAACATTGCAAGCAACGACACACGAATCTTAAGCGAATTCATACACAGCATTCATTCACTCTGTAATAAAAGAGGAAGTTTGCGCTTCGGAACACATAACGCCCAAGAACGTCCGGCAAATCTGCAAGTTGATATTTCAAAACTTACAAATGCCATAGGGCAGATTCCTTACACTCCTTTTGAAGAAGCCATTGAGAAAATGATCAACTTGTACGAGAAAACAGGAGAATTATTATGAAAGCACTGGTGTTTGACAGTCCCTCCACACTAATATGGAAAGAAATTCCAACCCCTGAAATAGCTGAACCATACGGAGCACTTTTGCATCCAATAGCAGTTTCACCCTGCAGTTCAGATGTTCATACAGTGTTTGGCGGCTCAATGCCTAAGCAGGAAAACCATATTTTAGGACACGAGTGTATAGCAAGGGTAGAGAAAACAGGATTACTGGTAAAAGATTTCAAAGTCGGAGG
>JAZSME010000137.1:0-21467 GCA_045535715.1 Ruminococcus sp. | reverse complement strand
CTTCTTCCTCAGATTGTTTACTACATCTCAGCCTACTGCGATATGGTAAACGCAGGCAAAATTGCTCTCGGCGAGAAAATCAATATTGTAGTTCCCACAGGAAACTTCGGTAATATTCTTGCAGCATATTTCGCTTATATGATGGGTATGCCCGTTAACAAGCTTATCTGTGCATCCAACTCCAATAATGTTCTCACCGATTTCATAAGAACAGGAACTTACGACAAAAACAGAAACTTTATCACAACAGTTTCTCCTTCAATGGACATTCTTGTTTCAAGCAATCTCGAGAGACTTCTTTATATTCTCTCTGACAGAGATTCTGATAAGACTGCTGAGTATATGACAGCACTTAAATCCAGCGGTGCATACACAGTTGATCAGACAATTTCTGACGCTGTCAAAGATAAGTTCTACGGTGGATTTACCGGCGAAGAAGAAACCTACAAGACTATTACAGAGCTCTATAAGGAGTCAGGCTACCTTTGTGATACACACACAGCTGTTGCTGTTAACGTTTACGAAAAGTATCTCGAGGAAACAGGGGACAGCACCCCCGCTGTTATTGCATCAACTGCAAGTCCTTATAAATTCTCAAGAGCTGTTCTCAGTGCAGTTGAGGAAAAAGAGATAACCGAGGAAGACGAGTTCAAAATCGTTGACACACTCAGTGCTCTGACAAACACAGAAATTCCTGCACCTCTCGAAGCTACTCGTAAGCTCGAAGACAGATTCAGTAAGGTAATTGAAGCTGCTGAAATGTCTGAGTTCGTTATGAGCTCTCTGGGTCTCTGATAATGGCTGTATATGCAATTGCTGATCTTCATCTGTCTCTTGGAACCGATAAACCCATGGATATCTTCTCAGGTTGGAACGATTATGTGAACAGACTTGAGAAAAACTGGCGAAGACTCATAACCGATAACGATACTGTGGTCATTGCGGGCGACATTTCATGGGCTATGAAACTTGAAGATTGCTATGAAGATTTTAAATTCATAAACTCGCTTCCCGGAAAGAAAATCTTTCTCAAGGGTAACCACGATTACTGGTGGGGAACAAAGAAGAAAATGGATGCATATCTGAATGAAAACGGATTTGATACCATCGAAATTCTTTTTAACAATACGTTTATCCGTGACGGCATTGCAATATGCGGTACCAGAGGATGGAATTATGAATCCACCTCTACCGATGACGTAAGAATTCTCCAAAGGGAAATCGGCAGACTGAATATGTCAATAGACGAAGGTAAAAAAAGCGGCTGTGAAGTTGTTGTATTTCTACACTACCCTCCGGTCTATGACACAATAGTCTGCAGAGAGATAATCGAAGCACTTAAAGCACAAGGCATCAAGAGATGCTACTATGGTCATCTGCACGGTGCAAACACCCATAAGCACGCTATTACAGGTGATTACGAAGGAATAAATCTTAATCTGATTTCATGCGACTATACAGAGTTCTATCCTGTACCCGTCGCTTGAATATACCAAAAAACAAATTATGGAGGTAACAAAAAATGGCACTTAAAAATTCAGTACTCAAGGAAACAAACAAGTATGAGCTCGAGATTTCTGTTGATGCAGAAACATTTGAGGCAGCAGTTCAGAAGTCTTACAAGAAGAACATCGGTAAGGTAAGCATTCCCGGCTTCAGAAAGGGTAAGGCTCCCAGACAGATGGTTGAGAAACTCTATGGCAAAGATGTATTCTATCCCGACGCAGTTGAGTTCTGCTATCCCGCTGCACTTGAGGCTGCTGCTAAGGAAGCAAACCTTCGCATTGTAGGCGTTGAGTCTGTTGAAGAGGTAAGCTTTGACGGTGAATTCGTATTCAAGTCTGTAATTATCGTTGAGCCCGAAATGACAATCGAAGGCTACAAAGAGATCGAAGTAAAGGCTAAGGCAGTTCGCGTAACTGAGAAAATGATCACAGAGGAGATCGACAAGATCCGCGACAGAAACAGCAGAATGATCACAGTTGAGGACAGAGCAGCTGCTGATGGCGACACAGCAGTTATCGACTTCGAAGGTTTCCTCAATGATGTAGCATTTGAAGGCGGCAAGGCTGAGAACTACAATCTCGCTCTCGGCAGCGGTTCTTTCATCCCCGGCTTCGAGGAGCAGATCATCGGTCACAATGCCGGCGAAGAGTTCACAATCACAGTTAAATTCCCCGAGGATTATCAGTCAGAGGAGCTCAAGGGTCAGGATGCACAGTTCAAGATCAAGCTCCATGAGATCAAGACAAAGGAGCTTCCCGAGCTTGACGATGAGTTTGTAAAGGACATCAGCGACAAGGAAACTGTTGAAGAGTACAAGAAGGAAGTAAAGGAAACTATCTCCAAGAAACTCAAGGATGAAAGAGAAAACGATATCAGCAAGCAGATTTCCGAGAAGCTCGTTGAGCTCGTTCAGGGTGAGATTCCCGAGCAGATGTACGAAAACGAAGTAAACTCAATGATCCGTGACTTTGATGCACGTCTCCGTTCACAGGGTATGGATATGGGCACATATCTCGGCTACATGGGTATGGATGTTAGCGGTCTCAAGAATATGTATCGCAAAGAGGCAGAGACAAGAGTTAAGCTCAGACTTGCACTTAAGGCAGTTGCAAAGGCAGAAGCTATCACAGTTACTGACGAAGAGGTTGATGCAGAGTTCACAAAGCTCGCTGAGACTTACGGCGTTGATGTTGAGCGTGTAAAGCTTCTCGTTGACGTTGAGGATCAGCGTGATGATATCGCTGTTCAGCGTGCAATGGATATCGTTAAGAAGGCAGCTGCTGTAAAATAATTGAATAAGATTCCTTTAATTTGTTAAGTATTATTCTGAAAGGATGATTTTACATGAGTTTTGTACCTTATGTTATTGAACAGACAAGCAGGGGAGAAAGATCCTATGATATTTTCTCCAGACTTCTCAATGACAGAATTATTATTCTCAACGAAGAGGTAAACCACGTTTCCGCAGGACTGGTTGTTGCTCAGCTACTTTTCCTTGAAGGACAGGATCCCTCAAAGGATATCAGCCTTTACATTAACAGCCCCGGCGGTTCTGTAACAGACGGTTTCGCTATCTATGATACTATGCAGTACATCAAGTGTGATGTATCTACAATCTGTATGGGTATGGCTGCATCTATGGGTGCATTCCTCCTTGCAGCAGGTACTCCCGGCAAGAGATACGCTCTTCCTAACAGTGACATTATGATTCATCAGCCCAGCGGCGGTGCTCAGGGGCAGGCAACTGACATTGAGATTCACGCTAAGCACATTCTTCACACAAAGAAAAAGCTCAACGAGATTCTCTCCAAAAACACCGGTCAGCCTCTTGATGTTATCATCAGAGACACAGAAAGAGATAACTTTATGACTGCTCAGCAGGCTCTTGAATACGGTATCATTGATAAGGTATTGGACAAGAGATAAAGGGGAAACTGATGTCAAACAATAAAGACAAGAATAATGATGTTTGCTGCTCCTTCTGCGGAAAACCGCAGGGAGCAGTAGGCAAGCTCATCGCCGGAAACGGCGTTTATATCTGCGATAACTGTGTTGAGCTTTGTATGTCAATTCTTGATGAAAATGACTTTGAGATTCCTGCTCCCATAACCGAAAGCATTGATGCCTCAAAACTTCTGAAGCCTCACGAAATCAAAGAAATTCTTGATGAATATGTAATCGGTCAGGAAAAAGCAAAGATCACTCTCAGCGTTGCAGTATATAATCACTATAAAAGAGTTTTCAATGAAGATGATGATATAGAATTTTCAAAGAGTAACGTGCTTCTTCTCGGTCCCACAGGTGTAGGTAAAACCCTCCTTGCACAGACCCTGGCAAAAGCTCTGGATGTACCTTTTGCCATTGCAGATGCAACAACTCTTACTGAAGCAGGCTATGTAGGCGAGGATGTTGAAAACATACTTCTCAAGCTTATCCAGGCTGCAGATTATGATATCGAAAAGGCTCAGACAGGTATCATCTACATTGATGAGATCGACAAGATTTCAAGAAAGTCCGAGAATCCTTCCATTACACGTGATGTAAGCGGTGAGGGTGTTCAGCAGGCTCTTCTTAAGATGATAGAGGGAACAGTGGCAAACGTTCCTCCTCAGGGCGGCAGAAAACATCCTCAGCAGGAATTCATCTCCATTGACACAAAAAATATCCTCTTCATCTGCGGTGGTGCTTTTGACGGTCTTGAAAAGGTTGTTGAAAAGCGTCTTGATTCTTCCAGTATTGGTTTTGGAGCAAATGTTGTTGAAAAACAGAAGCTCAATGAAACCTTCTGGATGGAAAAGGTAGTATCACACGACCTTGTAAAATTCGGTCTCATTCCTGAGCTTGTGGGCAGACTTCCCGTTATAACTGCACTTTCAGGACTTGATGAGGATGCTCTTGTTCAGATTCTCACCAAACCCAAGAATTCACTAGTTAAGCAGTACACCAAACTGTTTGCCTTTGATAATGTCACTCTTGAGTTTGAGGAGGAAGCTCTTAAAGCCATCGCACAAAAGGCTCTTAAACACCAGACAGGTGCAAGAGGTCTCCGTTCAATTCTTGAAGAAACACTTACTCAGCTGATGTTTGACGTTCCCAAGGATGATACCATTTCTAAGGTCGCAATAACCGCAGATGTAATAAGTAATAACGGAGCACCCAAAATCACTCATAAAAACACCAGAAAGAAGAACTAAGCTTCTTCTTTCTGATTTTTGAAGGTTAATATAAATGATTGAAAATAAATCTATAATCAGCAATATCCCTGTGCTTCCTCTTCGTGGCGTTGTCATTTTTCCCAAGACAATGATTCACCTTGATGTTGGCAGAAAAAAATCAATCAATGCAATCAATCACGCTATGAACAACGACGGTCTCATCTTTGCATCTGCTCAGATTGACGCCAGCGACAGCACTCCTGATGTAAATGATCTTTATCAGATTGGTGTTGTCGGAAGAGTTGTTCAGGTTATTAAGCAGCCCGAGAACACAATCAGAGTCGTTATCGAAGGTCTTTACAGAGCGAGTCTTCAGTTTGTCGTTGAAAACAGACACTACCTCTGTGCAGATGTTTCAAAGGTAAGAGAGCTCAGTTGCAGTGACGAAAATACTGATGCAGCTTTACAGCGCGCTATGAAGGCTGTTTTTGAAAGATATGTTCAGCTCAGTTCAAAGCTTCCCTCAGACATTATGTTCAAGGTGGGACTTTCAAATAACAGCGGTGAACTCTCAGATTATCTTGCAAGCAATCTGCTTCTTGATTACAGAAACAAACAGACCATCCTTGAAATCGGCTCTGTTAAGAAACGCTGTGAAACTCTCATCGATATTCTCAACAACGAGCTTGCAATTCTTGAGATTGAGAAAACTATCAATGAAAAAACAAGAGCAAGCCTTGATCAGACTCAAAAGGAGATTTATCTGAGAGAGGAAATGAGAGCAATTCAGGAGGAGCTCGGCGATGACTTTTCCCCTGAATTTGAGGCTGATACTCTTAAGAAGAAAATTAAGGATCTCAAGCTCAGCGAAGAGGTTGAAAACACTCTGCTTAAGGAATGCAGCAAATTAGAGCGTATGCCTTACGGAAGTCAGGAAGCCGCTGTGATCAGAACCTATATCGACACTTGTCTTGAACTTCCTTGGAACAAATTCACCAAGGAAAACATTGACCTTGTTAAAGTCAGGGCAGCTCTTGACAAAAACCACTATGGTCTTGATAAGGTTAAGGAAAGAATAATCGAGTCCCTTGCGGTGAGAAAACTCAACCCGGATTCAAAGGGCAATATAATTTGTCTTGTGGGTCCTCCCGGAGTAGGAAAGACCTCGATTGCTATGTCTATTGCTAAGGATATAAACAGAAACGCTGTGAGAATCTCTCTTGGCGGTGTTAAGGACGAGGCTGAAATCAGAGGTCACAGAAGAACATATATAGGCTCCATGCCCGGTCGAATTATGGCGGGTGTTAAGAAAGCCGCCAGTATGAATCCGCTTCTGGTTCTTGACGAAATTGACAAGCTTTCCAACGACTATAAGGGCGATCCCACTTCAGCACTGCTTGAGGTACTTGACGGTGAGCAAAATACAGCCTTTGTGGACCATTATCTTGACATTCCGTTTGATCTTTCAAATGTAATGTTCATTACAACCGCTAATGATCTGAGTGCTATTTCCGCTCCTTTGCGTGACAGAATGGACGTAATTGAACTCTCAAGTTACACAAGAGAGGAAAAGTTCCATATTGCAAAAAAACATCTTGTAAAAAAACAGCTCAAAAATAACGGTCTTACCAGCAAATACTTCCGCCTAACCGACAGCGCCATCTATGGCTTAATCGACAAATACACCAGAGAAGCCGGCGTTCGCTCCTTGGAAAGAGTGATATCCAAATTGATGCGCAAGGCTGCTGTTAAAGTTATTAACGAAGATGCGGTTGTCAAGATTTCCGCAAATGACCTTCAGGAATACCTTGGTGTTCCCAAATACACAGATGATTTCTTCTCAAAATCCGATCAGGTCGGTGTTGCAAACGGTCTTGCGTGGACTTCAGTAGGGGGAGAAATCCTTCCCATTGAGGTTGCTGTAATGCCCGGTAGCGGTAAAATTGAGCTCACAGGATCGCTGGGTGACGTTATGCAGGAATCTGCAAAAGCAGCTCTCACTTGCATACGTTCCAATTACGATAAATACTCAATTGAAGAAGATTTCTACAAAACAAAGGATATACATATCCACGCGCCTGAAGGTGCAGTTCCCAAAGACGGGCCTTCCGCAGGAATTACAATGGCAACAGCCATCTGTTCCGCTCTTAACGGCTTTTCAATAAGACACGACATTGCTATGACAGGAGAGATCACTCTTCGCGGTAATGTTCTGCCTATTGGCGGTCTCAAGGAAAAGGCAATTGCCGCTTATAAATCCGGAATTAAGACTGTTATTATTCCTTCAGGAAATATGCGCGACGTTACAGAAATCGATCCTGTTGTTCGTGCAAACATAAACTTTATTCCCGTTAATACTATTCACGATGTGCTGAACATTGCCTTATCGGAGAGTAAAAACGTAAATACAAAAGCTTCCTCTGCTTCAAAATACAGACAAGCAGACAAGCGCACTAAAATCGGTAACAGGGGTTGATTTTTTGGATACTAATAATGTAAAATTCTTACTTTCATGTGGTTTATCCTCTCAGCTGCCTGAATCAAGTTTGCCTGAAGTTGTGTTTTCGGGCAGATCAAACGTTGGAAAATCCTCACTTATCAACAAACTCACAAACAGAAAAAACCTTGCACGAGTAAGTGCAACCCCCGGAAAGACTGCTACTATAAATTTCTTCTCACTCAAGGAATTTATGCTCGTCGACCTACCGGGTTATGGCTACGCTAAAGTATCCGATGCAGAGAAACAACGCTGGGCTGAGCTTGTAGAAGGTTATTTCAACGATGAAAGAAAGTTCGCTCTGATAGTTCAGATCTGCGATATCCGTCATAAACCCACAGCAGATGATCTTCAGATGATTGACTATCTTTCACAGCGTAATTTTCCTTTTATTGTTGTGCTTACAAAAAAGGACAAGTTAAATCAGACAGAACTTAAAAATCAGATTTCTTACTATAAGGAACTATTGAGTGAATACGGAGTTGAGTGCTATCCTTTCTCTGCTCTAAAGGGAGATGGTACTGAAGATATCCGTGCTGTCATTGATAAATACATACAGGAATGGGGGAATCCGTAATGCTGAATCCCGGTCAGGAAATCAGAGATAACGGACATCTTTACATCGGAGGATGTGACACACACTCTCTCAGAGAAGAGTACGGTACACCTCTTTATGTAATGAACGAAAACGTAATCAGAGATAATCTTAAAGCATATAAGAATGCTTTTGATAAATTCTATGGCGGCAATGGCAGAGCATACTACGCAAGCAAAGCCTTCTGCTGTCTGGAAATGTGCAGAATAGTAAAGGAAGAGGGCTTAGGTCTGGATGTTGTATCCGGCGGAGAACTTTATACTGCAATGAAAGCAGAATTCCCGGCAGAAATTATCAACTTCCACGGCAACAACAAGACCCACGGCGAAATCAAAGCTGCAGTTGAATACGGAGTAGGAAAGATCATTGTTGATAACCTCACAGAGCTTGAGCTAATCAACGAGGTTGCATACGAACTCGGAAAGATTCAGAGCATCTCCATGAGAATTAAGCCCGGTGTTGAAGCACATACTCACGACTACATAAAGACCGGTCAGATTGACTCCAAGTTCGGTTTTGCTATTGAAAACGGTGAGGCTTTCTTCGCTGTAAGCGAGACACTTAAGTACCCAAATCTTCGTCTTGACGGCATTCATTGCCACATTGGTTCACAGATATTTGAGCTTCAGCCCTTTGAAGATGCCGCTATGCTTATGATTGAATTTACAGCCAAGGTTATGCGCGAAACTTCAATTGTAATCAAAGAGGTTAATCTTGGCGGCGGCTTTGGTATCAAGTATACCGACAGCGATTCACCAAAGAGATTTGAAGAGTATATTGAAGCAGTAAGCAAGGGTATCAAGAACAAAGCTAATGAGCTTAATATTGAAGTTCCCTTCGTATCCGTAGAGCCCGGACGTTCAGTAGTGGGTGAGGCAGGAACAACACTTTACACAGTTGGCGGTGTAAAGAACATCCCTGACGTCAGAACCTACATCTCAATTGATGGCGGTATGACTGATAACATCAGATATGCTCTCTATAAGTCTGAATACACCGTACTCAACGCTACTAAGGCAAACGAAGACAAGACAATGACCGCTACAATCGCAGGAAAGTGCTGTGAAAGCGGTGACCTTATTCAGGAGCACGTAGAGCTTGCAAAAACCGAGGTAGGGGACATAATCGCAGTTCTCTCAACAGGTGCATACAACTACTCTATGGCTTCAAATTACAATAGAATTCCCAGACCCGCTGTTGTTATGGTTAAGGACGGAGAGTCCAGAATAATCATCAAAAGAGAGTCTTATGAGGATATTATCAGAAATGATATCTAAAAAAGAGCACCACTTCATTTAAGTGGTGCTTTCTTTTTTATTTCTTATCAGGTTTTATCGTAGCCAGAGGATTGGCCTTAGCGGCTTCTTCCTTCTGTTTTGTGTTAAGGTGAGTATATATCTGTGTTGTACCGAGATTGGCGTGTCCAAGGATGTCCTGAAGCACTAAAACATCAACATTTCCATGCTGATACATCAGAGTTGCAGCGGTGTGGCGAAGCTTATGGCATGAATATCCTTGGCTATCAAGACCGATTTTTTCAAGATATTTATAAACAAGCTTCTGGACCATACTCGGACTCATACGCTTCTTATGAGCGCTTATAAAGAGTGCATTTCTGTCATGGAGTTCATCATTCGGACGTACCGCAAGATACGCAGAAATTGCCGAAACACAAGCATCATTGAGATAAATGATTCTTTCCTTATTACCTTTACCAAGAACTCTGATGAAATTATCAGGGCTGATATCACTTACATTAAGTCCAACAAGCTCAGAAAGTCGAAGACCGCAGTTTAGAAACAGAGTAATTATACAGTAATCCCGCTCTTTGTATTTACCATCAACGGATTCAAGTAACTGAATACTTTGCTGAAGAGTGAGAAATTTAGGTTTCGATTTCTTTTGTTGCGGAGTCTCAAGCTCCTTGAGAGGATTCTCTTCAAGTAAATGCTTTTTAAGAGTTAAAAAATTGAAAAAACCGCGCAGGGAAGAGGTTTTTCTGAGTCTCGTAGAACTATTGTTATTTCTCTCGTCAGCTAGATAAGTCATAAACTCATAAGCATCAGAAAGCGATATGGTTTTGATGAAATCAAGATCAATATCATCAATGGGAATTTCGTCAAAATGAGCTTCAGAAGAAACAATATCACGATGAACTTTCATGAAACGAAAAAAAGTTCTTAAATCAATAAAATATTCCTCAATAGTTTTTTCAGATTTAGATTTAATTACCCGAAGATGAATGAGATATTCCCGAAGAAGCGGAAACGCAAGATCTTTGTAGTTTTTTGATAACATCTAAAATCACACCTTATCAGATTAAAACTTGCAAATAACACAAAGGGAAGAGACCCGCCAATGTCTTACGAACAAATTATACCATAATAAACGGAGCTGTAAATTCCCATAAAGAAAATTACGCAAAATGAATATTTTGTGTAATTGAGGGGAGGGTTTATAGCGGCGCCGGATATTACATCCTGTAATATATACAGTTTGTAATAATCCCATCAGAATCAACTCAATCAGCCACACACCACCGTAACAAAGTATCAATTTCAAAATTCTACATTTTAATTACAGTATATTCACACTTCATTACTGCAAAAAATCCACAGCGATATTAAGATACTCTTTTTTCTGTCAGAAATTTACAGCAATACCTTACATCATTTTTTAAATCGCTGTGATATATTTATTTATGTCCTAAGAGACATAAACCAATATGTTCATTTGCACATAAACTTACGGAGGCTTAAAATGTCACGTTATCAGTACTGTCAAAAACTCAAGGAACTCCGTCATCTGAATTCTTACAGCCAGTCTGATATAGCTCTTATTCTTGGTATCAGACAAGAGCAATACTCTAAATACGAATCCGGTGTTCGCGAGCTTCCTTTGCACTTGCTTAGAAGAATCTGTAAAATATATAAAGTTTCCTCTGACTACATTTTGGATCTATAACCCTCTCGTAAACGTATGTTCGATTTGTTCGAAAAAAAGAGGACCTTTACAAAAACACACAGTTTTTAGTAAAAGTCCCTAATAATCAATATACAATTATCGCTGAACCAACATCATGAAGTTTATCTTTGGTCAAGCATTCAAACTCAAAACCACACTCATGGATAAAGTCAGTTATCTCTCTCGCACTCGGATGCGTAAAGATGTCACCAAAAAACAACACCTTGTCCCCCACTACGACTGACGAACCTCCGATAAATCCATAAGAAGCACCCTCGAGCGTTATGTGACCGGGCGCTATTCTCAGAGCTTTTATACCGAATTCTGATGTTCGTTTATAAATCGACTCATCGGCGGTCACGATACCTTTGCTTCCAAGAATAAGCGTTGAGCAGCGCGCGTACCCCTGATTCACATTCACGATTTCTATACGGTTTTCTACGCAAAAATCACGAACATTTATATCCAGCGAAGTTTCCTTACAGAATAGTTTTCTGCCAATAAACAATGCGTTAAGACTAACATTTTCAGGATACTTTCCTGTGGGATTTTCACAGATTACAACTCTACTGTAATTCAGAAGAAAATCCTTTGCATATCCTTCGCACGCCTTTGCAAGAAAAACAGTATCTTCAATAACAAGGCACTGCATATCAGCGTGCATTCTTTCATATAAAATATCAACTTCCAAAGGAGCGGTTGAAATAATATCAAAATCACGTTCCTTTAACGCGTTAATAAGTTTGCTGTCCGTCGGCGAAATCAGTACACAATGTTTCATATCAACAAAGAGCCTCGAAGGCCTCGCGCACATTTCTTACTCCAATAAGCTCAACACCGGAGGGTGCATGAACTCTCTGAAGATTGTGGTAAGGAAGTACAATTCTTGTAAAGCCAAGTCGGGATGCCTCGTTGATTCTCTCCTGAGCGTGTGAGACACTTCTGATTTCGCCGGCTAATCCTATTTCACCAAAAGCTATGGCATCATCCGCCACAGGCATATCCTTGAGACTTGACACCAGAGACATAGCTACCGCAAGATCGGTAGCAGGTTCATCAAGTCTGAGTCCTCCGATAACATTGACATAAACGTCAGAATTAGAAAAATAGTAACCGGCTCGTTTCTCAAGAACCGCAACAATAAGCGCCATTCTGCTGTAATCAAAGCCTGTTGACATTCTTCTTGGATTACCGAAAGCCGTTGCAGAAGCAAGACCCTGAACTTCTGCTAGAATCGGTCTTGAGCCCTCCATGGTACAAGCAACACAGGTTCCTGAAACATTTTTGGGACGACCCGAAAGAAGCATCATGGAAGGATTCTCAACGACCTCAAGCCCTTCCTCCGTCATCTGGAATACACCTATTTCATTTGTTGAGCCGAATCGATTCTTAACAGCACGAAGTATTCTGTAAGACATCTGCTTATCGCCTTCAAAATAAAGAACCGCATCAACTATATGCTCCAGCACCTTAGGACCCGCTATGGATCCCTCTTTGTTTACATGTCCCACAACAAACATAGGTATATCCATACCTTTTGCAACTCTCATAAGGAAATTAGTGCATTCTCTGACCTGAGTAACACTTCCCGGTGAGGAGCTGAGTTCAGATATAGACATTGTCTGTATGGAATCAATCATTACCATATCAGGCTTATCCGTCTTAATAACCTCCGCGATGACCTGAACATCTGTCTCCGTAAGCACAAGGAGATTATCGCTAAGAGTGTCAAGTCGAGCAGCACGAAGCTTAAGCTGTCTCTTTGACTCTTCTCCGGAAACATAGAGTATTTTAAGATTATCTGAAAGCTTTTTGCAAATCTGAAGAAGAATTGTGGACTTACCTATACCCGGATCGCCGCCCAAAAGGATAAGACTTCCCTTTACAATTCCTCCGCCAAGAACTCTGTCAAGTTCAGAAATGCCGGTTACATAGCGATGTTCATCTGTGGTGGAAATCTCTGTAATACTCATAGGTTTAGAATAAACCGAAGATTTCCTCAAAACAGATGAGGTCACACTGTCTCCTTTATTGACAATCTCCTCATTCATAGTATTCCACTCATTACAAGAGGGACACTTTCCATACCATTTGGGAGATTCATATCCGCATTCGCTGCATACATAAACACTTTTAATCTTACCTGCCAAAACTTTCACATCCTACATCTGATAATTACTGTATAAATATTCAACTATTCCAAGATAAACAGAAAATGCCATTTTCTTTCTATACTGTTCGTCTGCGAGAAGTTTGCTCTCTGCATCATTTGAAAGGAAACCACATTCTATCAGAACACAAGGATTAGTCGCATTGTGAAGAATATAAATATCTTCCCCGGATTCTTTAATTTGTCGGGTGTTTTGCGGCTGCAAGAGAGAAATCAAGGACTCACGTATACAACCTGCAAGTTCTTCGCTTTTTGCCGTGTTGGAAGAATAAAAAACTTGTGCTCCGCTGTACTTTTTGTCAGAAAACTTATTCTGGTGAATGCTCACATAAATTGAATTCTCGTTACTGTTACAGATTTCCGTCCTGTTGTGAATATCCGAAACCTTCTTTTCTCTCAGCGTTTTACAATCTGAGTCGTAAATCTGCCTGTCATCTTCGCGTATCATATATGTATCAAAGCCTGATATATCAAGATAACACTTAAGAAAACGAGATATTGAAAGATTGATATCCTTTTCAAGGAGTCCCGAATCAGACTGGGCTCCCCCATCTTCCCCTCCATGTCCTGCGTCTATTATTATTGTCGGAAAAGAGCTTTGATCGGTGAGAATATCACGAGAAACAGGAGAAGACTCTTTTTTAGGGAAAGAAAAAAACAACAACAAAGCAACGATCAAACACAAAAAGCTAAGAATAAACTTAAATGCTTTCAAACAAATCACCGATACAGTATACTAAGCAAAAAGTACATATATCACAATTTATTATATCATAAGTATACACATTTGAAAAGTAATACTTTCACAAAGATCTTCCCCTCACATAATATGTAACGTATTTCTCTTTGAGGTGAAAGTATGATTCTCCCCTTATGCGATACAGAAGAAAACACAACTGCAATCATCAGAAGCATTCAAGGCACAGCCTTGGCGCTGAGAATTCTTGAACTGGGATTTACTCCGGGAACACCGATAAAAACACTTATACACAACAAGTACGGCGGCTGTTGCGCGTATCTTATCAAAGGAACGGTAATCGTCCTTAGAAACGAAGACGCCAGGAACATAAACGTATCTTTATGAAAGCAGCGTATTATAATGCCATTAACAAATACTGATACAAGGAGATACACACTTGCTCTTGCCGGAAACCCAAATGTTGGCAAGAGCTCGGTTTTTAATAACCTGACAAACCTGAATCAACACACAGGAAACTGGGCCGGAAAAACAGTAGAAATATGCAAAGGTTACTATAAACACAACAACGCAGAATATGAGCTCGTGGATTTACCCGGAACATATTCTTTGTTTCATAATTCTTCTGAAGAAGAAATAACCGAGCGTTTTCTTGCCGGAAATGAGTACGACTGTATAATAATAATTGTGGATTCAACTACTCTTGAGCGCAATTTGCTTCTCACTCTGCAAATTCTCTCTAAGACAAACAAAGCCTTTCTTTGCCTCAATATGAGTGATGATGCAGAGCGTAAAGGTATTGTAATCGACAGCGACGAGCTTTCATTACAGCTTGGAATACCCGTTATTAAAACTAGTTCAAGAGACAAAGCATCAATGAAAAGAATTAAGGAAACCGCCGAAAACCTTGTAGAAGAAAGCGCAAAAACGTTTTCGCAAAACAGATTTTTGAAAATCAATGAATTTAATTCTTCCGCTGAAGCCACCCGTTACATCTCAACTCTAACAAAAGAAATCTACGACAGATCCATAATAAGCAAAGGCACATCATACACAGAAAAAGACATACGTCTTGACCACATCTTCACCAGCAGATCCACAGGAATTCCCATTATGATATCACTGTTTTTAGTTATATTCTGGATCACCGCTGTGGGAGCAAATTATCCATCAAGAGCATTGAGTTCTTTTCTCTTTATGATAAAGGACTATCTTTGGTTATTTTTAAATAAAATCGGATCACCTTATTTTTTCAGCAGTATGATACTAGATGGGGTTTACACCACTGTCGCTTGGGTAGTGTCCGTTATGTTGCCTCCTGCTATGATATTCTTTCCTCTGTTCGCTTTACTTGAAGACTTTGGGTACATACCACGCGTTGTCTTTTGTCTCGATCGGTTTTTCAGCAAGGTGGGAACAACAGGAAAGCAAGCAATAGCAATGGCACTGGGATTCGGTTGCAACGCCTGTGGGGTGACAGGATGCAGAATAATGAAAACGCAGAAAGAAAAGATCCTTCTAAGCATCACCAACTCATTTATTCCGTGTAACGGTCGATTACCAACAATAATATCGCTGATAAGTATTTTTCTTGCAGGAAGCCTAAAAGGAGTAAATAACGCTTTAGTAACAGCAGCAACGCTTATGCTTATACTCGCACTATGTGTTGCATCAACTTTTGTCGTGTGTGCCGTTATTAACCGTTTATACAAGAAGGATGAAAACTCTGCATTTATCCTTGAATTGCCTCCTTTGAGAAAACCACAGTTTGCAAAGTGTATAGCGCGTTGCATGAAAGAAAAAGTGCTGTACGTTTTATCCAGAGCACTCCTCGTTTCAGCACCTGCCGGGGCAATATTATGGTTACTGAGCGCCATAGAGCTAAATGACAAAAGTATTCTTAATAATATCGCGGAAGCACTTCGTGGCACAGCAAGTCTTTTCGGCATTGACGGAGTTATTCTTACCGCTCTTATTTTGAGTTTTCCTGCCAACGAGCTGATATTTCCAATCATGCTTATGATTTATATGTCGGGAAATACGCTCACAGACTACGAATCACTCTCGCAACTTGAGTCAATTCTAAGTGCAAATGGATGGACCGTTATCACAGCTATTTGTGTGATTATTCTCATTGTATTCAGATATCCTTGCTCCACGACCTGCTTTGTAATTAAAAAAGAAACAAACCGAGTTTCTGTTCTTATTTCGTCAATTCTGATCCCAACACTTCTGGGGTTGATTTTATCATTCTTTGCAAGTACAGTATATCAACTCATAGTTAAATTTTAGGGTCTTTCAAATCTGCGTCTGAGATTTTCAAGCGCCTTCTTCTCGATCCTTGAAATATAAGAACGGGAAATCATCATTCTCTCTGCCACTTCCCTTTGAGTAAGAGGCTCCTTTCCGTCAAGACCGTATCTTAGAATGATAATATTTCTTTCTCGGTCATCAAGTTCGCTCATAAGATAAGACTTAAGCTTCTCTGAATTCATCTTAAGTTCCACCCCTTGAGTAAAATCATTTTCATCGGTCAGAACATCGATAAGGGTCAATGGATTTCCATCCTTGTCAGTTTCAATAACATCACTCAAAGATAAATTCTGAGCAGACTTTCTGCCGTTTCGAAAGTGCATAAGAATTTCATTCTCAATACATCTCGAAGCATAGCTTGACAGCTTAATATTCTTCTCAGAATCAAAGGTGTTGATTGCTTTAATCAGTCCTATTGTTCCTATGGATACCAAATCATCCTGGTCTGATGAAACAGCGTAATACTTCTTGATAATATGAGCTACAAGACGGAGATTGTGTTCAACCAAAATGTTGCGGGCGGAAATATCCCCTTCTTTTACTCTTTTTAAATACTCTTCCTCTTCCCTTTTGGATAGAGGTTTTGGAAATGATCCGCTTTTACAGACATGGAGTATAAACGCAAAGCAATACTTACAAAGAAATGAAATCAAATCAAACAAAAAACGCACACCCTTCAATGATTTATAATAAATCATATTACGGATGTGCGTTAATTTTGCGTGTCCAAATATTTTATGTATCTCTTCCGAACTCTTCAAGAATAAGACCCTTATTATGGTCAAGAGCCCAATCGATACTCCACTCACTTGTAAAGAGAAGAAGATGTCTGCCCTTAAGATCCTGAATTCTCTTGGTATCAGAAGCAAGATCAAGGGTCTTTGGATCAATATCTGTATTTCCGATCCAACGGATAAACTGGTAAGGCAGAGAAGTCATAATTATATCAACGTTGTACTCGCTTTCAAGGCGATGCTTGAGAACATCAAACTGAAGTGTACCAACAACGCCTACGATAACTTCCTCCATACCTGCGTCAAGTTCCTGGAAAATCTGAATAGCACCTTCCTGAGCTATCTGAGAGGTACCTTTAATGAACTGCTTACGCTTCATGGTGTCCTTCTGACGGACAAGAGCAAAGTGCTCAGGAGCAAATGTAGGAATACCCTTAAACTTAACCTTGCTGCCGGGTGCACAAACGGTATCACCGATAGAGAAAATACCGGGATCAAAAATACCGATAATATCACCTGCGTAGGCTTCTTCAATCATTTCTCGATCAGAAGCCATCATCTGCTGAGGCTGAGAAAGTTTAATCTTTCTTTGACCCTGAACATGGTAAACTTCCATATCCTTTTCAAACTTACCTGAGCAAATTCGCATAAATGCAATTCTGTCACGATGCATCTTATTCATATTAGCCTGAATCTTAAAAACAAACGCAGACAAGGTCTCATCATGAGGTTCAACCTTACCCTCATCTGTATCACGAGGAAGCGGAGGTGTTGTGAACTCGAGGAAGCTTCTGAGGAATGGTTCAACGCCGAAGTTATTGAGAGCAGAGCCAAAGAAAACAGGTGTAAGCTTACCCTTTCTAACAAGCTCAATATCAAGCTCGTCGCCGGCTCCCTCAAGAAGCTCGATATCTGAAAGAAGATCATCAATCATATATTTACCGACTGTGTCAACAAGCTCAGGACTGTCGAGAGTAACTACCTTTTCGTCAACTTCCTTCTGTCCGTTATTCGCTGTGTAGGAAAGCACACTCTTGGTCTCTCGGTCATATACACCCTTGAAATCACTACCAGATCCGATAGGCCAGTTTACCGGACAGGTGTTAATGCCCAGAACCTGCTCGATCTCCTCAAGAAGATCGAAGGGATTCTTGGAGTCTCTGTCCATCTTATTGATGAATGTAATTATGGGGATGTTACGCATTACGCAAACCTTGAAAAGCTTGATTGTCTGCTTCTCAACACCCTTTGATCCGTCAATTACCATTACAGCTGAGTCAGCAGCCATAAGGGTTCTGTATGTATCCTCAGAGAAATCCTGATGTCCGGGAGTATCAAGAATATTCACGCAATAGCCATCATATTTAAACTGCATAACTGAAGAGGTAACAGAAATACCTCTCTGCTTTTCGATTTCCATCCAGTCTGACACAGCGTGCTTGGCTGTACGCTTGCCTTTGACCGATCCTGCAAGGTTAATTGCACCACCATAAAGCAGAAGCTTTTCTGTAAGTGTTGTCTTACCTGCGTCAGGGTGAGAAATAATAGCAAACGTTCTTCTTTTTTCGATTTCTTTTGAAAGATTGCTCAAAACTTTATTCTCCAATTCACTAATATTTACGGTTATTTATTATACTTTTATTCCGGAATATTGTCAAGCAAAGACTCTAATAGAGCATGATCGTATCTTACAACAAAGAATGACAATTATTTAACAAATTCCTTGACATCCGATAAAATCTTTGTTAATATTAGAACAGAAACAAGATCTTTTCTATTTTTCATATACCTTCCAAATTTGAGGCAGAAACTTTATCGTTTCTGCCTCAACCCTTTTAGCAAAGGAGCAAATGCCCTATGAACACATTAGGAATATATATTCACGTTCCGTTTTGCAATAAAAAATGCAATTACTGTGACTTTTTCAGCGCAGAAAAAAGCAGCGATGCAATGGATAAATACACAGAGAAAGTTATTGATTTTATCGAAGAGAACAAAGACAAATACAAAGACAAGACCGTTGATACAATTTATTTTGGCGGCGGAACTCCGAGTCTTCTTGAAACACATAGAATAATAAAACTGCTTAAATCAATTAAAAGCAATTTTTCTGTTTCATCAGACTGTGAAATCACTCTGGAAGCCAACCCTGCCACCACAGATTCTCTTGATTTAGTTGCGCTAAGACAAGAGGGTATCAACAGAGTTTCACTTGGTATGCAGAGCATTCACAAGGATGAACTTCTTTGTCTCGGAAGATCACACAAACACGAAGATGTAAAAATAGCCTTAAGAGATCTTCGAAACTCAGGAATACATAACATCTCCTTGGACGTGATGCTGGGTATCCCTTTACAAACTATGGATTCGCTCAGAGAGACCCTCGACTTTTGCGTCTCAGAAAATATTCCTCACATCAGCACCTATATGCTAAAGATTGAGAAAAACACTCCATTTTATAAAAATCCTGAGGGGTACATTTTTGCAGATAACGACACCCAGGCTGATTTATACGAATTCACCTCTGAATATCTTATCAAAAACGGATACAGACACTATGAGATATCTAATTTTTGTAAAAATGACAGTCTCAGCAAACACAATATGAAATACTGGGAGCTTAAAGATTATCTCGGAATCGGCCCTTCTGCACATTCTATGGTAAACGGCGAACGTTTTTACATCCCGAGAAACTTCGAGGATTTCTACAATAACATTATAGTTTCTGACGGAAAAGGAAAAACCGCTGAAGAATACCTTATGCTGTCACTAAGAACAGACAAAGGCTTTGTCTTCAGCGATTACGAGAAAATGTTCGGAAATAAAGCTCCTTACGAGTTAATAAAAGAAGCTTTAGTCCTTGAAAAGCACGGCTTAATCCATGCCGATGATAAGTGTATCAGACTGACCGAAAAAGGCTTTCTTCTGTCAAACACAATTATACTGGATTTACTCAGTAAAGGAATCTGATGAATTTAATGTTATAAAAATCACAAGCGGTTATATCGTTGGTGCCGATTTCATTTATGAGTATATAATTCGCACCCACTCCCAAAAGAAAACCATCCTTTTCAACAACCTCGTTACTGCCTACAAGAAATTGTATCTGAGCCCTTCTTCCGATCTGAGTTCTTATAAAGCCGTTCAGATACTGAATGCTCTCTGCGGTAACAGGAAAAGGATTACTGAAATCAGTTATCTGCTTTGTAACGCTGTCACGGGGATTTATCTCAGCAGCGGAAACAGCGCTCAGCGGAAATTCAGCGGAAGCAGAAGGAGATGCAGATATCCTTGAGGATGATGCTCCCATATCCACAGAATTCGCAGCACCGGGCATCAGTACAGTTGCCGGTGTCTGAGGGAGAATAGCGTTTTCTGATGGGGTTTGTGGAGAAACGGAATTTTCATTCCGATAAGACGGATTCAAAGACAGATTATACATCGCAATCTGTTCGAGAGAAGGAAGGTTATCGAGAAACAAATCATCGGGATTGTCTTCGCTGTAAGGTGCAGGAGGTATCCCATAAATCTTCATCAAATCATACGAATTATCCATAATGTACTCCTTTTCAGGTATTTGCATATGAAGCAGTTGGCGAATAGAAACAATGATCCCCTACCCTGTTATATATCACACCGACCCGAGAGGGGAAATTCCTCGGACAGGATGGGCTGTAAGGGTTAAAAAAGAAAATAGAATTTCCCACAGAGCTTGCAGTATTTCCGGCAAGAGCCCAATCAGCAATATCATAATGTATTTGCTCAGGCGTAATATTATAAACATTCTGAGGGTTATACTCTCCGGAAACGACCTCTTTGAGACAAACAAACTGACAGGGTTGGTTGATTATCGCTCTGACATCTCCGCCCTGACTCACACGGGAAAACTCTCCTACTGTTGTCTGTGCTCTGTTCATAATTACCGAAGCCACAGCACGCATACCGTCGTCTCCCTCGCCTCCCGCCTCACACTTTATCAGACGGGCAAACAATTCCCTTGTATCAATAGCCATAAACTCACCTTTTGTCTGTTTACTATCAATATATGCACAAAAATGAAATTGCGTTACAAATACATAAAACAAAAGCCTTGTCCGAAGACAAGGCTTTTTTCTACGAAACGTAAAAATTAAAAAGCAGGAATAAACGGAAGCTCGATAGGTTTATTGGGATCACGGGTAGGCTTTTCTGTGGGAGCTTCAGTAGGTATCTCAGTGGGAGTTTCTGAGGGGGGAGCTGTGGGATTTACAGTTGGAATCTCAGTAGGCGCCTGTGTAGGAATCCCGGTAGGCATCTCTGTCTGAGTCTCAGTGGGTGCCTCGGTAGGCTTTTCGGTGGGAGCTTCAGTAGGCATCACGGTTATTATCTCGGTAGGAGTTTCAGTGGGTATTACTGTCATAGTTTCGGTAACCGTTTCTGAAGGCGCTAATGTTGAAGCAGGCTCTGTCACAGTTTCAGTTTCTGTTGTATCAGATGAAAAAGGTACAGATGAAACTGTTTCAGAAGTTGTTGTGGATGCTACTTCAGGGACAGTAGGCATAATAAGACCCGCAACAATCTTCTGAATTGTTGTAGCATCTTTAATATTGACACTATCATCAGCATTGACATCAGCAAGATTGAGCTGAAGACTGTTTAAAATCTCAAGCCCTGCAATATGTTTCTGGATACTGGTTGCATCCTTTACATTAACAGTATTATCGGTGTTTGCGTCTCCGATTTCGTACTTCTCATTTGGAAGGATTTCAAGTTCATCATTAGCAAACACAGCAGTAAAACACATAATAACCAGTAAAATAACGAAGTCGGATCGTAGCCATGTCGTTCTGTGAGCCA
>JAZSME010000145.1:0-19049 GCA_045535715.1 Ruminococcus sp. | reverse complement strand
GTTTTTGCTGTCATTTGTTCTCTTTTTTGGGGAAAGCTTCCTTAAAGGGAGTGACACTTCCGTCAGCTTCCTTGATGGAAACATTATCAAGGGTCGCCTGAAACTGTGTGCGGATACCTCCCAGATATATCTTGTAAAGCTCTTTCTGACGAGCGGTTTCCTCCTCGGTGAGTCCCACCTCTCGCTTCTTCTTTGCAAGAGCATTTATCTGCGCAAGAATATCATTTTCCATTTCTCTACACCTCTTTCTGATATAATCATACACAAAAAATCCGATATTGCAAGAAGTATTGAATTGTTTTCCTTCTGTTGGTATAATTATTCTATACTAATTCTGAAAGAAGGCCACAAGATGGACAGCGAAAATTTCAGTCTCCTTTTCCCCGAAGGCAAAGATCAGGAATGTGCCACCCTCACAAAAGAAGCAATTAACGATCTTTCCATAGACACTCTCACAATCTCCCTCACAAAAGATCCTTACGAACAGAACATCCTCAGAAATCTGCTGATAAGCATCCCCTTTGACGAGGAAGTCATCCGTTACAGAAGCGATATTTTTGAGGATTTTCTCAAATTCCCCAAACTCAGAGACGACCTGACAAATCTTCTTCTGAAGCTTAAGGATCTGAGAGAAATCGAGCGTTTTCAGAAGGACGGAGAATCCTCCTACCTCTGGCAGCTTGTAAACCGACTTCGTGAAATCGACGGCTACGTGGACTGTATCACTCAGATGAAGGAAACCCTTGAGGCGATTGACCTTACCTCCGAGGGACTCAGAACCCTGAGAAAAAAGGTTCAGGATATATATAACGACAGTGGTTTTCCCATTCTCAAAGAAGATATCGCTCAGGCTCTCCTTGAGATCCGAAACGTAAAAAGCATTACACTGGGCGTCAACCTTGATGATATGCTGAGACCCAAAACCGTAGGCATAATTTCTCTCAATGACCAGCACTTTACCGACAGCGGTCTGCTCAGGAAATTTATGAAGTTCACCTCGAAGCAGGATGAACTCCACCACGGAAGCGACGTCTCAGGCTTTCTTACCTTCCACCCCGCAAACCCCTCCACCCGAAGCATCGGTCTGGGTCAGGCAGTTATGGGCGCTCAGCAGGACCTCAATCAGATTGCAGACTCAACCCTCACAGGCAAAGACCCCATGTCTGACGCACTCAAGAAGGTTGTCACAGACATCCTCAAGAGAACAGTCAACAATCTCAAGGGACTTCTTAACAAATACGTAGGTGTCAGCGGTTATTCCTTTGTTTCTCTGATGCCCGAGATAGTTTTCTATATCCGTTTTTCGGAGCTTACTGAAAAGATCCTCAAAAAGGGCTATCCTCTCTCAAAGCCTCAGGTCACCGACAAGGACCTGAGAAGCTGTGATATCAAGGGCATCTACAACCTGAAGCTTGCTCTTCGCGAGATTGAGGAATCAGAGATAGTAAAGAACGACTTTTTCTTTAATGACAGCGCCAGAATCTACATTCTCACAGGCCCCAACCGAGGCGGAAAGACCACCATCACTCAGGCGGTGGGGCTTGCATTTCTGCTCTCTCAGATAGGCGTTTACGCTCCCTGCGACAGTATGGTTTACAGCCCCTGCGACAACATCTACACCCACTTTCCCGCTGACGAAAACGACACCGTTGACCTTGGTCGCTTAGGCGAAGAAAGCAAGCGTCTTTCAGAAATTTTCGAAAGCGCTACGAAGTACAGCCTTCTGCTTCTCAACGAAAGCCTTGCCACCACCAACATCGAAGAGGGTCTCTACATCGCAAAGGACGTTGTAAAGGCTATGCGCTACCTGGGGGTGCGCTCGGTATTCAACACCCACATGCACGACCTCGCCCGAGGACTCGAGGAGGTAAACGCATCAACAGAAGGCACCAGCGTCATTGAGAGTATGGTAACAGGAGTTGAAGGTGGCAAACGCTCCTTCAAAATCTCCATCGCTCCCCCTCAGGGACTGAGCTACGCAAAGGATATTGCCGAAAAATACGGCGTCACCTTCCAGAACATCAAAGAGAACATTGATAAGAGATAACCTCAAAAAAACAGCAAAGCACGGATACTTTCGGGTATCCGTGCTTTTTGCTTTAAGTATGCAACAAATTTTTAGTTATGGGGCTTATCCTGATTTTTACGGAAGGGGAAGCTCTGCATCACCTTACGGTTCTCTGAGAGCGAAGATAGGGATATCCATCATTTTTATCGGGAGATATCGCCCATACACTATTAAAATCAAAGCCGATGTAACTGTTTTTATTTTTAAGTTCCTCTGTTGAAAGCCTTTTCACTGCGGTGAATTCATCATCCTTCATATCTGTCACCGCAATTCTCTGGTCGTTCATATCGTTAGCGTATGTGCCATAGTAGCTATCTACAATGTCTATGGTCTTGTTATAATCGATTGTGTAACCTACAAATGCACCGGGATAATTGCCTTTTATGTTTCTGCCCTCCATCAGGCCCAGGTTGTAACAATTCTTTATGGTCATCGGCGATTTCTCATCAGAATCGAACCAGCCTATAAATCCACCTACAACCTGATCTGCATAGGTACGCGCTGCCGTAGGTGTGCTGACACTGTAACAATTCGTGAAATTTGCGGAGCCTTCTCCAAAAAACGCACCTATGTTCATAGAGGCATTATACGAGCTTCCTCCGTTTTCAAGCACGTGGCTTTCCACAATTACATCCGCATAACAATTACTGATATCAGAAATATATCTTTTTCTGTCTTTATATTCGCCCATTGCGTTTCCTGCAAACGCACCCGCACTTCCTCTGTGGGTAGATGAGCTTATGCTTATGATACTGTCTGTTATTCCCAGATTTCTGATTGTTGCCGCAGAAATGCAACTGAACAAACCTGCGTATTCCGTATCCGTTGATCCCGAATACGTAATGTCAACGCTCATATTCTTAATACAATAACCGTTTCCGTCAAGAATGCCCGTAAACGGCTCGTTATATGAGCACAGAGGTTTCCAGTTGCCATACTGCAACAAATCGATGTCATTGGTAAGCACGAAACTTCCACCGGGGTTTCGGTTGATTTTCATCAGATCCTCACCTGAGGATATCTTTTCGTACCCCTCTGTGTTGAAATCAGAAATCTGATTATCAGCCTCTCCTGCTGACGGCTGTTGGATTGTGGTTCCGAGATCATCTATCGGCAGGGGATTTGCTCTGTTGCCGCGTTTTTCATAATACTCCATCTGTGTTTCGGGTGCCGGCCTCACATCAACATACTCTTGTTCATATACGTATTCGCCACCGATTTTATACGTTGTGATATAAGTTATGTCACCTTCTCTTGTCTTGCTGTATTTCGACGTCTCTTTCTTTACGTTGGATTCAACATCGTCACCATACAAATCAGATCCCCGCTTATGCTGCTCTAAGGTAGCAATGGGAACCAGACCGTCCTTTGTAAGCTCGCTACAAAATGTGGTTCCTCTTATATCGCCGTATCCTCCGCTTGCTATCTCATCTTTTTTCAGAATTATTCTATCGTTCACTCTGTACAGATCCATATAAAACCAATACATTGTTCCGCCGGGATACATACATTCGTCCAGTATTGTAACATTACCATCCACTATATCCAGAAGATAAGTTTTGTTTATAAATCCCTTCACCCCGGGAAAACGGTTATCGTATATTTCAACCAAAAGCTCGTAGACGTTGTCTTTGTCCAAATCCTCAAAGATAAACTTGGTCATAAGCTCACTGTCTGCAAAAAAGAATTTATCCTCATTGGACATTAACTCATTTTTGATATATTCACTGTAAATATTTCGATCTCTTTCCGGATCCTTCGCTTGTAAACCGCCGTCAACCTTCGACCGCTCTTCCGAATATACATCTTCTATGGCAAGCGCACAGCCTTCTGTTATTATCTTTGCAGAGTTTATTATTTCGTCAGCCTGAGCATCTCCTCTGTTGCCTTTAAACAAGCCTTTGAGGCCGTTAGCATCCCTTATCAGCTCACTTACGCAATACTCTCCTCTGTAATTCACATAGATTAAATCTTTTGCAATTGTGCAGAAATCGCCTATCAGTTCATAGTCTTTTTCGCTCTTGATATTTCCTCTGAGTCCATTTCCATGTGCAATCAGAGCCTTGCGAACCTGACTCAGCGCTATAATTTCCGTATATCTGTTCATATCATCAGAAAATCCAAACATTACATCAGAAATAAACACTCCTGCGTCTTTCGCAAATTCCAACCCGTTGATAAAGCTATATGCCGTTTTGAACATTTTCGCCGCAGATGCGCCCTCTGAGCTGAGCTTAACGAGTGCATCATCAGACAGCATATAATCCATGACAACCTCATCATAGAAGATGTCCTTCATAACAAAATCGCCGGCAACTGTCGCTTGCCCTGCAACCACCTCAATTTTTGTATAAAAGGTGTTATTCAATAGTTCAAGCAATGTGGACGCGGCACTTTTAAGCGTTACGTCAGTTGTGTTATAGATTATCGCTGTCAGGAAAAGTTTATGGTTCTCGTAACTGCTTAACGTTTTGCTGAAATACTCAAACTCTTCTATACTGTCGATAACGGTTTCTGCTCCGCTCCAACCAAGTCCCACGACATTACAAGCCGCGGACATGGCATCTGACATTTTTCCGCCGAAAGCCGAGTAAAGGGATATTCCTTCAACCACAAGATTTGCCGCGTCCATAGCGTAATCTCCAAAGGTTTTTGTTGTATCGGCCTCCAGCTGTCGGTCTATCATATCCTGAGAGTTATACTCTGTTAATGCCATCATATTGACCAGAATCTCCATATAACGTTCCTTGTTGAGATCCTCTCCCGCCAAAAGAGCAGCAAACGCATACCAGCCGCCGTAGCCGATTTCCTCTGCTGCCATTGCGTGGCACCAACGCTCGTCCTTTGACTGTATATCCCACACAGTGCCGCTTACCTCACAGTATTTACTCCAGCGCCGCGCTTCCTCCTCCGACGTTTCCGTGGCGCTTGCGGGAGCCACTGCAAAAATGCCCAGAAGCATTGTTAAAAGCAAAACTAAAGATATCAATCTTTTCATTTTATTTACCTCACTTTAGTATGTCAGCTCAGGGTGAGTATCCACCTCTATGGGGTCCATTCCTTCAAGCTGTTTCATGAGAACCATATTCGCCTGCTCCTTAATAGCAAGGCCTATTGCCTCGTCGTCTGAAACCTCCCAGACTCCACCGGCGTTCTTTGTGGCCTGACAGGAAACCGTCACCGCTAAAACCGGTGCGTTTTTTATGTATCCGGGCATAAGCTCCGCTATTTCCTCGATGGAAACGGTCTTCACATCAACACCGCTGTCCACCATGCTCTGATATATCTCACACAGATCCGGTGTTTCCACTGTTATCTTTGCGTTACCTTCCTCGTCAATGGTTTTTTGTGTTACCTGAGAGCGACTGCTCAGATCCTCTCTGACCGTCTCCACTCCCACCGTTTTTTCTTCTCTTTTGTCATCCTCGGCACTATCTTTCTTTTTGCACGCAGAGAAGCTCAAAAGGAGTAACACCGCAAGTAATATAGCTAATAATCTCTTCAAAACTAACCCCTCCCAGGAAAATTATATGTACATTATACATTTCTTGTTTCATAAAACAACAAATTCCCGATTTTTCGTATGTTTTGTAAAATTTCCTCTGTTTTGCACAAAAACAGGCTCCCGTTTTTGACGTCGGGAGCCTGCTGTTTTCTGTATATTATTATATTTTTTTCAGATCAGATGCCCTTCATGGTAAGGGAGATTCTCTTCTTTGCCACATCAACTGCGAGGACCTTTACCTTTACGATATCGCCCACCTTGAGCGCCTCAGAAGGGTGCTTGATGAACTTGTCGCAGATCTGGGAGATATGCACAAGTCCGTCCTGATGAACGCCGATATCCACGAATGCGCCGAAGTCGATAACGTTTCTGACCGTTCCTGTGAGCTCCATTCCCTCGTTTAAATCCTCCATACTCATAACATCGGTACGAAGCACAACCTGAGGCAGGCTCTCTCGGGGGTCTCTGCCGGGCTTCTCAAGCTCTGAGAGAATGTCCTCAAGGGTGGGAACACCGACAGAGAGCTGTTCTGCGATTTCCTTTATATCGGTTACCTTTTCCTTGATTCCTACGATTCCGCCCTTCTTGAGATCCTTTGAGGTGTATCCGAGAAGCTTTAAGAGCTCCTTGGCCGCCTTGTAGGATTCGGGGTGAACGCCTGTATTGTCAAGAGCCTCCTTGCCCTCGGAAACTCGAAGGAAGCCTGCGCACTGCTCAAAAGCCTTGGGTCCCAGCTTTGGAACCTTCTTAAGCTCAGAACGGCTCTCAAATCTGCCGTTTTCCTCTCTGTACGCCACGATATTCTTGCACACTGTACTGCTCAGACCCGAAATTCTCTGCAGAAGTGCAGGGGATGCTGTGTTGAGGTCTGCTCCAACGGAGTTTACGCAGTCCTCTACAACGCCGTCGAGGGTCTCGCCCAGACGCATCTGGGGCATATCGTGCTGATACTGACCGATACCGATGGACTTAGGGTCAATTTTTACAAGCTCTGCAAGGGGATCCTGAAGTCTTCTTGCAATGGAAACCGCACTACGGAGTGTCAGGTCAAGCTCGGGAAGCTCGTCAGCTGCAAGCTTGCTGGCTGAATAAATTGAAGCTCCTGCTTCGCTCACTACCATATATGCAAGGTCGGGCTTCTTAACCTCGGCAATCACATCCGCGGCAAATATCTCTGTCTCCTTGCTGGCGGTACCATTGCCGATAGAAAGAACTGTTACTCCGTATTTCTTAATAAGTCTTATGAGCTTTTCCTTGGATTCCTTAACCTTTGTCTCGCTATGTGTGGGATAGATAACGGTGGTGTCAAGAACCCTGCCTGTGCCGTCCACAACTGCCACCTTACAGCCTGTGCGGTAACCGGGGTCAAGACCGATAACAACTCTGTCCTTTACGGGAGGCTGCATCAGAAGCTGATGGAGATTTGTTGCAAAAAGCTTCATAGCTGCCACATCGGAGTTTTCTGTAAGCTGTGCTCTTACCTCACGTTCGATAGAAGGGAAAAGAAGTCTTGTGTAGGCATCCTCGCAGGCGGTCATAACTGCTTCAGAGCAGGGTGAATTTCCCTTTACCATTAAGTTTCTTATCATATTGAGAGGCTTGTCCGCATCAAGCTCCACGGAAACCTTCAAGAACTTTTCTCTCTCGCCTCTGTTTATTGCAAGAACTCTGTGTCCGCTTATCTTTTTGACAGCTTCGGAGAAATCATAGTATCCCCCGTAAACGCTCTCTGCCTCTTCGTCGGCGGCAACGCTCTTTACCACACCGTTGAGCCACATAAGGTTAAAGAGACGCTTTCTGATATCTGCATTATCGGAGCAGACTTCAGCAATTATGTCGAGGGCACCCTGAAGAGCATCCTCTGCTGTCTCAACACCCTTCTCGGAATCCACATAATTCTCTGCAAGGTCAATGGGATATGAGGTCTCGTCCTCCTGCTGAAGAATATACTCAGCCAAAGGCTCCAGACCCTTCTCCTTCGCAACAGATGCTCGGGTCTTTCTCTTGGGTCTGTAAGGTCTGTAAATGTTCTCAAGGTCAGCCATTGTCTCGGCTTTTGCGAGAGCCTCCACGATTTCCTCAGTGAGCTTTCCCTGAGCATCAATGAGCTCGGAAATTTCCTTTGCTCTTGCCTCAAAATTTCTGAGGTAATCAAGTCTCTCTGCCACCTCACGGATGAGCTGGTCATCCATTGAGCCGTGCATCTCCTTACGATATCGGGCAATAAAGGGGATGGTGTTGCCCTCGTCAAGAAGAGCTATGATATTGCCTGCGTATTCAGGCTTTATACTGAACTGTTCTGATAGTTTTGCTACAAAATCCATTGTTAAAAATCCTTCCGTTTTTTATTAACACGGGTTCTAATATACCACAAATAATCTTTTTTGGCAAACGAGGTCAGATCTTCAAGGCCTCTGCCCACTGCGCTTCCTTAAATCCCACAAGGACAAAATCCTTAGCCACCAGCAGAGGTCTCTTCACAAGCATTCCGTCGCTCGAAAGAAGGGAAATCATCTCCTCCTCAGACATCTGAGGAAGCTTTTCCTTAAGCTCAAGAGACCGATACAGAAGACCGGAGGTATTAAAGAATTTCTTAAGGGGAAGTCCGCTTCTCTTGTGCCAATCTCTCAACTGCTGAGCAGTGGGATTTTCTTCCTTGATATTTCTGAATTCATACTCCACACCTGTGCTTTTGAGCCACTTCTCCGCTTTCTGACAGGTTGTGCATTTGGGATAACAGATAAATGTAAGCATTTTTGCACTCCTCTTTAAATTGATAGTTTTATTATACCGAAACTTCCTTGTCTTTGCAACGATAATCCTTTTCCTTTTTCAGTTTGACACACAAACTTCTTTCAGATATACTTAATTTGTAATATGTCATTAAATGTCGATAAAAGAAACGAGGTAAGAAAATGTTTCAGCAAATCATCAGCAACATCAGCAACTACCTTTACACCTATGTACTGGTAATCGTGCTGGTGCTGGGGGGACTTTATTTCACCTTAAGAACAAAGTTTTCTCAGTTTAGGCTTTTGGGAGAACAGATCCGAAGCGTAACCGAAAAGCCCAAAGACAAAAACTCTGTCTCCTCCTTTCAGGCCCTCATGGTTTCAACCGCCTCAAGAGTGGGAACGGGTAACATCGTGGGCGTTGCAACCGCTCTCTGTGCAGGCGGTTTCGGCTCGGTCTTCTGGATGTGGGTAATCGCCATCGTAGGAAGCGCCTCCGCTTTTGTGGAAAGCACCCTTGCGCAGATTTACAAGAGACGAGGAAAAGACGGATGTTACGGCGGTCCCGCCTACTACATAGAGACCGCCCTTAAAAGTCGCACCCTCGCAGTTGTTTTTTCAATTCTTCTCATTCTCACTTATGGCGTCGGCTTCAATATGCTGGCATCCTACAATCTCCAGTCAACCTTCCAAGCCTATTCCTTCTACGAGCAGAACTTGGAATTTACCCTTTTCGGAAACACACTTTCCTTTAATCCCATCCCCTGGGTCATCGGTCTTGTCATCGCCATCCTTGTCGGCTACTGCCTCTTCGGCGGCGGCAAGAGGATCATAAGCTTCACAACTCTCATTGTGCCTTTGATGGGCATTGCCTATATTCTTGTTGCTCTTGTGATTACTCTGATAAATTTCAGAAGTCTCCCCGGCGTTTTCGGAAAAATCTTCTCGGAAGCCTTTGATTTCAGGGCAATCTTCGGAGGTGTCGCAGGCTCCTGTATGATGTACGGCATCAAGCGTGGTCTCTTCTCAAACGAAGCAGGCGTGGGCTCCGCTCCCAACGCTTCCGCCAGCGCAGAGGTTTCTCATCCCGTTAAGCAGGGTCTTGTGCAGGTTCTCTCCGTATTTATAGATACCATCCTCATCTGCTCTGCCACCGCTTTTATGTGTATGAGCTCAGGTCTTGACCCCGCAAAGTACGAGGGCGCAGACTACGTTCAGGCAGCTCTCAAGCTCAGTTTCGGAGAAGCAGGTCCCATATTTATTACTGTGGCAATGGTACTTTTTGCATTCACGACTCTCATCGGAAACCTCTTCTACGTTGACAAAGCTATTATCTTCATTATGAAGAAAGAGCCCGACAAGAAATTCAAAACCCTTTATCACTTGATTGCGTCTCTGGTAATTTTTATAGGCGCAGGTCTCAGCGCAGGACTTCTCTGGGATATTGCAGATATCCTGATGGGATGTATGACTCTCATAAACGTTCCCGTTATCATCTATCTCGGAAAATATGCCTTCCGTGCGCTCAAGGACTACACAGACAAAAGAAAGCGCGGAGAGGATCCCGTCTTTTACGCCGAGGATATTAACCTTCCTCACGAAACAGATTACTGGAACTGATTTTACAGCATAAGAAAAACCGCAAGGATTTTACTCCTTGCGGTTTTTGTTTAGCTCAGTTATACGGGATACCAATAACCGATTTCAAATTTAGTTTCAAGACCTGCCACATGCTTCTGAATCTCTGTTGCGTCCTTAACGTTTACAGTAAAGTCCCAGTTTACATCCGAAGCGTCCTTATTGATCTCAGCCTCAAGTCCTGCTACGTGCTTCTGAATGAGGGTCGCATCCTTGACGTTTACCTTAAGGTCACCATCTGCATCACCCACGATGTATGGAGTAACGGGCTCTGAAGGTATCTCAGAGGGAATCTCGGAAGGCGTCTCTGTGGGAGCAGTTGACTCGGGCTCAGAGGGGGTCTCGGAAGGAGTCTCTGTGGGAGCAGTTGACTCGGGCTCAGAGGGAGTCTCGGGCTCTGTGTATTTCTCAGAGGTCGTGTTGTAATAAGGCTGACCTGCCTGATTTATTCTTCCCGAGGGCTCAGTTGTGGAGTAGATTCTCACGTCAGAGGGAATCTGAGTTTTCTCTGTCTGAGCACCATCGGCACCGTTGTTGAAGTTGATCATCTCAGCCTTATCGTCGGTGATTACTATCTTATAGATAGCCTGACCATCCTCGGTCTCACCGACAAGCTCTGCCTTTTCACCGGGCCAGCGCATGGGGATGTGACCGGTGCCCCAGATATAGTAATGAACATCATCCCAACCCAGGTCTGTTGTGAAGTAGAATACTCTTTCCTTTCCGGGCTCGGGAGGAGTAACAACGTCATCCTCGTCTGCCAGAGCCTTTGTGAGCCACTGACTTCTTGCCTCAAGCCAATCCTTCATATACTGAAGCTCGCCGTCGTAATCCTCTGTGTACTTATCTGTGAGGCTCTTGTTCTTGTCCTGACAGAGCCACATGAAATCCCACATAATGTAGTTGATATATCTTGTCTTTTCGATAGATGCAGCATAATCGTCAATGCTCATACCGCGGTCACCCTCTGCGGGCTCTGCGTTACCGAGAAGAACGGAAATCTTGGGAAGGAACTTCTCCTGCCAGATTTCGTTACAGATCTCCTTGAAGGTCTTTCCTGAGGCGGTTGTGCCCTTTACGTAGAAAGCCTGACCAAGGGGATTGATGGTTCTTTCCCACTTTGCGTCACGGGTTGTGTAGCCCTTGTGGTCGCTTGTGGAGGTAGAGCAGCCTTCGCGCCATACATCAACAGCGCCTAAGTGTGAGTCACAGTCCCAGATGGGAGCGGCATAGAACTTATCCTCTGCGGCATTATATGTAAAGAATGTGCTGGTATATCCGCCGTCACAGTTCTTGCCAAGCTCCTGAAGGAGATACTGACTTGCAAGGCTTTCGATATCGCAGATCTTTTCGATATCGGCAAGAGTGCCTCCGTAGAGAGCGTCCTCAAGTCTCTGATATGTATCCTGAATGTAATCGTACCTTACCTGCCATGCCTCGGAGTTTGTCTCAAAATCCTCAAGATCGGGAGTCTTGAGCACAACGGGATATCTGCGGTCGGAAACGAAATAAACATCGTTCTTGTAGTTCCATACATCAACCTCAACGAGGAAGTTAAAGCCTGTCTCCAGATCCTCGGATTCATCCTTGAGGTTTACTACGGAGTTTTTGCCCAGATCGATCTTCTGACAAGCAATGTATGTTCCTCGATAAACACCGTTTACAAAGAAGTCAATGAAGCTCTGGTCAGAGGAGTAGGGATTGCCTACGTCGTGAGCCAGATTGTACATAATGGTGTTTCGAAGCATTGTGGAATCCTTGGGGTTTGCAACCAGAGAAAACTTCTTGCTCTCTGTGTGACCGATGGTCACCTTGTCGCTGAAGTTGATATTGAAGGGCTTTTTGTCGGATTCCTTCCAGTTGGTGTTGCCTCTGCCTTTGATTTTCTTAAGGTTTCCGTCCTCAGCACCATCTTTGTCTACGATGGAGTAAGTTGCGCTGGAGCAGGAGTTTTCCTTGTTCTGAACAAGGAATGACCAGAGGTCTGTCTCCTGAATGTTTCCTTCAAAATCTTCGTAGGAATTTGTGGTGTCGTTGATGTAGAGGGAAGCCTCTGCGTCGCTCTTATATACCTTCAGGGTGTAGCTTCTTGTTTCTCCTACATAAACGGAAATTTCCTCGCCCTCCGTGTAGCTGATGACAGCACTTGTGTGGGTGGGAATTGTCACATCGCCGATTACTGCATCCTCGTTATAGCCGTTATAAATTTCAACACGACTGTCGTCTGCACATACGGGAAGGAAGAAATAACGCACACCTTCCTCGGCGTTGATGCCTGTGTAGTCCTTCATCCACTTCTGCCACGCCTCTTTGCTGTCGCCGCCGAGGGTGCCGTGAGCATAAAGTGCCTCCCAGTTATCGAGAGCAAAAGAGGGATATGCATCGGGATTGGGGGTAATGACTTCGCTTTCTGCGCCTGTCTCTTCACCTGCGGTTACGTCTGCGTCCTCTGCTGCCGAAACCATAAAGGGAATAGAGCCTAAAAGCACACAGATAACCATAAGTAAGCTTAATAGTTTTTTCACATTTACATCTCCTTTGATAATGATATTTCCGAATAAATCACCATTTTCATCATAACATGGAGATAGCGTCCATTACAACTGCAAGATTTGAATTTTTATATCCAAAAATTAACTTCTTTCAAAGAAAAAAGGCAGACTTACCAAAGGTAAGCTCTGCCTTTTGTGCATATTCACTTAAGTGCCTTTTCTTTCCATTTTCCGCTTCGCAGACGAAGAAGCATAAGCGCCCCTCTCAGGCACTCATCAAGAGTAAGCGCCACCCACAGTCCGTAGATTCCGAGAGACAGCTCCACCGCAAAAATATAGGAGCCCAGAGTGCTGACAAAAATCATCGAAACAATGGCGCACAGGGTGGGATAAACCACATCTCCCGCTCCTCTTAAGGACGCTATCACAACAAGATTTGTGGTTCGCCCAAGCTCAAGTATCACATTAAAAATCAGCAGGTTTGCACCCAGCTCGATTATCTCCCTGCTGTCGGTGAAAACTCCCATGAGAGGTTTTCTGAAAATCACGCCCACAAGACAGACCGACATAGAGAGCGAAAGGGCAATAAAATAGGACTTGTATATCTGCTTCTTTGCTTCGTCAAAAAGCTTCGCTCCCACCTTATGACCCACCAGAATCTGAGACGCCTGACCGATGGAAACGGAGAATATATAGAAGAACATGGTGGCATTCTGGACGAAGGTTTTTGTGGCAAGCTCGGTGTCTGTAAGCTTCACCAGTACAATAGAGGTGATCACCACCTGAGAAACATTATAAAGGAAAGACTCCAGCGCCGAGGGCACTCCGATTCTCAGAATTTCCCTGAGATCCTTTTTCGGAAAAGGCTTCAGAAGTCTGAAAGCCTGAGGCTTTTCCACCTTTGTGAACAACACCGCCAGAAGCACCACAGTGCCAAGAACACGGCTGATTACAGTTGCAACAGCCACTCCTCTGACACCCATAGGCTCAAAGAAAAAGAGACCCTTTGCAAAAATTATATCCAGCACGGTATTGGAAACGTTCATTCCCACCGTTACTATCATGGAAATCTTTGTAAGTCCGTGATTCCTGATAATGACCGTTGTGGCACTCAGAAGCGCCTGAAAGAATATGAATCCGCCTACGGTGCTGAGATACTCGCAGGAGAAGCGAAGCACGTCTCCGGAGGCTCCGATAAAGGTAAGGATGGGGGAGGCGAAAAAGAAGAAAACTCCGCTTATCACAAGTCCGAAAATAAACTGACACACCAAAGAAAGAACTGCAACTCTCGAGGCATCCTCCCGACGGTTTCCGCCCAGATACTGAGAAATCATAACTGCGCTTGCCGTGGAAACAACGGTAAACACAATCGTCGTAACCGACACCGCCTGATTTGCCACCTGAACAGAGGCCGCCGCCAAAGGGTCAACGGAGCTCAGTACCAGCACATCCACAAAGCCCAGAAGCATAAACAATGCCGTTTCAATGAATATGGGCCACGCAAGGCTCAAAAGACTCATCTTTTTCAAAGCTGTCACCTCATCTCTTGCTTTTTCCGATCTGCGAAAAGTATATTACACAGGCTTACGAAAAGTCAATATTTCCGACAAAGGTCTCTCTGAGAAAATTATGGAATTTTATGAAAAAAACTATGCAACCGAAAAAATTGGTGGTATAATAAAAAAGCACAAACAAACCACAAAGAGGTGTTTTATATGTTCATCACGAAAGATATCAGATATGCAGGTGTCAACGACCACAAGGTTGACCTTTTCGAGGGGCAGTATGATGTCCCCAACGGAATGGCCTATAACTCCTATGTCATCCTCGACGAAAAGATAGCTGTTATGGATACCGTTGACATCAACTTTACTCACCAGTGGCTCGATAACATTCAGAATATTCTCGACGGCAGAAAGCCCGATTATCTCATTGTTCAGCACATGGAGCCCGACCACTCCGCTAACATAATGAACTTTGTTAAGGCTTATCCCGGCGCCACTCTGGTAGCAAGCGCCAAGGCTTTCCAGATGATGAAGAATTTCTTCGGCACAGACTTTACCGACAAGCGCATTGTTGTGGGCGAGGGCGACTCCCTCTCTCTGGGCGAACACACTCTCACCTTTGTTACCGCTCCCATGGTACATTGGCCCGAGGTAATCGTCACCTACGACAGCAAGGATAAGGTGCTTTTCTCTGCTGACGGATTCGGAAAATTCGGCGCACTGGACGTAGAAGAAGACTGGGCTTGCGAAGCAAGACGTTACTACTTCGGCATCGTAGGAAAATACGGCGCTCAGGTACAGGCTCTTCTTAAGAAAGCCGCCGGCCTTGACATCGAAATAATATGTCCTCTCCACGGCCCCGTTCTCTCGGAAAACCTCTCCTACTATCTCAACCTCTACAACACATGGTCCGGCTACGAGGCAGAGGAAGAGGGAATTATGATCGCCTACTCCTCAATTTACGGCAACACAAAGAAGGCTGTAATGACCCTTGCGGAAAAGCTCAGACAGAAAGGCTGTCCCAAGGTTGTGGTTAATGACCTTGCAAGATGCGATATCCACGAGGCAATCGAGGACGCTTTCCGTTACAGCAAGCTTGTTCTTGCCACCACAACCTACAACTCCGAGATCTTCCCCTGTATGCGCGAGTTCATCACTCATCTGACAGAGAGAAACTACTCAAACCGCACCGTTGCCCTCATAGAAAACGGCAGCTGGGCTCCCACCGCTGCCAAGATTATGAAGGGAATGTTTGAAAAGAGCAAAAATATCACCTTCTGTGATAACACAGTAAAGATCCTCTCTGCCCTCAATGAGGAGAGCTCAAATCAGCTTGAGGCTTTGAGCGACGAGCTTTGCCAAAGCTACCTTGCCCAGCAGAGCGACACCGCCGACAAAAACAACCTTTCCGCCCTTTTCAAAATCGGCTACGGCCTCTATGTTGTAACCTCAAACGACGGCAAGAAGGACAACGGTCTCATTGTAAACACAGTAACTCAGGTCACAAATACTCCCAACAGAATCGCTGTTACCATCAACAAAGAGAATTATTCTCACCATATTATCAAGCAGACCGGTAAAATGAACGTCAACTGTCTGAGCACAGAGGCTCCTTTTGCCGTATTTGAAAAATTCGGCTTTGAAAGCGGCAGAAACACCGACAAGTTTGCGGATTGCGAACCTCTCAGAAGCGACAACGGGCTCATCTTCCTGCCCCGCTACATCAACTCCTTTATGTCTTTGGAGGTTGAGCAGTACGTAGATCTTGACACTCACGGGATGTTTATCTGCAAGATAACCGAGGCAAGAGTAATCTCCGACAAAGAAACCATGACCTACACCTACTATCAGGAAAATGTAAAGCCAAAGCCCGACACAGAACACAAAAAGGGTTGGGTCTGCAGAATCTGCGGTTATGTCCACGAGGGAGAGGAGCTTCCCGACGACTTCATCTGTCCTCTCTGCAAGCATGGCGTTGCAGATTTCGAAAGAATAGAATAAAAGAAGAAGAGACTTCTGCTTCTCTGCAAAAAGAAAAGTCGTGGCCTATGCCACGGCTTTTTTTATTCTGCGACTTATTATAACAACGGGATAAAGAAGGAGCAGATCCTTGAGAAGCATTAACAGAAAGGCTGCAAGACTTCCGAAAAGAGAAGCAGGCAGACCTCCGAGATAAAGCTTTGAGATGAGGAAGAATACGGACACTCCGCATATATATAGTATCGCAACGGAAAGCACCCCGCTCACAAACTCACCCTTGTCTCTAAAGAATGCGCCCACAACTGCGCAAGGCACATATCCCAGAAGAAAACCTGCGGTGGGGCTGAGAAAGGCGGAGATTCCTCCTCCTGAGGAGAACACAGGAAGACCCAGAAGCCCCATAAACAGATACATACACACAGAAATCAAAGGAGTCTTTTTATCCTCGCAGACAAGACAGGCAAGGATAATAATCTCCGCAGTAAAGGTAAGAGGGGCAACGGGCGTGGGAATTCTCAAAAAAGCGCTTACGCATATTATCGCCGTCAGAACAGCGGTGAAAATAAAACTTCTGATTTTCAACAAATACCCCTCCTTTATTATTCTTTTGTTACTATACCATTTATCTCACCTTTACTCAAGTCCCCTTTGTTGACATCCCCTCACTATGAATGATATAATCTATCAGTAAATATACACCCCACAAAGGAGCGATTTTTCGTGGGTTTATCTTTCTATGTTCTGAGCCTCACTCTGGGTGTGGGGCTTTCAATGGACGCCTTCTCCGTATCTGTGGCAAACGGCCTTTCCGAGCCCTGCATGAAGCCAAAAAAGATGCTCTCTGTGGCATTGGTTTTTGCACTTTTTCAGGGAATTATGCCCCTGGCAGGATGGCTCTGCGTCCACACCGCCGTGGAGCATTTCTCTCTTTTTGAGAAGTTCATACCCTATTTCGCACTCGTGCTTCTCTCCTTCATCGGGGGAAAAATGCTGGTCGACAGCATAAAAAGCAAGGACGAAAGCCCCTGCGAAAAAGAAAGACTCACCCTGCCCACCTTGCTTTTACAGGGTGTGGCGACCTCTATCGACGCACTTTCCGTAGGCTTTACAATTTCTTCCTACGATCTCTTTTTCGCACTTCTGTGTGTGCTGATAATCTCCGCCGTAACATTTGTTATCTGCTTTGCAGGTGTCATTATAGGCAAGAACGCCGGCACCCGACTTTCTTCAAAGGCAGGAATTCTGGGCGGAATCATCCTCATTACCATTGGTATCGAAATCTTTATCACCGGCGTGTTCTGATAAAAAAACGAAAGCAAGGTGTTATTTATGAAAAAACATTTCAGGCGCATTTTTTCCGGTTTGCTGGCTCTTCTCCTGCTTCTTACTTCCACTTTTGTTATCTCTGCAGAAGAAGTAAAGAAAGACTGCGACGCTGTGGTGCTTTTCACCCATGACCTCCACTCTCATTTTCTCCCCTCAAGAGACAGCGATGGCGGTGAGTTCGGCGGCTACGCAAGACTTGCAACCCTGATAAACGAGCAGAAGCGTCTTTATCCGGACGCAATTCTGGTGGACGGCGGAGACTTCTCTATGGGCTCGCTCTTCCAGACCGGCTTCAAGGACCTTGCTTTGGAGCTTCGTCTCATGGGAAGGCTGGGTTTTGATGCCACAACCTTCGGCAATCACGAGTTCGACTATCTTCCCGAAGGTCTTGCTCAGATGCTGAGAAGCGCCAAAAAAAGCGGAGACGCCCTTCCCTTTATTGTGGACGCAAACTACATCCCCAAGGACGAAAATCTCAAGTCCGCTTTTGACGAATACGGAGTCAGAGACTATGTCATCATAGAGCGCGGCGGGGTTTATTTTGTCATTTTCGGCATCTTCGGAGTTGACTCTCATGACTGCGCTCCCAACTCAGGAATCGAGCTTCAGTCTCCCGCAGATACAGCACAGAAAACCGTAGACGCCGCCACAAAGGAATGCAAGGATAAGTTCGGCGCAGAGCCTGTTGTAATCTGTCTCTCTCACAGCGGAACAGAAGACGGAGACCCTGAAGGCGAGGATATCGAGCTTGCAAAGAATACTCAGGGCATAGACCTTATCGTTTCAGGTCACACCCACTCCACACTGACAAAGCCCCACGAAATAAACGACACCTATATCGTTTCCGCAGGTGAATACGGAAAATATCTCGGCGTTGCAAAGTTTGACATTGAAAACGGAGATGCTCAGCTTTGCGATTATGACATCATCCCTGTTGACGAAAAGGTGAATGACGACCCTGAGATTGCATCTCTTATAGAGGGCTACAAGCAGGATATAAACGAAAACTATCTTGCGCCCTATGGTCTTACCTACGACACGGTGCTTCTCCGAAACCCTTACAAATTCGACAGCGTTGACGAGGTCTATGACACTCAGCACGAATCCACCCTTGGAAACCTCTTCTCAGATGCCTACAAGTGGTATGTTCAGGAGGTAACGGGAGAAGAGGTCGACGTGGCCCTCACCGCCGCAGGTGTAATCCGCGAAACTATGTATATCGGCGATGTCACCGTATCCGACGTTTTCAACGCCGCCTCTCTCGGCGTTGGTACAGAGGGTGAACTGGTTGAGGTTTACGTTACCGGCAAGGACCTTATGAATGCGCTGGAGGTCGATGCCTCAGTACAGCCTCTGATGAGCTCAGCTCAGCTTTTCTGCTCAGGAGTGGAGTATTCCCTCAATCAGTACAGAATGATTTTCAACAAGGTGGACTACGCCCGCCTCAGACGAGACGACGGCTCCCTTGTCAAAATAGAGAAGGACAGGCTTTACAGAATCGTCACCGGTATGTATATGGGACAGATGCTCGGCACCGTTGAAAAGACCTCCTTCGGACTCATCAAGGTAACCCCCAGAGACAAGAACGGCAACCCCATCGCTCAAGAAGACCTTAAAAACTACGTAGTAAGGGATAAGGACGGAAAGCCCCTCAAGGAATGGTACGCCATCTGCGCTTACCTTCAGGAAATGGGCGGCACCATGGACGAAAACTATTCAAAACCTGACGGAAGAAAGGTTGTCTATAAGAGCCTGAATCCCGTAAAAATGCTCAGAGGTGCCAACATCTTCACCTATGTTGCC
>JAZSME010000089.1:0-13041 GCA_045535715.1 Ruminococcus sp. | reverse complement strand
CAGACCCCACACCGCTACTCTGCGAATCTGAAGAACTTTTTGACTTTTTGAAAAAGTAAAAATTCCCTCTGAATTCTCACACTCAGAGGGATTTTCTATTGCAAAATCCGGGAGAAAATGCTATAATAACCGAGTATTTTCATACTTTCTAAAGATATGAAAAAACATAGTCAAAAGGAGAATAGAAATGGACACATTAAAGAAGATCTTCCCCCACGCTTTCGGCGTAAAATCAGACAACGTTAAGGGTTTTGTTATCACACTCCTTATCTACATCCTCATCGATGTTGTATGCGGATTTGTGATCGGCCTGCTCGCAAAGCTTCCCATAATCGGCATCATCTTCTCTTTCATCGGAGCTGTTGTTGGTCTCTATGCTTTTGTGGGCTTTGTGCTTGCAATCCTTGTTTTCCTTAATGTTCTGAAGGCTTAATCAAAAGCACTCAAAACCCTCGCCGTCTCTTTCGGTGAGGGTTTTTGTTTTTGTATGCTGAAAAACAAAAATGTTCAAAAAAATACATATTTGTAGACATATTACTCTACAATTATTGACAAAAATCGATACTTTTTGTATAATTTCTGTATAATTGTTCCACTCACTAATAATATTAAAGGAGAGTTTTCAATGAAAGTTTACAAAGCAGTAGCAGGTCCCAAGAACGTTAGCGTTAACAAAGGCGACACACAGGCAGCATTTAATCTTTTTGCAAATATTATCAACACAGAAGCAAATCAGGGCTGGACTTACCATTCAATGGAAACCATCACTGTTACAGAAAAGCCCGGCTGTTTCCAGCAGCCCATTCCTTGCAACTACTACATGCTCATCTTCGAGAGAGAGGCATAATAGTTTCAAAAACAAATTCAAACCTATTAGTGAGTGGAACATTATCGGAGTGATATTTTTTGAAATCTGTTGAATTTACCGAAGAACAGCTCAGCGACCTTGGAAGTCTCAAGGATATGCTGTTCGCTGACGAAAACGACCCCCGCAGTACCGCCTACAAAAGAAAGCTTATAAGGCCAAAAATCAACTGGCTCAGGGTCGTCATATTTTCCCTTATTCCAATAATCACAGCAGTTCTTATTGCTGTGCTTTTTAAATTTTTTGAGATTCCGCCTTTGTGGACCCTCCTTTGCGAAGCCGCGTTCCTTCTTATCTATCTGGCTTTGTTTGCAAAAAAAGGAGTCATCTGCATGGTGAGGATCTACCAACGCTTTGCCCCCGCCAATATCCGCGAAAAGTGCCGTTTTGAGCCTTCCTGCTCCCAGTATATGATTCTCGCAATTGAGAAGTACGGACTTCTTAAGGGAGTCGGCAAGGGAATTAACCGCATCAGAAGATGCAAATCTCCAAACGGCGGATATGATATGCCCTGACAAAACGCTCAGCATTCAGCCCACATCGCCCCTCGGAAATCCGAGGGGCTTTTCTGCATCAGAATTTACCGCTTACTCTGAAAAATCAACCGAATACTTTCGATTCCTTGAAACACACCTTCCTTTGAGTTAACATAATCACGAAAGGAGCAAACAAATGAAATGCGAATTGATAATTAACAAAAACAATGAAGAAAAGGTCATCATCTATGCAAAGCAGGAAACACCCCTCATAAGCGAGATAAAGTCCCTTGCAGAGGAAGCAGGCATGGAGCTTTCAGGCTATATGGACAGAGAAATCGCAAAGCTCTCCCTTTCTGAAATTTACTGCTTTACGGTTCAGGATAACAAGGTTTACGCTATCTGCAAAAAGAAGCGTTACAGCCTCAAACAAAGACTCTATACTCTTGAAGATATGCTTCCCGAAAACTTCATCAAAATCAATCAGTCAACCATTGCCAACATAAGACTAATTGACAGATTCGACGCCTCAATCTCAGGCACTCTTAAGGTTTATTTCAAAAACGGACACGTTGATTTCGTGTCAAGAAGGCAGCTCAAAACACTCAAAGAAAGGATAGGTATTTAAACTATGAACAAAACATTTAAGGCGTTTTTACACAGAGGTATGATGTTTGGCGGCTTCGGCCCCATTATAGCAGGCATTGTTTACGCAATCCTCGACAAGTCAATCACAAACTTCTCCCTGACAGGCATGCAGGTATTTGTAGCTATTCTGTCTACATATCTTCTTGCCTTCATTCAGGCAGGCGCCTCTGTATTCAATCAGATCGAAAGTTTCAGCGTCCCAAAATCCGCACTCTGCCACTTCTCTCTGATTTACGTAGCCTACGTTGGTTGCTACCTCGTCAACGACTGGATTCCCTTTGATCTTTCCTTCCTCCTTATTTTCACCGCAATCTTTATTCTCATCTATCTTGTGATATGGGTTTCGGTTTATATCTCGGTAAAACTCGTAAGCAAAAAGCTCAACAAAAAAATAGCATAAAAATACAGCGAAGAAGAGAAACCTCTTCTTCGCTGTTTTGTTTATTAAAGAGCTTCAGCCAGACTCTTCGCTGTGGGATAGCGCTCATCGGGAGAAATGGCAGTACATTTTCTCACTATCCTCCCCATTTTTCCCGAGGGGAGTTTTTCGCTGGGATGCTGTCCTGTGAGCATCACGCAGAGGAGCACACCCAAGGCGTAGATGTCGGTACGCTCATCAGTACGAGATACCGACAGAAGCTCAGGAGAAGCGTACCCCGCAGTTCCCAGAATTTCGGTATCATTACCCTCGGCTTTGATGATTCTTGACGCATTGAAATCCAGAAGCACCACTCGCCCGTCTTTGGAAATCACAATATTCTCGGGCTTGATATCTCTGTGCACAACACCCTTTGAGTGAAGAAAATCCAGGGCATTACACACCTCACAAATCACTTTTCTGACTCCGTTTTTACTGTATTTTCCGGTCTCCATAACCTGAGCTATGGTAAGCCCCTCAATGTACTGCTCCAGAATTATCTGTCCGTCCTTAAGGTTAATTACCTCATAAATCTCAGGCAGATTCTCACATTTATATTTTGCAAGGAGACTGTAAACCTCAGAGCCCTTTGAAAGGGAGCGAAGGACAATATCTCTTTTTAGAGTCTTGTGACGAAGCCTCAGCACCTTACATCCGTTTTTGTCTGACAGGACGTTTATGAGGCTGTACACCTTCAATATGCGGTCTGTGTATTCCTTGCAGGATAAATCATTACTAAGCAAATCTATCACCTTACGTACTCCCACTCTTCATAAACCGCGCCGTAAAGAGAGGCTGTGTTTTTGTAATACCTCAGATTTCTGTCTGTGCAGGTATCAGAGCAATGAATTGTAAGAGTCCCCTTTCTTGACGAGGCAAGAGCAAAGGCATTTATATCCACAAAGATTCTCTCGGGACACAAATAGACGTCGCTCAGATTTTCACAGCCATAGAAAGAATTCTCCCAGACCGTCAACACTGTGGGTGGAATCCAAACCTCTCTCACGGTTTTGCGGATACTGTCATCGGAAAAGCTGAGACTGTCAATAGCCACCACGGTTTTGCCGTCGATATATTCAGGAATAACATACACTCCCGAGTCTGAGGCGGAGATCACACCGGTTATAATAATATCATCCTCGGAGAACTGGTAATTTGCGCTGAAATCATCTCCGCGGATCGCCTTTCTGTAACTGTATACGGCGGTTGCATTCAAAGGAAGTCTGTCATCGAAATCCGTATTGGAATCGCTATTGCCTTCAGAGCTGCTGCCTGAGTCCTGATTATTACCTTCGGGCGCTTCTGTGGGATGATCAACAGAGTTTTCGTAATCATCCGAAGGAGGAAGTGGCCTGTTAAGAGAAGTGTTACTGTCCTCATCATCCTGAAAACCTGAGTCAAGTTCATCTGAAATTATGAAATCCCTGTCAGGCTCTGTCTCCTCTTTGCTCTCTGCCTCCGCTTTATTCATTGATTCCTCGTTATCGTTTTCTGCGACCTCTGCCTCTTGTAAAGAGGAGGCCTCATCGGCGGTTGAGATATTTTGAGAGGATGAAGTATTTTTGCAGGAGTTCATGAAAAGAAGAACAGCGCCTGCAATAATCAAAATAAGCAATGGGATAATTACGGGAATAACCCTCTTTCCTTTTTGCTTCACTTTTCTCTCAACTGCCTCTTTGTTTTCAAGAGACTTCATACAGTAAAAGCAGAAGGAAGCATTATCCTCGATTTGAGCTTTGCAGAAAGGACAAATTTTCATATCATCACCCCAGCGTTTCTATTCCGTATTCATAGAGAAGCTCGTTTATCATAGGCACAGAAAGTCCCTTACAGATGCCATAGATAATGATGCTGTCAAAGGGAATTTTTACATAAAGCTGGGAATAGCCTGCGCACTTTAAAAGGAGTTGAACCTCCTCCAGATTCAGCTTCATACCTACGCAAAGGCACAGAAGCTTCTTCCTCTCAGGCACTCTTACTCCCGAAAAAATCTGATACGCATAAACCTCAGAAAGCTCAGAGTCACGAATAACCTGAGCTTTGGAAAGATTCTTTTCACCGAGCTTTTTTGAAAGAAGTGCGGAAAGAGAATCCTTTATCATATATTCCTTGTTTTCGCTGTAAAAGCTTCTGAAATCCGCAGAAAGACCCAGTTCTTCAATGATTCTGCCTGTGTCCTTACTCATAGTCCCACCCCTTATCTGATATTAAGCATACCACAAAGCAAAAATAAATACAACTATGCTGTCAGCATAGGACTTTGGAGTTTGTGGAAGATATAATAGCTTTAAGGGTGAGGGAATTGACAATCGAACAGATAGTTATAAGTTCTGCTGAGCAACGGACAAAATCTCCTCTGTCGAAACTTCGAGAGCACGAGAGAAAATCACTAAGTCAATGTCGGTAACAAACCTCTCACCGTTTTCTACACGACGTATGAAATAGTGATCCACATCAAAGCCCAGAAGCTGCATTTTTTCTGCCAGTTTCCGCTGAGAAAGCTTTTTACTTTTCCGTATTCGGGCAATTTCCTTACCCGTCAGATTATTTGTTCCGTCAGCGGCCTTAATTTTAAACATATAAACCCTCGCTTTTTGTTGAATACTATTTACTTTTATTAAATTCTATGCTAAAATAGCAATAGATTTGGTGAATAGTGTTCACCATTCAGAGGGTTTTATTTATTCACCAAAGCAACTTTAACATAGGAAACGTGGTGGTAACGTGCTGAGTAAGAGTAATCCGGAAAGCCTTGTCTGTACACACTGCTCCGGAAAGCTGTGCATTGATTTTCGCAACAGAATAATTTGCTGTGAATTTTGCGGAGCCAGACAGAGCCTTGACTCCATCCTCTCAGGTAACTCTGTCACCTGTATTTTTGACCAAAGCATCGTTCCCCTTCAGTCGCTGAACAATTACATTGAAGGCTGCCGAGTTATGGAAACTGCAGCAAGCGAAGGGGACTTCAGAAAAGCCGCTCAGTTTCTCTCTATGGTTCCGGAAATTGAGGGTGCATCTGCTCTTTGCGAGCAATGTATGAACGAAGCAGAGAAGCACAGATGCATAAGAGAATATTCTCAGGCAACAGCGCTTGTGGGCAGTCTCGATGTAAAGAAGCTTGAGCGCGCTGTCTATCTTTTTGAGCGACTGGGCAACTACAAAGACTCACGAGAGAATCTGAGAATCTGCAAAGAACAGTTGGAGGTTGCAAGAAACATTGCCGAAAGAGAACAGGCTATTGAGGATGAAAAACGAAAAAAGAGAAATCAGATAATCAAGATCGCGGCTATCGCGGTGGGAGCTTTTCTCCTTCTCAGATACTTTTTGGGATGCTGAGTAGCCCCAAAACAAAACTTTGGATTCTATCGACACAAGGGGTGCCGATGAAATATAAAAAAAGGAGTTTTTAAAATGGCAGAAAAAAAATTCAACTTTGTAGAACCTTTCAAGGGCATACCCAAGGCAATTCTTGGATTCCCCAAGAACTTCATTCATTGCTGGAAAGATCCCGTAAAGAACAGCGATGAAGTAGTAAAGCGTAAAAAAGAGATCATGCCTCTGCTTTACCTTTTTGTAATTTGTTTCGTAGTTTTCGCTATCCTTGCAGAATTTATCAAGGCAATAGGAACCGTTTTCTGGATACTGGGATTGATATTTGGTTTCGGTGCCATTGGTTGCGTATTCCTTCTTTTGGTTCTTGGGAAAGCCGCTGAGAAGTTCGGCGACATCGAGTGTAACAACTGTAAGGCTATGATCCAATACACAGATGAAGTTCAGATTAAAGAAATCTCCAAAAGTTTCGCCATAACCAAGAACAGCAAGACCATAAATGACAAGGACGGAGTTCCCTATCAAGCGACGATCACAGCCAAGGGCCAGGAAAGAACAGTCTTTGAAATCACCTGCAGATGTCAGGAATGCGGAGATGTAAAGACCTTTACTCACGAGTTTGTTACAACCGAGTGCGAAAAGAGTGCAGTCAGAATCCCCTACGTTACATCAGGTGCAATGCTCGTCACCTTTGAGCGCGATGTCAGAGATGCATACGAGTCAGACTTTGGAGGAGCTGACTCCAAGGGCACTCTTTCCAACGGCGTAGTTCTTAAATATAAGCGTACACCCCAGGCTCTTGTTAAAGGATACTTTGGCAACGAAATACAGATGAGATAAGATAAAACCGACCAAAAGAGAGGCTTTCCGCAGTATATCGGAAAGCTTTTCTCTTTTGTTTAATAATCTCACTATAATAAAAACTCCCTGCAAAAATCTGCAAGGAGTCAATCTTTCACATATTCTGCTATATCTCCAAGGGAACAGTCAAGAATATCGCAAAGCTTCGAGAGCGTTTTCGTCTCAACATTCTCATTGGCCTTAAGACGTCTTATCGTCTTGCTGTCAATACCACATTTTTCACGAAGCTGATAGGTAGATACTCCCTTGTCTTCCATTACCTTCCAAAGTTTACTGAACACTATCAAAACTTCACCCCCTTGACACTATTTATTATGGGGGTTATAATCAAAAATATTAAGGGGATATAATCCCCATAAGATATCAGTAGAGGCTATATTTATGAAAAACGCACTGACAGAATACTTGCAGAAATTTACATATTCTGAATTATCCGAAATGTACTCATACTGCAAAAGTTTTAAAAAGGAAGATGACTTTGAAAATGTGTTGCCCATACTCGAGGCTATTCTGAGGGAAAAGAGTAACAATGAAAAACAGAACAAGTATCAGAACAACCAATAAAAAGGTTCCCGTTTTTTCGGGAACCTTTCTCTTTACTGTATTCCTGTACCCTTTTTTCTGTTGAACTTAAAGAGCACATAAAGCTGAGTTTTGTTTACTGCGCCGAAGCCACTACTTAGCATAAGAGAAGATGTCTGGCCACGCTGATGAATACCGCCTCCGGTTTTAATCACCACGGCGCCGGGATTCTTCTGCTTCCACTTTTCCAGCAAGGTGGTTGTAGTGGTCTTCACGATACCGGTGGCCTGAAGATTCACAACAGCGTACTGATTATCATTTACCCCGCTGAAAAGCTCGTATTCGATGGCAAAAGCATCCAGTTTGGATTTGCTCACAAGGAGCCCTACGCCGGAATGGATACAAAACTCGCCCTTCACGTTTGCCACATTGGGGTAAGCAGCAAACCACTCGTTTATCTTTGCAATAAACGCATCCTCACTCAGGTTACCCCTTTGGAAGGTCTGTGTATATCGTACTGTCTGCTTTTTGCCGCAGTGAGGGCAGAACTGCATTCCGTCCCCTATTTCTTTTTTGCAGTATAAACAATTAGCCATAGTAAAATCTCCTTAGAAACCCATGGGAGGTGTAGGGGGTGTGGGAGGTGTGGGAGGTGTGGGAGGAGGTGTAAATCCCATACCGCTGTGGGCATCGCTTATTGCCTGATGATGGTTAAGCGAATCCACAAAACTCTGATGATCGGAAACCGCTCTGTTATGAGCGTCTCGAGCCATCTGCTGCTGCATATCAAAAGCGTTGCTGTTCTGACCGCCGAAGGGATTGAACTGCTGACTTGCTTTCTTATTCTTAATAATCGTAATGATTCCGATAACGATTACAACAACAATAATTACTCCTGCAATTATTGTGCCAAGTAACATATTACCGCTGCCTGAGCTGAATGCAGAGAATTTTCCTTCGTAAACTTCAAGGTTCTTGCCATTGTCATAAATAACAATATTCTTGAGTTCTTTGTCAGGAAGACCGCGCTCATTGATAGTTGAAAGAAGAGGGATCTCAATGCTTTCAACTACTCCCTCGTACTGAGAAGAGTCAATTATGATCTGGCTTTTACCTCTGGGAATTCTCCTTCCCATAAAGTACTTCTCTGTGTATGTACCCTTATTGGTATAGATAACAACTTCTCCGCCTGCAAAACCGATACTAAGCTCGTTGCCGGATTTATTGTCGATATCCATAACGATACCGCTTTTTGTAACATCTGTACGGATTTCAAAATCCTTCTCACCGCAAGCGGTCATAGAAAGCAGAACCAAGACAGTGAGTAAAATAAGAACGGCTGATTTTATTCCTTTATTAAGTGCTGTGTTTTTCATAAGAACTCTCCTCGTTTGGTTTTTTCCTGTGTTTATCCTGTGACCTTAGTATATCAAAGGAACAGACATATATCTCGGAAAAAAAGATACGAACAAACACTCCGCCTCTTTATTACTTGCTGAAAATCTCCTGCATTGTCTTGTGATCCTTGTGGATGAAAAGGGCAAGTGTGTTGCCTTCTCTCAGGACCTTTATCTCCTGATAAATTGCATAGTCCTCGGGAGAATAGTTCTTTGACTGATTGAGCACCTGCTGAAGCTTTGAATTAAGGCACTCCTCAACTCTGTCTGCAGCGTCCTTGTCCTTTGCCTTAACGAGGATGATCTCGTCTGCGAAGGTACCACCCATAGACATAAAGCAGGCAGAATCCTCCACATCTGCTCCCTCAATTCCGTAGAGGGCAAGAAGTCTGTCTGAGCCCAGATCCATGGGACTCTCGATACCGACCGTCTCAATAATTTCAGCCTTAACAGCCTGAATGTCAATAACTTTTGCTTCGTCCTCTTTTTTACATGCTGCAAAGGACATCACGCACAGGCATAAAAGCAATATTGAAATAAGTCTTTTCATAATTCTTCTCCTTTTGATTTACAATTAAGAAACAGCGTGAGTTTTAAGATACTCGATCCACTGTGCACAGCCTGCCTCGGTGAAATGAACACCCATATCATCAGGGTCGCTGCAGTAGTCACGGTTAAGCTCGCTGCCGCTTGCGTCATACATTACAGATGCAACATCAATGAAAGCCCAGCCACGTCTTGTTGAGATTTCGCTGAGTCTTCTGTTATACTCGTTGATGGAGGGATTGTTGAGACTGTCGCCCAGAATGTAAGAAGTCTCTGTCATAGGAGTCATGGACTGAACGCAGATCTTCACATCGGGACATTTCTCAAGGATTCTGTCCATAAGAGTCTCGAAGTTCACAAGGGTATCCTCAAGACCATAGAGACCAAGATCGTTCATACCAAGCATAACGTAAACCTTCTTGGCACCTGAAGCAAAAATGCAGTCTTCTACCAGCATCTTCTGACCCTGGTATGTGGGATGAACGGACTCGTCGGAAATCTCCCAGAGGGAATTAGCAGAGCCCAGAGAGCCTGATGCAAAGAACTGAGCGTTGCCAAGATCCCCTGTTGCGGCGGCGTAGTAGCTGAGCTTGAGGCTTACGGAGTCGCCGATAAAGGCAGCATCGTCAAAGTAAGAGCTGTCAACCGGGCTGCTCTCTCCGACAGCACCGGGAATCTGAGTATTGATGGTGCCTGAGGGAGGGTTGTCTACATCTGTATTATTCTCACTTGCCGAAGGAGTTTCAGAGGAAGAAGGCTCCACGTTTTGAGTCTCTCCCTGAGTCTCTCCCTGAGTGGCTTCCTGAGTCTGAGCTGTGGCATTCTTATTATCGGAATTGTTTTTGCTTTCATCAGCCTTCTTACCGCAGGCACAAAGGCTTAAAAGGATAAACACACTGATTATTATGCATAAGATACTTCTTAAATATTTCATATAAATATCTCCTTTCTTTCATATGTGTTATGATACAACAAAACAATTCGTTTTTCAACACTTTTCTTTTTATTGATGAAATGACTTCTCCCTTTTCGTCAAACCTTAAATTTATTGACACAATCTGTCTCGTTATGATATATTTTTTTGTATTTTTTAGGAGGCGATAGAAGTGCGAATAATTGACGAAAAATTCAAAGAAACCACCCCTACCGAAACCGTACAAAAGATTAAAGGCATCCTCGATAAGCTTGGTATAGAAGTAACCGAGCAGTGGAATGATTCGGGACTTAGCAACTGCTATTCCCTGAATCTTTACGCAAACGGCGGCAGCCCCTTCTCAAACGGCAAGGGTGTCACAAAGGAGTTCGCTCAGGCAAGCGCCTACGGAGAATTCATTGAACGCCTGCAGGTAGGTCTTTTCTTCTACAAGCACCAATCCATCATCAGCAACAGGGAAATGGATATCCACTCCTTCGCTCCCGATGCAAAGTATATGACCGTAGAAGAGCTTGTGGAAAACGGCGAATGGATGGACTACATTATCGACGCTTTGGGAAATCCCGCAGTAACTCGCAAAACCATTGCAGAGCATTGTAAGATCTACTCCTGTTCAAGTGATGGCAGGGTCCTCACTCTTCCCTTTTTCAGTATTTTTGAAAATAAACACGTTTACCTACCCATGGGTTTCATTGACCAGATCTACGCCACAAACGGCTGCTGTGTAGGTAACACCAGAGCCGAGGCCTGGATTCACGCCTTCTCGGAAATCCTTGAGAGACACTCTGCAGTTATGATAAAATCAAAAATATGAACAGCACCGCAGGAGAAATCTACAAGGAATTCACAAACGGTCAGTCCCCCTCCGAGTTTCCTTTTAATTAAAAATTGCACCTTTTAAAAAGATAAATTCATTAAAAACGATTATTCCCCCCACAAAGCAAAAGACAGAACGCAAAATCTGCGCTCTGTCTTTTTTATTTTATGCTTTATGTTTTCTGTAAAGATAGCTGAAATACTCCGCCTTTTTGTAAAGATATTCACTCTTAAAATAGTGCACCTGAGGAACATAGTTCACCTCAATGATATAAGCCTGAAGGGTGTCTCTGTCAACCCCCACATCAATTCCGAGAGAGAGCATATTGCATTCGGATGCCTTTTCAATGATCATCGGTACCTCCGAGGCAATTCTCTCAAGAGCTTCCTTTACCCTCAAAGCGTCATCTTTGTACTCCTTGCTGAGAGTTACATCAAGAAGTGATGCGTACCCGCCTGCGCTGAAATTGGAAACAATACTGTCTCGGGAGGTGCGGGCAATCATAAATACGGTCTCCCACTCCCCTTCCCCGTTCTTCTCGACATTGATGCGGTAGTCCATAATTTTTCCGTCCGAATTTAAAAACTTCATCCTGGGCTGAACAATTACAGTAAGGTTATTGTACATATTTTCAAGGCGCAAAAGAGCATCATTAAAGTCTAAAATCTCAGTTTTTCCCTTGGTGTCGGTCATCTCAAACTGACCCTCAGGAAGGCTTCTGAGGGTACAAATTCCTTCGCCTCGGGCGCCAACAAGAGGCTTAATGATAATCTCTTTCCACAAAGCAGTAAGAGACAGAATATTCTGAGGCTTTGCGGTATGGCGCGTGGGAATGACGCAGGGAGCGAAAGAGGTGGTGAGCAGAAGATCATTAACGTCCTTTTTTGAAAGCCTGAAGTCATCAATGATTTCACATATCGTGGAAAGCTTCTGACGGTTTTTGTGAGAAAGAGAGCCACACTCCAGAAGTCTCGGCAGATAAACCTTTTCCTCTGTGAATTCTCCGTCCTTAAGCACCTTTGCGTTTACAGTATCACTATCAGAATGAACATCTGAAGCAGTGAAGCATACTGCATCCACACCATTTGCAAAAAGCAGTTTCATCAATATCTTGGTTTCTTCTTCAAATGTCAATTCATTATAAAAAATGCCGAGAAAAGGTCTTCTCAAAACACATCACCGCCCTGACAATTTCAGTAATATGATAACATTGTACAAGATGAAAATCAAGAAGAAAGAATTTTTAGAAAATCTTTCAAAAACTATTGACAACTCCCTTTGTATTTGGTACTATAATTATAGTTTTTAATAGGAGGTGAAAAGAGAATGAAATACGTAGCACCCGAGATGAACATCGTTATGTTCGAGGCTGAGGAGGTTATCGTTGCTTCTACTACTGAGGTTGTAACAACAACTGAGCAGAAGACAGTTGACAGCGAGGGCGATATCTAATCTCTTTAATTATGTACATAAAAAAGAGGCGGATACCGCCTCTTTTTTATTTTGCGTATTTTTAGTCATATCTGCCCACCAGCTTAAATCATAACAAATCACTTAGTATACTATTCATTGCCTCCCTGCTAAACGGGAGGCTTTTTTAATTTATCACAATTGTCTTCTGCAGTATCAGCACTCCTCCACCAAAAAGCCTTTTCGGGCAATTCGTGAATCGCCCCTACGGTGAGAGGAAACCTCTGAGGTAGAATTACAAGAAAGCTTCTCGAAGCTCACGTCACGTTTCTCAAGATATTTATTAAAGTAGAAACAAAAGGCCTTCCCCTTGAGAGGAAGGTGGCTTGTTAAGAAAGGCTCTGCAATACGGATGAGGCGGAAAGAAAAAATTATCTGATTTTTTGTGGACAATCAGCGATTCGAACCTTCGGCGAAAGCACAGAATTCATTATACCACAGGATAGATTCCTTGCAGGAACTGCAAGTCTTCTGTTACTTTGCTACATATATCATATCAATAGATCCTCAAATTCTTCCTTATCAAAAATGTAAGCCCCCGACAGAAAATCTGTCGGGGGCTTTTTGCTTAGGCTAAATCAAGTTAATTAATCTATCAATCTGATAAATTAAAGCTTTTCAACGTAAACAAGGTCAGAGTAGATAGTTTCCTGCTCTCCGTTTACTTCATAAGTAAGCCATGCCTGAAGTACCCATGTAGAACCGTTTGCAACCTGAGTCTTTGTAACTGTAACAGTATTTGAAGGCTTCTGGTTTG
>JAZSME010000020.1:0-7984 GCA_045535715.1 Ruminococcus sp. | reverse complement strand
TTATGACAGCATCTTAGCCACCCGACACTATTCCTCAGTCAATTTTGCAACTTTTTCTGCAACAAAATTTATGATAAATGAAATAATGGGAAGAAAATCGGGTTCAAAATCGCTGTTTAGGATACTATTTAGAGCATAAATAAGCAAAAGAAGAAACTCATAAAAGAGTGGGAACAAGGGGAATGCCACCGGACAAACTAGTTTATCCTCAAAAGAACAAACTTAAATATCCTGGTTAAATTACAAACCCGCCTTTCAGTTTATGCTGATTGGCGGGTTTGTATTATATTCACTTTTGTTTTCCTCATTTAGATAAGCATTGTTTGATTGTTTGTTGTATGAAATAAAACAAAATGCAAATTTCTTGTCTTAATTTGTAAATAAATGTATAATAAGAGAAAATGAGGTGGAATAATGAAAAATAAGTTCAGCAATGATTATAGCCGCAAGCGGAAACTTTTTACTATTCTATCAATAATTGTTCTGATTGTGGTTTTTGTTTTGATAACTGTATTAATATGTAATTGGCTTGGTAGGTTTTCCAAGGGAGGATTCAGAGAGTATATAAATTCATTCGGAGTTCTCGGGTGGCTTGTGCTCTTACTTTTACAGATTTTGCAAGTTTTTGTGGCACTTATTCCCGGTGAACTTCTGGAGTCTGCCGCAGGCTACGCCTTTGGACCGATTATCGGAACTATTATATGCTATCTTGGTGTGGCAATAGGTTCTGCAATTATTTTCTTTCTTATAAGAAGATTCGGCGTAAAGCTTGTTGAGATATTTGTATCCAGAGAAAAAATAAATGAGCTCAGATTTATTAACACAGATCAAAAGCGCAACAATCTTATATTTTTAGTGTTTTTTATTCCGGGCACTCCCAAAGATCTTATTACATATTTTGTGGGATTGACAGATATTAAATTTACGACATTTCTTGCGCTTTCTCTTATAGCGCGCATTCCTTCTGTCTTGTCTTCAACTTTCGGAGGATATCTCATAGGGGAAGGAACCTATTCGGGTGCATTGCTTTTATACGGAGTTACAGGAGCTCTGAGCTTAGCAGGGCTTTTGATATATAACAATTATGTAAAGAAACGCAATAATAATAATGAAATAAGTAGTAATTCTACTTAAGTCTTTTAAAATCTGATCCGAAATCTTGTGCCTCAATTATGTTTGAACATTTGTCAAAAGTGATTTTCGAATAATAACAAGACCGCCTTACAGTTTTTCTGAACAGGCGGTCATTTCTTATATTATGGATGAATTAAATAATAAAATTATTTTTTCATTTTTAGTTGACTTTTTTGACAAAGTAGTAGTAATCTAAGGTTGAAAAAAATATTAAGCGTTTTCAATCCTTTAGAGGTTAATTGTTTGTGATCATATTTTCGGAAAACATAATAATTCTGAATTGAGGTGAGACAAATTGTGAATGTATACGGATATGTTCGTGTATCTTCCGTGGATCAGAACGAGGACAGGCAAATGATAGCCATGAAAGCAAAAAACGTTTGTCCTGAGAATATATACGTGGATAAACAATCAGGCAAAGATTTTGACAGACCTCAATACAAGGAACTCACAGCAAAACTCAAAAATGGTGATTTACTCTACATATTAAGCATTGACAGACTTGGAAGGAACTACGAAGAAATCCAGAATCAATGGAGAATACTGAGCAAAGAGATCGGCATTGATATATGTGTTATTGATATGCCGTTGCTGGATACTCGTAACGGAAAGGATTTGATGGGTACTTTTATTGCTGACCTTGTATTGCAGATTCTTTCATTTGTGGCACAGAACGAGCGAGAAAATATAAAAAAGCGACAAGCTCAAGGTATTGCTGCTGCAAAAAAACGCGGTGTGAAATTTGGCCGCCCGGAGATTTGTGTCCCGGATGACTTTGGAAGAATCATTAAGAATTGGGAAGAGGGGAAGGTCTCAATAGATGACACCCTTGATTTATGTAAAATGAGCGAATCTACGTTTTACAGGAGAAGACGAGAATATTATATAGTCCATAAATAGTAAATGCAGTCAAAAAGTAGAGCTTTTGACTGCATTTTTATTATAGTTCTAAACCTCATTAAAAGTCAACTAAAAGTAAAAAAATAATTGAAAATCAACGTAAAAAGTTTGTTTTTTTCATATCTCCGGATTTGTCAAAAGCTCTACCAATTGACAATGATTTTATAGGAGGTTTATTATGGGACTGTTTGATAAAATTAAAGATGTTGCAAAAGATGTGGCTAAAACCGCAACAGACAAAATTTCTGCTATTCAGGAAGAAAAGGAAAAGGAAGCGGCAAAAAAAGCAGAGAAAGCTGCTGCTGAAGAGGCAAAGCAGGCGGCTATTCAGGATCTTTTGTGCTACGGCTTGCTTACTGACTTCAATGGTATTAGTTGCGGCACAGGATACGATATGTGTCTGGATGATGAAAACAGCCGTATTGTTCTTCGCGAAAAAGCATCAGGCGGGAAATTTAAATATGAGCTTATGAATGAATACTCTTACGAATTTGTTTCTGATTTCAGATATATCCGAACAAGAGAAAATAATTCCGGAAACGGATATGTTTCTTATTTATACACTGTTCAGTTTGAGATATTTGGAAATTTCACAATTGATATTGTCTTATATCGTGGAGTTCACGAGAATAAAACTGAAGAGACCATTCGTTCTGAAAAATTTGACAGATATAAGATTCTACGTCTTTTTTATAGATTTGCGATGATTGTTAAAGACGACGATACAAAGAATTGGATCAATAGTATTATGGAGTCCTATGATCTTTATGCGATTTTCGATGAGAATGGAAATGTTACGGAAGAAAATTTAAAAAGAATCTTAGAGAAATATGCAGAACAGAACTCTTAAGAAGAAAGGAAACATGAATAATGTCTATTACTTATGATAAGTATAAGAAGAATTGCGGAAACTGTGTGTATTGGTGCGGCGAAAGGACTCCGTATCCGATTCAAAAATACTTCAGAGTAGAAGCAGGTACAACAGGAAGATGCGCCAAAACTCTCAATCCAAGAATTCTTTGTAACGCAACATGCAGTAAATTTGAACTTCATCCTATTTGTAAATAAAAAAATTAGGGCTTAAAGATTTATTTCTTGAGCCCTTTTTGATTATATATAGTAAAACTATTGATTTTATACGAATAACTCGTTATAATACTTGCAATGAAATATATCTGCCACCGGGTAGAGAGATGCAGAAGCATCCGTTTACACATCGTTAGGTCTTAGAAGATGTGTATTCGGGTGCTTTTTTGGAGGAATAAATATTTAATGAAGATTTTTGAAAGTATAAATAAAAAGGAAATCGTAATGTGGCTAACCTCGGTAATTGTGATTATATCATCCTTTTTGATGTTTGATCGCAACAGCCTTATGACTCTTTTAGCGTCCCTTGTCGGAGTGACATCCCTTACCTTTGCGGCGAAGGGAAACCCCATTGGAATGGTGCTGATGATAATTTTCAGTCTTATTTACGGAATGATTTCCTTTTCGTTCAGGTACTACGGAGAAACACTTACTTACGTAGGTATGACACTTCCTATGTCTGTTGTATCATTGGTGTCATGGTTGAAACATCCTTATAAAGGTAAACGTTCACAAGTTGAAGTTAACAAGGTTTCCCGAAGTAATATATATATTATGTTTGTGCTGTCTCTTCTAGTTACGTTTATTTTTTATTTTATACTTATGTATTTTAATACAAAAAATATATTCTTTAGTACGGTTTCAATAACAACAAGCTTTATTGCTGCATATCTTACAGCACTTCGCAGTCCTTATTACGCTCTGGCTTACGCTCTGAACGATATAGTACTTATTGTTCTCTGGACATTCGCATCTTTTGAAGACCTTAAGTATATATCGGTTACAATCTGTTTCATCGCTTTTCTTATGTGGGATTTATATGGCTTTTGTGAGTGGAAGCAAATGTACAAGAATCAAAATAATGCTTAATTTTCAGCGGCATTCCTTTTTGGGGGTGTCGCTGTTCGCATTATGTTGAGTTATTGATGATAAAAAATACATATATATTGTGTTTTAATTCTCTAAAGTTATTGTAAATTTGTATTTATTGATTTATAATAAAACTAATTATATTGGATAGTTATGCATAAGCGGAAGAGGAGGGAATATCAAGTGGCAAATATTCACGAGGGTCACCGTGAACGAATGAGAAAAAGATATCTTGCTGAGGGCTTTGAGAATTTCGAAGATCACGAAATCCTTGAGCTTATGTTATTTTATTGCTATCGTCAGGTTGACACCAATCCCATCGCGCATAAACTTCTTGACACTTTCGGTTCCTTGAGTGCAATATTTGATGCGCCCATAGACACAATAAAGAGTGCCGGTGTTTCTGAAAATGTTGCTGTATTTCTTAAAACAATTCCTGACATTGCCCGCGTATATATGGATGATAAGCATAATAACAGAAACAAGATAATCACTAAAGACAACGTAGAGCAATTCTTCGTCAACAAATTCATCGGAAGAATGGAAGAGCATATGATTCTGCTTTTGCTTGATGCAAAAGGTAACGAACTATTCTGTGGAGTTGTTGCTTCAGGAAACGCTACTGCTTCTGATGTTCCGTTTCGAAAGATTATCGATCTTGCTATGAGATATAATGCTGTTAACGCTTATATTTCTCATAATCATCCCAGTGGCATTGCCCTTCCCAGTAAAGCTGATGTTTATGTTACGAATGACCTTTATCATACGCTAAAGCTTGTTGGCGTTAACCTTGTGGACCATATCATTATTGCAGACGGAGAAGCACTTTCTCTGCGCGAGTCTACAATTTGTGAGTGTTATGAACAATAAATACATTCTGTGTTTTGAGGTAATATTATGAAGAAAAAGAACCTGAGATTTTTTCTTGGCCTTTATCTTGCCAAGATTGCATATCGTCTCCTTCGTCTGATTGGCAAGGATGCAAGTCATTTTCCCGGCGTTGTAGCACTGAAAATCTGTCCTGATTTTCTCAGCAGAGTAACTGCTCCCGAAACAGTTATCGCTGTTACCGGCACCAACGGAAAAACCACAGTTACAAATATGATATATACTCTTCTTAAAGAGAATGGCAAAAAGGTGCTTTGTAACAGTCTGGGTTCCAACACTTATGTTGGCATTTCTTCTGTGCTCGTTCTTGGCTCAAAGCTTTCAGGCAAGAGTAAATATCCCATTGCGGTACTTGAGGTTGACGAAAGAAGTTCGCCTCTGATTTACCCCTATGTAAAACCCACATATCTTGTTTGTACAAATCTTTTCAGAGATTCACTTACTCGTAATGCTCATACAGAGTTTATCAAGGATATTCTTGATAAATCTATCCCTGAGACAACTACTCTTGTTCTTAACGGAGACGATCTTATCAGCTCAAACCTTGCAAAAGGGAACAACAGAATACTGTTTTCTATTGCCAAACAGCCTTTTGAGACTTCTGAGGAAGAGAATCTTTCTGTTGATCTGCGCATTTGTCCTGAATGTTCAGAGGTTCTCAGGTATGACTTCAGAAGATATCATCATATCGGAAAAGCACATTGTCCCAAGTGTGGATTTGGTGTTTTAAATCCGGATTATATAGCTGATAATATCGATATGACTAATTCTCAGTTCACTCTTATCGGACCGGACAAAACCGAGGAAACCTATTGTTTCCCGAACAAAAATATTATCAACATTTATAACTATGTTGCGGCCGTAACCATGGCACGAATTCTCGGCATTGATTCCGAAAGCATTAAGAAAAGTGAAATATCAGTAGTCGGAAGCCGTTACAGCGAAGCTAAGATGGGGGATATGGAGATACTCCTGACTCTTTCAAAGGCTCAGAATCCTATTGCTTGTTCAAGAGCTTTCAGTTACGCTAATACACTGCCCGGAAAAAAATCAGTCGTTCTTTTCCTTGATGAAATCGAAGATACTGACAAGTCCTCAGAAAACGTTTGTTGGATGTATGACGCTGACTTTGAACTTCTGAAGTCACCTGATGTGCTTCAGGTTATTGCTGTTGGGGCAAGACATCTGGATGATATGGTAAGACTTCTTATTGCAGGTGTACCCCGTGATATCATTATTACCACAGACGATTATTCTTCTGTTGCAGATCTCATAAGTGCGGATGCCGATAAGATTATTGTTCTCTATGATCTGCATTGCGTTTCGGTTGCAAAGAAACTCAAGGAAACTCTTACACAGAAATTCTCAGGAGGTGGACACTCTGATGAAGCTTGAAGTTTTATTTCCTCAGATTTGTAATCTCTACGGCGACCTCTTTAACGTGAAACTTCTGAGAGACAGCTCAAAAGAAATAGAAGTAACAGAAACTAAGATTACAGAAACTCCTCTGTTTACAAAAGAAGATGTCGATATGATTTACATGGGCCCTATGAGTGAACGTTCTCAGGAACTTGTAATTGCTGCGTTAACGCCATATAAAGATAGAATTTCTCAACTTATCGAGAATGGTACTGTTTTTCTTTTTACAGGAAACGCCGGTGAAGTCTTCGGTCAATATATTGAAACTGACGAGAAAGAAAAAATCGAAGCTCTCGGCTTGTTTGATTTTTATAGCGTGCGTAAAATGATGAAACGTCACAACTCAAGATTTCTCGGTCTGTTTGAAGATCTTGAAATTGTAGGCTTTAAAAGTCAGTTCACAATGCTATATGGAGATAACAAAGACTTTGCATTTTCAGAAGTGAAAAGAGGTATTGGTCTTAACTCGGATTCTGATTTAGAAGGATTCAGGCGCAACAACTTCTTTTCAACACACCTGATCGGACCTCTTTTTGTGCTTAATCCTCATTTGCTCAGATATTTCCTTGAGCTTACAGTTGTGAAGGATTACGAGATCCCTTATGAAGATGAACTTAGAATTGCATACGAGAAAAGAAAAGAGGAATTTTTAAACCTTCCTTAAACGCTTAGGTAACAATTATATGGATAAGTTTAAATTGATTTCGGAATATAAGCCCACAGGTGATCAACCGCAGGCGATCGAAGCGCTGTGCGACGGTGTCCGCAAAGGGTATAAAGAACAAACGCTTCTCGGTGTAACCGGCTCGGGCAAAACATTTACCATGGCAAATGTGATTGCCGAGCTCAACCGTCCGACCCTTGTGCTTGCCCACAACAAGACCCTTGCAGCCCAGCTTTGCACGGAATTCAAGGAATTTTTCCCCGAAAATGCAGTTGAATATTTTGTATCATATTACGACTACTATCAGCCCGAGGCATACATTCCCTCAACGGATACTTATATTGAAAAGGACAGTGCCGTCAATGATGAGATTGACAAGCTTCGCCACTCAGCAACCTCGGCACTTTCGGAGCGCCGTGACGTTATAATTGTTGCTTCGGTTTCTTGTATATATACTCTCGGTGACCCTATTGATTACCGCAGTATGGTTATATCTCTTCGTACAGGTATGCAAAAGGACAGGGATGAGCTTATAAAAAAGCTTGTTGAGATTCAATATGAACGTAATGATGTCAGCTTCACCCGAAACAAGTTCAGGGTTAAGGGTGACACTGTTGAGATTTTCCCTGTTTATTCCTCAGAAACCGCATTCAGAATTGAATTTTTCGGTGACGAGATTGACCGTATTTCCGAGATTCATCCCCTTACGGGTGAGGTAAAATGCACTCGCTCTCACGTGGCAATTTACCCTGCATCCCACTACGTTGTGGAGCAGGATAAAATGGAAAAAGCCCTTGAAAGTATTTATAACGAAATGCAAAGCAGGGTGGAGGAGTTTACCGCTGAGGGCAAGCTTCTTGAGGCTCAGCGTATTCAACAGCGCACCCTTTATGATATGGAAATGCTCCGTGAGACAGGCTTCTGTAAGGGCATTGAAAACTACTCCCGCGTTATGTCGGGACGTGAGCCGGGCAGTGCACCCTATACACTCCTTGACTATTTCCCCGATGATTTTGTTCTGTT